>NZ_JAGPYQ010000001.1:2711407-3012674 GCF_018070025.1 Streptomyces liliiviolaceus
AGTGCGTCAACGACTGACGTCGTAACGCACCAGCCGAACGGCTGAGTCACGCCGGCCTTGGACCGCATTCCGGTGCCAAGGCCGGCTTTTCCCACTTCTACCAGCAGAGAAGACAACAAAGTTGCGACAGACCCTGAGCAAGGGAATGGTCGCGGCCGCCGCCGCGACGAGCATCTTGTCCCTGTACGGCTCCCAGGCGTTCGCCGACTCGGACGTGCACGGGGTGGCGGCGGACTCGCCCGGAGTGCTGTCCGGCAACAACGTGCAGGCGCCGGTGGGCGTGCCCGTGAACGCGTGCGGCAACTCCGCGAACGCGGCCGCCGGCCTCAACCCGTCGTTCGGCAACTCCTGCGCCACCCCCACGGGCAAGCACCGCAAGCCGGACGGGCCCCGCCACGGAGCCCCGACCGGATACGGCTCGGACCACGGCCACGGCTCCCACCAGGACCAGGGATACGGCTCGGACCACGGCGGCGGCTCCGGCCACCACGGTTCGGGCCACCACGGCGGTGACCACCACGGCGGCGGTTCCGCCACGCACGGCGGTGCGCACGACGCGCCCGGTGTCGGAACGGGCAACGTCGACGAGGCCCCGGTGGACGTGCCGGCGAACGCGTGCGGCGACACCGCGGGCGCGGGCGGTCTGCTGAACCCGGCGTTCGGCGACAGGTGCGGGCACGACGGGCCGGGGGGCTACGGCGACGACGACACCCCGCCGTCCGGGCCGCCTTCGGGGCCCCCGTCCGGTCCGCCGCACACGACGCCCCCGCACACCACCCCGCCCACGACCACGCCTCCCGAGACGGGTCCGCCGGGAACGGTGCCGCCCACCACCGGGCCCCCGTCGTCGGTGCCGCCCACCACGGGTCCGCCGGGAGCGACGCCTCCGTCCCCGCCCGCCTCCGGTGCGGGCCCCTGGCCGGAGCTGGCGCAGACCGGCGTCGACGGCATGCTCGCGGCCTCGGCCGTCGGCACGGGCCTGCTGCTCGGCGGAGCGATCCTGTACCGGCGCAACCGGGCCGCCGCCCGCCGGTGACGACGCGCCGGGTGCCGGACGCCACCCGCCCGGCATCCGGCACCCGGCACATGGCGTCCGGCGTCCGCGGGGTCAGCGCCCCGCTGCCCCCAGCACCCCGCGCCGCTCCCGCGCGCCGGGCACGGGCAGCAGGGCCGGTCCCGTACGGAGCCGGCGCCGCACTCCCCGTACGAGGGTCCGGGCCGTGAACGAGGCGCCGTGCACGAACCGCATGGCCGGGCCGAAGCCGGCCGCCGTGACCAGGCCCGCCATGAAGAGCCCCGGCCAGGTCGACTCGAACTCCCGGCCCACGTAGGGCGATCCGTCGGGACACGCGCCCAGGCCCTCGTGCACGTCCGCCGTCAGGATCCCCAGGCGTTCGCGGACCGGCTTGAAGCCCGTGGCGGCGATGACGTGCTCGGTGTCCAGGGACGTCAGCCCGCCGCTCGGGCCGAGCACGTCGAGGCGTACGCCGTCCGCCGACCCGTAGGCCGCCGCGATCTCGTGGCCCAGCAGCAGTTCGACGGACGGTTCGACCCGGTCGCGGACCCACCAGGCGCCCGCGGGGCCGAGGGCCGTGGTGGCGATCCGGGCGCGGGTGGGCTCGGGCAGACGGCGGAACGCGCCGGGGCGTTCGGCGTAGAACCAGTTGCGCCAGCCGGGGCCGAGGCCGCTGTGCGGGGCGCGGGCGGACTGCCACCAGGGGCGTTCCCACGGCGGTGGCACGTCGTTCCAGGAGAGGCCGGGGGCCCGGGCCACGACCCGGACGCGGGTGCCCTGTTCGGCGAGCAGGGCCGCCGTCTCCAGCGCGGCCTGACCGCCGCCGACCACGGTGACGTCCTTGCCGACGAAGCGGTCCAGATCGCTGTGATGGCTGCTGTGCGAGACGTGCTCGGGCGTCAGCCCGCGCAGGGTCGCCGGGACTTCGGTGAAGGGGAGCACGCCGACCGCCAGCGCGACCGTCCGCGCGCGCACGGTCGTGCCGTCCTCGGTGACCGCCTCGAAACCGCCGAGGCAGGGGTGGATGCGCTCGATCGTGCGCTCGTCCACCTCCGGGACCGAGTGCCGCGCGAACCACAGCCCGTACGAGGCGAACACCTCCACCGGGATGGGCGCCCCGTGCCGGGCCTCCATCCCCTGCTGCGCGCAGTAGGCGGCCAGGCTCAGACGGCCCTCGGGGTCCGAGAGGTTGGAGGCCCACGGTTCGGACTTGAGGAACATGCCGCGGGGCATGTGGTCGCGCCAGGAGGCCATGGGCCGGCCGAACACCCGCAGGCTCAGACCGGCCGCCGCGGCATGGGAGGCGATGGACAGGCCGTAGGGGCCGGCTCCCACCACCAGCAGGTCGTACATCAGTGACTGCTCGCTTTCTCGTCGTCGGACAGGGGGGTCAGCTGAGGAGGAGGGGTCGTCGGTCGTACGTGCCGGCGGACGGCGCGCCTGCCCACATGGCGTGACCACAGCGCCCACAGGGCGGCACCGGGCGCGAGGTCGTCCCGGGCGTGCCAGGCCAGTTCGGTCCCGCGGCGGAACGCGGCCGACAGCGGCGCGTAGTTCTCCACCACGAAGGTCCGGCCCGGCAGGGGGACGGGCGACGGCAGCGGACGGTGGGTCAGGTCCAGGTGCAGCGCCCGCACCACGTCGAGCCCCGCCCCGTCGGCGAACAGCCGGAACTGCGCGCCGGGCCGCGGGTTGAAGTCGAGCAGGTGGTACGCGCCGGTCGTGCCGTCGCGGCGGAAGTCCAGGTCGAGGATGCCCCGGTAGCCGAGCTGTGCGACCAGCCGTTCGGCCAGCGCCAGCACGGCCGGGTTCGGCGTCCAGCGGCCCACCGCGGTCAGGCCCGCGCCGCGCGGCCAGGCCAGCTGCTTGCGGCCCGTGCCGCCCCCGCGCACCGCCCCGGACCGGTCCACGTACCCGTGGAAGAACCAGTCCTGGTCGGGGCCCGGTGCCAGGAACGCCTGGAGCAGCAGCCGGCTGCCCGCCTCCTCGGCCCGCCGGTACAGGGTCCGCGCCTCCTCGGCGGAGGTCAGGACCGTCGTGCTGCGCAGGTCGGAACCGGCGGGCAGCAGCCAGGGGCGGCTCCACTTCGCCACCACCGGCAGCCCCAGCCGCCGGGCCGCCGAGGCCGCCTGCGCGGGACCGTCCGGGACCAGCGTCTCCGGGTGCGGGAGGCCCGCGGACGCGCACACGGCGGCCAGTTCCGCCTTGTCCGCGACCCGCTCGGCGAGGCCCGCGGGCGCGAGGGGCAGCAGGAAGCGGGGCGCGAGTTCGGCCCGCAGCCGGTCCACGGCCACGGCGCCCGCGTCATCCATTGGGATCAGTACGGCGGGCCGGCCCACCCGCGCCGCCACTCGGCGCAACGTCGCGGCGATCTCGGACGGCGGGGCCCCGGGGGCGGGCGGCGGATGCATCCGGCACACAAAACGCGAACCGCGCACCGGACTTCCAGTGGAATCCGCGACCAGGTGTACGTCGATTCCGGCCCGGCCGAGCGAGCGTACGGCTCCCAGCGTGCCGTGGTGAAAGGGATTCCGGTCGGTGCGCAGCAGTACGGCGGGCACGCGGGTGTCGAAGGACGGCATGGGTCTGTTTCCTTGGGATCGCTTCTGTTTCTTCGCTTCTTATTTCTCACCCGTGCGAGTGAGTGGGCATTTCCCCGGCGCCCGGCCTCGGTTGGCGCAATGCGCATTCATATGACTGAGTGTCAGTGGACGGTGGAAAAGAACGCGAGGAGTGGACATGGCCCCACTGCAACGGACCCGAACCAGACGGCCGGCGTACGTCGCCGCCGTACTCACCGCCGGACTCTTCGCCTCGGCCGCCCTCGCGTCCGGGACGGGACACGCGGCGGCCGTGCGGGCGGGGGAGCCGCCCGCCCCGCCGCCGCCCGCGCCCACCGGTGTCGTGGCGCCGGTCGCCGCACCGGCCGCCGCACCGGCCGCCTCCGGACAGGCGACCCCGCCGCCCGCGCCGCCGAAGGCCCCCGAGAAACCGGCCTTCGGCGCCTACCTGGACTACGGGCCCCGCGGGGTGGCCCGGATCGCCGAGCTCAGCCGCTGGCTGGGCGGGGCCGACCTGCGCGTGGCGCACACGTATCTGCCGGGCGACCGCTGGAGCAACATCGAGGGCCTGCCCGGCTTCCTCGACGCCTGGGCGGACTGGCGGCGGGAGGAGGCCGACCGGCTGTTCGTCCTCAACGTGCCGATGCTGGAGCGCAACGAGGAGGGCGTCTCCGACCGCGAGGTCCGCGGTCTGCTGCGGCGCGGCGCGGCCGGGGAGTTCGACCACCACTTCCGCAAGCTGGCCGAGCGGCTCGTCGAGCTGGAGGTGCCCGACACCGTCATCGTGCTCGGCTGGGAAATGAACGGCATCACGTACACCCATCGCTGCGGGCCGGACCCGGAGGCCTGGAAGAAGTACTGGGACAGGATCGTCACCGCCATGAGAGCGGTGCCGGGGCAGAAGTTCCGCTTCGACTTCACGCCGAACCGCGGCCGGGACGCCATTCCCTGGACCCAGTGCTATCCGGGCGACGAGACGGTCGACGTCATCGGCATGGATTCGTACGACCAGCCGCGCGGACAGTCATTCGACGAGGCCGTTTCGGAGCCCTACGGGCTTCAGGCGCACGTCGACTTCGCGAAAGCGCACGGAAAGCCGATCTCCTATCCTGAATGGGGGCTGTTCCGAAACGGCGACAACGCGACCTACATGAGGCGCATGCTCGCCTGGCTGGACGAGCACAAGCCGCTGTACAACACGCTCACCGACTACTGCCCGCACGGTGTGTGGCAGTGCGACGACAACCCCGAGGCCTCCGAGATCTACCGGTCCGTGCTCTTCGGCCGCACCGACCAGACGCCGAAGCCCACCGACCCGACCCCGAAGCCCACGGATCCGACGCCCAAGCCGACCGACCCGCCGGGGACCACCGACCCGACGCCCGAGAAGCCGTCGAACTGCTCGCCGGTGGCCCTGGGCGACTGGGTGGAGTACTGGCTCGGCGGGAAGCTCTGCCTGCGCTTCGACTGGTGGTCGCGCAACCGCTGACCCGAAGGCGGCGAACGCGGTGGCGGCGGGCCGGTCAGGGCCTGCCGCCACCGCGTTCCCTCCAGTCGAGGAACCGGTCGAGCAGCTTCTTGCCCCTGCTGCGGGCGGCCACGTCACAGACGGCGGCGGACATCAGCGGTGCCGTCCGCCGTCTGGCCAGCAGGAAACGCTGGTTGACGACGGGCTGCGGGCGCCAGTGGTGCTTGTAGGGCTCGTTGCCGCGCAGCAGACTCAGCACCCGGCGACCGCCCGTCCCGTTGCCCGTCCCGCTGCCCGCCGCGGTGTGCTGGGCGCAGGCGTGCAGCAGCATCGTCGCCACGTCCGCCTTGCGCTCCCGCAGCTGCGGATGCGCACCGTACAGATAGCCGCCCGCCAGCCGGTCCGACAGGAGCGTCAGGTCGACCGCCACCACGGTCCCGTCCACCAGGAACTCGGTCACCACCGCGTCCCCGGCGCGGACCATCGGCCCCACCGAACGGATCAGGTGTTCGGCGAAGCGATCCTGCAGATGCTCGGACGTCACCTTGCGGCCCTGCCACTGCAGCCGGTGCAGCTCCAGGAGCCTGCGCAGCGCCGTGTCGACCTCGTCGGGGCGCACGGCCCGCCGTTCGACCCCCAGCGTGGACAGCTTGCGCAGCTTGGCGCGGACCCGCTGCTGCGCCTTGGCCGTCGCCAGCCGTCCGATCAGGTCGTCCATCGGCACGGCGGGCAGCTCCAGGCACAGCGAGTCCGGCACCTGCCGCCGGGGCCCGCGCCAGCTCGCGTACACCCGCTCCACCGCGCCCCCGGGCCGTACCTCACGGAAGTCGATCAGCGCGGTGCGCGCGGCGGCGGCCAGCCCCTCGGCCAGCGCGGCGGCCGCCCGGTCGGCGCGCTCGCCGTCCTCGATCAGCACGTCCCCGAAGTCGGAGATCGACCCGCCCAGCGGTACGAGGGCGGGCCACGGCTGCCGTACGAGCATCAGCGGGGCGGCGGCCACCAGCTCGCCGCCGTCGCGGACGAGTACGAGCCGGAGCCGGCCGGGCGTGCCGTAGGAGAGCCACCACGAGTGCAGCCACGCGTGGCTCTGGAAGGGGGTCGCCGTGCCGCAGTGCCGGTACAGCCCTCCCCACTCCTCGGCCAGCCGCCCGAACTCCCGCTCGTCCGTGCACAGTTCCGTACGCAGCTCGGTCTGCGGCTGAGCCCGCAGCGCGGCTCTCACAGCTGTCCGTGGACGTCGGCGGCGGTGGCGGGGCCCGGCACCGAGGCCGTGGGCGCGGCCCCCGGGGCGCGGCGCGGGCGGACCAGCAGCGCGAGTCCGCCGAGCAGTCCGCCGGCGCTCGCGCCGACGAGACCGGTCACCGACGCGGACGCCGAGGACGCCTCCGTGGGTTTGATCGCCCGCGAGAACTGCAGCAGCTCCACATGCGTGCTGCCCTCGGTGTCGTTCGCGTGCCGGGTCAGCGAGCGCGACACGGCGTTGGCGATGTCCGCGGCGAGGTCGGGCCGGGCGGAGGTGGCGGTCACGGCGACCATCGGCGCGTCCGGCGAGGTCGCCGTCCGCACGCTCTCCCGCAGGGTCGACACCGGTACGCCCGCCCACACCTGGGCGTCGCCGAGCACCGCGAGCTGGGTGGCGACCCGCCCGTAGGCCTGTGCGAAGCCGAGCGCCGCCGCCGGGTCCGACTGCTCGGTGGGGACGGCGATGACGTAACTCGTGGCGCTGTACTGCGGTGTCTTCAGGACGCCGTACGAGCCGCCGAGCACTCCGCCGAGGAGGGCGCCCGCGGCGAGCAGGGACCACGGGGGCAGCGCCCTGGCCCGCGCGAGTGCCGTTCCCGGCCGTCCGGTGACACGGATGGGGTTGTCGGTCATGTGGAACTCACTCCCAGAGTTGCGGCCGTGTAGATGTCCATGAGCCGGTCGGCACTGCGGGCGATGCTGTAGTGGTGGGCCGCCTCCGGCGCGGAGCGCGGCCCGGGGCCCTGCGCGCGGGCCTGCCGCACGGCCCGTACGAAGGAGTCCGCGCCGCCCTGCACCCGCCGGGCGAAGGGGGCCGCGTCCCGGGGGAGGTCGTCGACGGCCGGGCAGGAGACGTAGAGCACGGGCAGACCCGCCGCCAGGGCCTCCACCACGGCGAGCCCGAAGGCCTCCTCCGCGGACGGCGAGGCGAGGAGGTCCATGGCACCGGTCAGGGACGGCAGGTCGAGGCCGTCCGCACCGTCGGCCGACGCGGGCCCGTTGGGGCGCTCGCCGGTGAACAGCACCCGGTCGGCGACCCCCATGCGCTGCGCCGCCCGCCGCAGCACGTTCTCCTCCGGGCCGCCGCCGACCAGCAGCAGCCAGACGTCGTCCGGCAGTTCGGCCAGCGCCCGGACCAGCACCTCGAACCGCTTGCCCGCGGTGAGCCGCCCGACACCCCCGACGACGTACGCCCCCTGCGGCAGCCCCAGCCGCCGCCGGGTGCTCTCGCGCCGGGCCGCGTCGAAGCGGAAGCGGTCCACGTCGATGCCGTTCGGCACGACCTCGATGCGCGGGCCCGGCACGCCCCAGCGGCGCAGCCGTTCGGCGACCGTGGGCGAGACCGCGACCGTCGAGCGGCCGAGGCGCTCGCTGGCCAGATAGAGCGCCCGGACGCCCGGGGTGAGCCGGCGGCCCTCCATCTGCGAGTCGCCGAGCGAGTGCTCGGTGGCCACGACGGCCTTCACCCCGGCGAGGCGCGCGGCGGTCCTGCCGTACACGCAGGCCCGGTAGAGATGGGTGTGGACGACGTCGTAGCGGCCGCGGCGGATCAGCCGGGCCAGGCGCGGGAGCGCCGCGAGGTCGCGGTTGCCCTGTATGCCGAGGTGGGTGACGCGCACGCCGTCCGCGACGAGGCCCTCGGCGACCGCGCCCGGGTTGGTGAGGGTCACCACGTCGCACTCGACGGGCAGGTTGCGCACCAGCAGCCGCAGTTGCTGCTCGGCCCCGCCGACCCCGAGCCCGGTGATGACGTGCAGGGCCTTCACCGGGCCGCCTCCGTCACCGGGTCGGCCGTCAGGGGGACCGCGCGTCGGCGCAGCCGGGCCAGGCGGTACTTCAGCCCCAGCCGCCAGGAGGTGTCGTTCTCCCCGATGTGGACCCGGGGCAGGGCGAAGACGCCGGTGAGCGGGCCGGGGTCGATCGCGCACGCGTAGCCGTAACCGGCGGCCCGGACGGCGTCGGCGACCCGCCGGTCGACCGTCCCGTACGGGTAGCACATGCCCTGGACCTCACGGCCCGTCAGCTCGGAGAGCAGGGCCCGGCTGCCGCCGATCTCGGCGCCGAGCAGCGCGTCGTCGGCGAGGGTGAGGTCGACGTGGGTGAGGCCGTGCGAGGCGATCTCCAGGCCCTCGGTGTCCGCGAGCCGGCGGATGCCGTCGGCGGTGAGGAGGGGTTTGCGGGGGCCGAGCGGGTCCCACTCGTTCGTGCCGCCGAGCCTGCCCGGCAGGACGAACACGGTGGCGCCGAAACCCCAGCGCCGGAGCACCGGCAGGGCGTTGTCGGCGAAGTCCGCGTAGCCGTCGTCGAAGGTGAGGCCCACCAGGCCCCGGGCCTCGCCCCGGGCGCCGGCCGCGAGCAGCTCCGCCATGCCCACCCCGCGCAGGCCCCGGCGGTGCAGCCGGCCCAGCTGCCGGTCGAGCCGGTCGGGGGAGACCGTGATGCGGTACGGGTCGTCGGAGCAGTCGCCCACCGAGTGGTACATCGCCACCCACAGGGGCGCCGAGACCGTCCGGGTGCGTCTCTCGGTACGGGGGGCGTCGGTCGGGCCGATCGGATCGGTCGGATCGGTCGGGTCAGCGGAAACGGGCATGCGGCAGCCTTCGGGTGACGGAACGGAGGGCGGTTCGGAAGGCGGGTGCGACGGCCTGGACGCCGAGCAACCGGAGCAGCAGTACGTAGACGACGGTGACGGTCAGGCCACCGGTGGACAGGGCGAGCGCGGGCGGGTCGAAACGGCTCGCGCACAGGGCGCCCGCCACGGCCGCGCACCCGGCCGCGCGGAGCGGCTTGCTGAGTTCGTGGACGACCCGGCGGGTGTGGATCGGCACGCTGCGCCGCTCGTTCATGCCGGACAGCAGCAGCGCCGCGGTGAGGGTGATCCCGATCGCGTTGGCGGCGGCGATCCCCGACACCCCCCAGGCGCCGACGGTCGCGGCGCCGATCCACGAGGTGGCGACGATGCCCGCGGTCATCGCCGCGAGCGGGTACCAGGTGGGGCGGCCGGCCGAGAAGTACGTCCGGACGAGCGCGCCCACGAGGGTGTGGCCGAGCAGCCCCACCGAGTAGACCCGCATGACGGTCGCCGTCGCCGCCGTGTCCCGTGCGGCGAATGCGCCCCGCTGGAAGAGGAGTTCGATGATCTGCGGTGCGCACGCGAAGACCGCCGCCGCGCCCAGCAGGACTATGCACGCGGCGACCGAGACGTCGTGCTCGACGCGCTGGCGGGCCCGCTCGGTGTCGCCCTCGGCGAGCGCCTGCGCCAGCACCGGGAAGGTGACCGTGCAGAGCATCAGCGAGAGGGTCATCGGGATCTGCGCCACCTTCTGCGCGTAGTTCAGGTGCGAGATGGCCCCGGAGGGGAGGCTGGAGGCGAGGTAGCGCTCGATGAGGACCTGGGACTGTCGGCAGAGTGCGAAGAGCAGGACCGGGACGACGAGGGCGAGATTCACCGCGTGCGTCACCGACTGCTTCGGCGCCTGCTCCGAGGGCTGTTCGGCGTTCGGTCCTGCGGCCTGCGACGAGGCTCCCGCCGGGGCCACGGCCGCCGGCGCGGAGCGGTGGCGGCCGAACAACTGCCGTACGAGGGAAGGAGTCTGCGCCGCCACCATCAGGCAGCCGCCCAGCGCTACACCGATGGCCGCCGACCGTACGCCCCAGTGGCCGCCGAGCACGAACATCGCGGTGATGATGCCGGTGTTGTAGGCGACGTAGATGGCGGCCGGGGCCAGGAAGCGGCGGTGGGCGCGCAGCGCCGCGCTGCAGTAGCCGGCGAGGCCGAAGCTCAGGACGCAGGTCGCCGTCAGCCGGGTGCAGTCGACCGCGAGCCCGGGGTCGGGCAGTCCCGGCGCGAGCCCCGCGACCAGATAGGGCGCCCCGGCGATCAGCAGTGCGGCGACCCCCACGAGGACCAGCGCGATACGGGGCAGGGTGGAGGCGACGAGTGCGCGAACGGGGTCCCCGCCGCTGCCGCTGCCGCTGCCGCTGCCGGTTCCGCGGGCCCGCCGGGCCACGGCCAGGCTGAACGCCGGGACCAGCACGAAGGCCATCCCGTCCTCGATCAGCAGCGTCGCCGCGACCTCCGGCACGGTCCACGCGACCAGGAAGGCGTCCGTCTCGGTGCCGGCCCCGAAGAGATGCGCGAGCGCCTGGTCCCGGCCGAGGCCGAGCAGCGCGCCCGCGATGGAGAGGGCGGCGGTGACCAGCGTGGCCTTGGCGAGGAACCCGCGGGTGGGCGGGGGGACTTCGGCGGGGCGGTCCGCGGCGGACGCGCTGCCGGACGAGACGGGTGCGGCGCTCGCCGGAGCGGTGCCGGTGGGTGTGGCCCCGCCATGCGCGGCGCCGGCCGTCGCCGCACGGGCGCCGGGCAACTGGACCTCGTCCTCGCCCCCGGTCCCTGCTTCGGTCCCGCCCGCGGCCCCGGATTCGGTTCCGGTCCGCCGACGGCGGCCGGCTCGCGCCGTCGTTCCCTCGTCCCCGGCCCGGGAAGGCGTCACCGTCATCGTTCCCCGGCCCCTTCGTGGGCATCCCCGTGGGCGCCCTCGTCGGCCAGTGCCCACCACGCGGCGAAGCCGAGCACCAGCGCGGTCAGCACGGTCGAGGGGCCGCCGATGTCGGCGTACACGAAGTCGACCAGCTGCCAGAGCAGCAGCCCGCAGGCGACGAGCGCGCAGTCGGGGCCGCTCGCGGAACGCCGTGCGCGGAAGAGCTTGCGGAGTCCGAGGACCAGTAGCGCCAGCCAGCTCCCGGCCAGCGCGAGCAGCCCCAGCAGGCCCTGTTCGCTGAGGATCAGCAGATACATGTTGTGCGGTGACAGCAGCGGCTGGCGCCGGAAACCGGCGCCAGCCCCGTCCGTGTCACTGCCCGACGACAGCGCGAGCGAGGCGTGCCCGTCGCGATGGTCGGGGAAGCCCTTCATCCCCACCCCGGTCAGCGGCTGGTCGCGCCACATGTCGACGGCGGCCGTCCACATCGTGTACCGGTCGGTCACCGACTGGTCCGGCGCGTCCGCGACCTGCGTGATGCTGCTGATCCGCTCCTGGAGCATCGCGGAGCCCACCCCGAGCCCGCCCACCAGGACCACCGCGGTGGCCGCCACCGCCGCGAACACCCGCACGGCCCGCCGCAGTCCGGCGAGTACGAGCTGCGCCCCGCAGGTCACGGCCGTCGCGATCCACGCGCCCCGGCTGAACGACAGCGCGAGCGGCAGCAGCAGCGCCAGCGCGCACACCGCCGCCGCGGTCCGCTGCCGCGCGGGCCCGGACCCGAGCGCGAGACCGAGCGCGCACACCAGCCCGAACGCCACCACGGCCGCCATGCCCATGATGTCCGTGGCCCCGAAGGTGCCCACGGCCCGGATCATCTCGCCCTGGTACGAGGCCCCGGTCCCGGTCACGAACTGGTGGACCCCGAGCGCCCCCTGCCACAGCGCGAGCCCGACGAGCGACCAGGCGACCAGGCGGGCGTCACGGCGGTCGCGTACCAGCAGCATCACGGCCGCCGGTACCAGCACGAAGATCTGCAGATAGCGCACGAGCCCCTCGGCCCCCACCCCGGCCGAGGCCGCGCCGGCCGTCGCCACCGCGACCCCGACGACGGGCAGCCCGAGCACCACGGCGGCGGTACGGGACAGGGGGCGTCGCCGGCCGCGTACGAGACGCAGTGCGCAGCACACCACGACCAGCCCGGACACGGCGTCGGCCAGGGTGCCGCCGCCGTCCCCGGAGACCGGCAGCGCGAGCGTCACGATCAGCGCGATCACGGGCAGCACGGGAAGGAAGCGGCGGGGCGCCGCGGTCACGACGGAGACCAGGGGCGGGGCGGGCAGGACCTGGGTCACCGGTTCAGCTCCCCGTCGGACGCACGAGCGAGACCGCGGTGCGCGCCAGGATGCAGACGTCCTGCCAGAGCGACCAGTCGTCGATGTACGCGTTGTCGAACCGGCAGCGGTCCTCGATCGAGGTGTCGCCGCGCAGCCCGTTGATCTGCGCGAGCCCGGTGATCCCGGTGCGCATCCGGTGGCGGGCCGCGTAACCGGGGTACGTCTGGCTGAACTGGCCCACGAAGAACGGCCGTTCGGGGCGCGGTCCGACGAGGCTCATGTCGCCCCAGAAGACGTTCCACAACTGGAGCAGCTCGTCGAGCGACGTGCGCCGCAGGAAGCGGCAGAACCAGAACATCTCGTGCTCGTTCGCCACGCTCCAGCGCGTCGCCGCCTCGTGGGCGTCGACCGGCCGGTGCGTACGGAACTTCAGCAGCGTGAACGGCCGGCAGTCCTTGCCGATGCGTTCCTGCCGGAACACCACACCGGGCCCGTCGACGGCCCGCAGCACGACCGCGCACACCAGCAGCACCGGGCTGACCAGCACGAGCAGGGACCCGGAGACCAGCACGTCGAGCAGCCGCTTCCCGGCGCTCCCGTACCGGCGGCCCAGGGGCAGCCGTCGGCAGGCGAATCCGGCGAGCCGGTCGGAGCGCCCGTGCGCCGGCGACTCCGCACGCACCTCCCACACGGCGCAGCCCGACTCGCCCAACACCCGCAGCAGCGCGGCCTGTTCGGTCCAGCCGGACGGGGCCACGGCGAGCACGTCCTGCACGCCGTTCTGGATGAGGGCCCGCTGGACCTCCTCGCCGGTGGTCAGTACCGGCAGCCCCTCGCCGTCGCTCGCCTCGTCGGCGACGACACCCACCGGCCGTACCCCGCAACCCGGTTGCCGCAGGAACGCGGCGGCCACGCGCTGCGCGTCGACCGTGCGGCCGACCACCAGGGCCGCGCGCGGGCGCCGCTGGAGCGCCCGGCGCCGGTGCCCGTGCACGATGCCGCGGCCCGCGCAGCTCACCAGCGACTGCACCGCGCAGCCGAGGAGCAGGGCGCGGGCGTCCAGCGCGTGCTGCGGGGAGTACGCCGCCAGCAGGGCCGCGAGCGCGCACCAGCCCACCGCGATCCGGGCGCAGACGGCGGGCAGTTCGTCCAGTAAGGCCGGTACGGCGGGTGTGGACGTGACGCGGTACAGCGACGCGTGCGCGTTGAGCCGGAGCACCGCGAGCACCAGCAGGGCGAGCGGAAGCGGATGCGGCCAGGGCAGGGCCAGGGCGCCGCCGGCCAGCGCCGCGCCGATGTCCACGGCGGGCAGGGGCAGCCGTGAGGGCCGCCGTACGTGCCGTACGCGGTGCACGGCGCGTACGCGGTGCACGAAGGGCCGTCTGCCGCTGGGGAACGCGAAGCCGCCGACGGCCTCGCGCGGCGGCATGACCGAGACGGGCGAGCCCGATGAGACGGGTGGGACGGTCGTGAATCCGTGGTCCGCCGCCCGCGGCCGGCCGCCGGGGGAGGGAACGGTACTTTCCGCAGTCACGTGTGGATGGACTCCCTGTACTCGGTGTGGTCCACGCCCGTGGCCCGCCCGGTCGGCCAGCTGCCGATCAGATCGCGGTACACGTCGGCGACGGCCGCGGCCGTGCGCCGCACGTCGTGCGTGGTCGTTACGTACCGGCGTCCCTGATGACCGAGCGACTCGCGCAGCAGCGGGTCGAGCAGCAGCTCGGCGACGGCCCCGGCCAGCGCGTCCGGCCGCTCGGACGGCACCAGGCAGCGTGGCCCCTGGCCCGGCGGCAGGCTCTCGCGCGCCCCGTCCACATCGGTGATCACGACGGGCCGCCCGCAGGCCATGGCCTCCAGCGGCGCCAGCGCCATGCCCTCCCAGCGGGACGGCAGGACGACCAGATCGGCGGCCTGGTACCAGGGCATCGCGTCGGTGACGGCCCCGGCGAACAGCACGGACGGGGGAGCCGCGGCCCGCAGCGCCGGCGCGTCCGGCCCGTCGCCGACGAGGACGAGCCGCGCGGCCGGCACCCGCCGGGTCACCTCGCGCCACGCCTCCAGAAGGACGTCCTGCCCCTTCTGCCGGCACAGCCGCCCGACGCACACCACTAGGGGTGCCGCCGCGTCGACGCCTGCGAGCAGTTCGATGCCGGCCCGTACGGTCTGCACGGGCGCCGGGTGGAAGCTCCGGGTGTCGATGCCGTTGGGGATGACGCTCCACCGGCCCCTGATCCCCGACCGCTGCCCGGTGCGCCGCTCGGCCTCGCTGACGCACACCACCCGAGAGGCCCAACGGGCGCCCAACCGCTCCCAGTTGAGGGCGAACAGGCCGGTGGCACCGCCGACCGCCTCGAACGACCAGGCGTGCGGCTGGAACACGGTCGGTACCCGCCCGCGTACCGCGAGCCGGGCCGCGAGCCCGGCCTTGGCGCTGTGCGCGTGCACGACGTCCGGCCGCACCTCCCGTACGAGCCGGCGCAGACTCCGTACCTCCTGGGCGAGCCACGGTCCGGGGGAGCGGGTCGCGTGCCAGTGCCGTACGTCCGCGCCCAGGAGCTCGGCCGCCGTCGCGAGGCCGCCGTCCGGCGGACAGGCGACGGTGACGTCGGCGCCGGTGGCCAGCTGCGCCCGCACCAGGTCGGTGACCACGCGGCCCACCCCGCCGTCCACGGGCTGGGAGACGTGCAGGACCCGTGGCCTCGGTCCTGGGCCGGTCGGTGACAGTCGCATGGGGGTCTTCCTCGTTCATGGGCGGCGCTCGCGGGGAGCGCGGGGAGCGCGGGGGGAACCGGGTCGGGGCCGGGAGAAGAGGGGAAGGGCATCAGCGCTTCGCGTCGACGGCGACGAACAGCGCGCCGGCCCAGGCCGCGTCCCGCCGCGACGCCAGCCGGAAGTCCAGCCGGTCCCCGCCGCGCCGCAGACCCTCGCGGAGATCGAGGACGTCGGAGTCGTACCCGAGCGTGTTCGGATACGAGGGCGTCCGCCGGGAAGCCGCCCCGTCGGACTCGGCGATCGTCGAATTCAGTACGTCGTCCCGGGGGTTGGCGCTGTTGCCGAGGGCGACCGCCCCGCCCCGCCCGGCCGACACGGTGAGCGAGTCGCCTCTCCGCCCGCGGTCGCCGTTGTAGGCGACGAACCCCATGCGGCCGGTGGCCCCCGCGGGGAACGGCAGGTCGTCCACCCGAACCACCCGGTCCTCGTCCGGCCCCAGCGGGCCGAAGCCGTCCCAGATCGCCAGATGCCGCAGCGGCTCCGACGCCTTCTCGTACGCCACCATCAGCGTCCAGCCGCCCCACGCGCCGGCCGCCGAGTGCCCCATCGCCACATTGACCTGCGCCACGGTGTACGCGCCCGCGCCGCTGGAGCGCACCAGCCGGGTGACGTCCGCCGAGGCCTGGAAGGCGTCCGCGCCCCGGGCGACCCGGTGCCCGACGAGGGTGTCCGCGAGCACCTGCTTGTACTGACCGCCCGGCTCCGCGATCAGCACCCGTCCGTTGTCCTTGGGCGGCTTCTGCTCACCGACCCGCAGATTGCCGCCCCAGTACAGCCGCGCGTACGAGACGCGGGCGCCCGACGGCAGACGGACCTCGGCGCTGCTGGAGTTGTAGGTGTTCGGGTCCTTGTCGATGTCCGTGTAGAACATGTCGAAGCCGTCGTTCGCGACCGCCAGACCACCGCGGGCGGCGGGGCACGACACCGCTGTCGGCGCGACGGGTGTGCGGCAGGTGATCGACGAGTTGGCGGCCCGGACGATCCCGCCGTGCCCGAGCGCGCGGTACCGCTGGGTGAAGGCGAGGCTCTCCGCCTCGGCGGCGGGCGGTGCGGCCGTGGTGTCCGGCGGGGCGGGGGCGGCCGCCGCCGGTCCGCCCGGCACCCACAGCGAGGCGAGGGAAAAAGCACCCAGCATCCCACGGCGCAGCAGAAGACCCAGGGAATTGCGCATGACCGGCGTTGCCCTTTCGGGGGGAATTTCGGCGGCGGAGGTTCTGGCCCTCCTGGGCCTGCGAGACGGGGACATCGGCGGACGGGACGCGGACATCACACGGGTGCCGGCATGACTCCCCGTCCGTTTCAAGTGATCTGAGGTGATCTGGGGCGGTCTGTGATGATCTGAGGAGGAACGCAACTGTAGCCGCTATCCGTATTTATCCGTGAAACCTGTCAAGTGTGTCGGAATCGTGTGCATGCCTCGGAATAACCCCCTGGCCCGCTTCTGGTAACGGCTCGGAGCGTCACTCTTTTGGAGGCACAACCCGCGCCCGTGCCGCGCGTTGATTCCAGAGCCGGGCATCCCGCCCGGTTGTTGTTTCAATCCCAAGGAGCACCTCTCCATGTCGCGTATCGCGAAGGGCCTGGTCTTTACCTCCGTTGCCGCCGCCGCCATGGCGGGCACCGCCGGCATCGCCGCCGCCGACAGTGACGCGCACGGCGCAGCCGCGAACTCCCCGGGTGTCCTGTCGGGCAACCTGGTGCAGGTCCCCGTCCACGTGCCGATCAACCTGTGCGGCAACACCGTGAACGTCATCGCTCTGCTGAACCCGGCGTTCGGCAACGAGTGCGCCAACGACTGACGTCGAAGCCCGGCCCCTGATCGGCCGTCCTCCCTCCGGGGAGGGCGGCCGATCGGCGTTGCCCCGAATGGGGGGAGGGGCGGCAAGTGCCGTCGGCGGGGCCGGGCATGGCGGCTCATCAGGGACAACGGTCACGGCGGTGGGTACGGGCCGCCGCGGCGCGCGTGCGACCGGTTGCAGGCGGAGGTCACCGATTCCACGGTGGGCACAGGACCCGACGCACCATCGAAAGGACCCTCCATGCGTGCTCTGCCCGCGCGGCGAATCGCGACCTCCGCACTCTGCGCCACCTTCCTGCTGGGGATCGCCGGACCCGCCGCCGTGGCCGCCGACCACGACCCGGCGCACGGCGCCCGCGCCGCGGCCGCCCCCGTCGCGGCGCTGCCCGCGACAGCGGTCCGGGCACCGGTGCCCGAGGCGGACACCCTGCTGGCACAGTCCGCCGGCCTCGCCGATGTCGCCGGAGTGCTGAAGCCGGTCACCGACCTCCTCACCGCCGCGCTCAAGGCCGACGGCGGGAAGCTGCCCGCCGCCGACGCCGCGAAGCTCGGCGACGCGGTGAAGGAGGCCGTCGCCAAGGTCACGGCGTCGGCACCGGCCGCTCCGCAGACCCCGCCGGCGAAGACACCGGCCGAGCCGCAGACGCCGACCGTTCCGAAGACACCGACCGAGCCGCAGACGCCGACTGTTCCGAAGACGCCGACCGTTCCGAAGACGCCGGCGGAGGGGAACTCACCCGCCGATCCCGAGATCCCGGTCGCTCCGCCGGCGATCCTGCCGGCGCTTCCCGGTGCCCCCGCGCTCCCTGCGCTTCCCGCGCGGGACGCGTCCGGCCGCGTGGCCGCGCCCGACCTCAGGGCCGACGCGCTCAAGGCCCTCCAGAGCTCGGTCGACTCCCTGGTCGAGGCGGCGGTCGCGGGAGACTCCGCAGCTGTGGGGACGGCCGCGAAGCAGACCGTGAGCGGCATGGTCGACTTCGTCGCCGCGGTGGCGGTGGGCGGCGCCCTGCCCGCACCGAACCTGCCGGGGCTGCCCAAGCTGCCGACGACCACGGCCGCACAGTCGGGGAGCGGTCGCTGAGGCGAAGCAGCCACCGCCCCGGCCGTCGGGCCGGCCCGTCACCCGGGCCGGCCCGACGGCTGTTCCACCTGTGTTTGCACAATCTTTCAGGGTTCTCATATGAGGGATCCCATTTGGTGATGAAACACAGCCTTCAATCGGGTGGGTTCCAGGAATTTTCAGCGTTCGGGGTTTCCGCCCGGACGAGGGGTCGTTGGGCAGCGAGCAGTGCGAGAGCAGGCATGCACGGTGCCTGAACACCGAGAATTCCCTCTGGTGACGCGAGTCACCGATGAAAGGAACACGATGAAGTCCCTGAAGGCCGCCGCTGTCGTTGCCGGGTCCATGGCCATCGCTGGTGTGGCCGCGCCCGCCTTTGCCGCCGACCTCACGCCTCCCACGAGCCTCAACGGCGGCCTCAACTCGGCTCTCACCCAGCTCACCACCCAGCCGGTGGACGCCATGCCCCTGCAGTCGCAGTCGAGGGCACTCGACACGGAGAACCAGGACTCCGCGCTCAGCACCCTCAACGACGCGACGGACGCCCTGAACTCGGCGGGCGGACCCACGGGTCTCCTGGGCGGGCTGCCCCTCCAGAAGTGACGCGGGGCCGTACGGAAGCGACGCGGAGTCCGTTGAGGACGGGAAGCGACGCGGAATCCGTACGGGAGTGGAAGTGACGCGGGGCCGGTTGCGCATCAGCGCGGACCGGCCCTTCGCGCAGGGCCTCCCGCCCCACCCCCACCGTCCCCGCCCATTCGCCGCGCTTACGGCTGTTCCTTTCCGGTGTCCGAACTGTTTCCCTCTTCCCACCCGTTCGACCCCGTCCCTCGTTCGTGTGGAGACCTTCAAGGAAATCCCCCGGGCGGGTGAGAAAGGGAGCGGACGCATTCCGACACGTCGATACGGTTCCGCGGTGACCTCAATCTCCAGTGAAACGCGCCCTTTCCCCGCCGCGGACCTCGGCACCCTCGTCGTCATGGCGTGGAGCGGTGAACAGCCCGACGGCGACATGCCCTATCTCCTCGCCTACTCCCTCGGCGACGGCGCGAACGGCCCCGAGGGCTCCGCGGCCGCCGTCGAGCAGCTGCTGAAGGCCAACGGACTGCCCCTCGGCGACGAGATCGTCGATGCCACCCGGCAGCCGAGCTTCCCGGTCAGCCTCCTCGTCGAGTCGGGTCAGGCCGTCGTCAGCATGACCCAGCTCAACGCCCAGTGCCCCGTACCGCCCGAGTGGCTCGAAGCCGTCGGCGAACGCGGCTACGCCTACTTCCTGTTCACCACCCGCCCGTGGGCCGAGGCCGAGCCGGGCAAGCCCGTCGAGCCGGAGGCGCTGGCCGCCTTCGCCGGCGACGAGGAGACCCTGAACAACGCGACGCACGCCCTCGTCCCGGCACGCAGCCTGCGCGCCTGAGCCCGCGCACCGCGCCCGATCGCGCGACCCGGGGCTTCTCGGGGCCCCGGGAGGCTCGCGCCGACGCTGCGGTGGGACTTATGGACGAGCTGAAGATTGCGTCGACCGGGGGAATTTTGACCGGATCCCGAGCGCCGGGTCGTTACCCGTTCCGGACGCACCCTCCCGAATCCCGAAAGGCCCGTGCCTGATGAAGTCGACCACCCGAGGAACTCTTGCCGCCGTCGTCACCTGTGTGGCGGCAGCCGTCGCGACGCCCGCCGTCGCGGCCGACGGGGTTCCGGTCGCCGTGCCCCTGGAAGGTGTGGAGAACGCCCTGAACATGGAGATGCCCAGGATCGCCGGCACCGTGCCGCTGATCACGCCGGGCAGCCCCGACGGGCCGCGGTACGTCGAGGGCCGGCTCCTGCCCGAGCGCGCCCTCCCGCAGCTGCCGGTCACCAGCGACCTGCCCTCGGTCGACCTGCGTACGCCGGTGCCGCGCCTGCTCGGGGACACCTTCGACCACCTCGCCGCCAGCACGCCCTCCTCCGGTCTGCGCGCCCTGACGCCCGGCGCCTCGCTGGACGCCCCGCTGACCGCGCCGCGCGCCGACATGCTCGGCCTCCCGGCCGCGAAGCTGCCCCAGCTGGCCGTGCTGACGCCGGTCCTGCAGGCGGCACCGGGCGCGACCCTGGGCGTCGCTCCGGGCCTGTAGGCACCGACAGCGCGGACAGGACGTATCCGAGGGGGCGGGGAATGCGGGTGAGAGTGGGGAACGGCACGCGGCGCGAGGTCCTGAGAGGGGTGCTCGCCGCGGCCGTGGCGGCAGCGGTGGCTCCGTTCGTCGCGGCATCGGCACCGACGCGCGGCGGGCCGTACGCGCCCGGTGGCCCCGCCGGTGGGCCGTACGCACAGGGTGGCCCCGCCGGTGGGCCGTCCCGCGAACTGGCCGACTTCGAGGCGCGGTTCGCCGGCGGGTTCGACGAGATGTACGGCGGATGCCGGATCCGCGGCTGCAAGGACGAGGCGGCCGGCGGCGTACGCCGGGCAGGGAACGCGCGCACGGCTCCCACCGGGGCCTGGCGGGTCACGGTGGACGACCGGCCGCTGCATCTCATGCGGCGGGCCGACGGCGGTTATCTGACGATGATCGACCACTACCAGGCGTACCCGACACCGCTGGCCGCCGCCCGCGCCGCCGTGGACGAACTGGGCGGCACGCTGCGGCTGCGCGCGGCCACCGCGGACGCGGAGCCGGGGGAGGGGCACGGACATGGCGTACACGCGTAAGAACGTGAGCGCGCTGACAGGTTCGGAGAAGCGCAGGCTCGTCGGCGCGTTCCTGGAGATCAAACGCACCGGCGAGTACGACGAATTCGTGCGCATGCACATCGACCACTATGTGTCGGACGGTGAGGACGGGCTGCGCGCGGCCCATATGACCCCCTCCTTCCTGCCCTGGCACCGGCGGTTCCTGCTGGACCTGGAGCGGGCGCTGCGCAGGGTGGACTCCGGGGTGTCCGTGCCGTACTGGGACTGGACGAAGGACCGCACCCCCGCCGCCTCGCTGTGGGCGGAGGACCTCCTCGGGGGCAACGGGCGCCGGTCCGACCACCAGGTGACGACCGGCCCGTTCGCGCGCCGGCACAAGAAGTGGGTCGTCAAGGAGTCGATGACCGACGGCGACTACCTCACGCGCGACTTCGGCAGGCCCCGCGATCCGCTGGCCCTGCCCACCGCGGGCGAACTCGCCGACGCCCTCGACGATCCCGTGTACGACACGAAGCCCTGGGACTCCACCTCCGGCCGCGGCTTCCGCAACAAGCTGGAGGGGTGGGGGACCGGGCGGGGCAACGACGCGTGGCGCAACCACAACCGCGTCCACCGCTGGGTCGGCGGGCACATGCTGGGCGGCGGCTCCGTCAACGACCCCGTCTTCTGGCTGCACCACTCCTTCGTGGACCTGCTCTGGACGCGCTGGCAGAAGCGGCACCAGGGCGCACGGTATCTGCCCGAGTCGCCGCCGCAACTGGGGGAGCGGGCGTACGGGCGGATCGTCGCGCGGCACGAGGAGATGCCCCCGTGGGGCGTGACGCCGGACCAACTGGAGGACCACAGCCGGATCTACCGGTACGTGTGAGGCGCTCGCGCGGGCGGTGAAGTGCGCGCGCGGGCGGTGAAGTGCGCGCGCGGGCGGTGAGGCGCCCGGGTGCGTGGGGTGCGTGGGGTGCCGCGTGTGGGGTGCTGCGTGGGTCACGAGGAGGCCCCCGGCGGTGGATACCGCCGGGGGCCTTCGCTTCGGTGGTGCGGCGACTCAGTGGCCGTAACCCTCGTGGGTGTCGCTGATGTTGGCGCACTGGTTGCCGAATGCCGGGTTCAGCAGGGCGATGACGTTCACGGTGTTGCCGCAGAGGTTGACCGGGATGTGGACCGGAACCTGGACGACGTTGCCCGACGCCACGCCGGGCGAGCCGACGGCCGTGCCCGCGGCGTCCGCGTCCGCCATGGCCAGACCGGCACCACTGAGCACAACGGCACCCGTGCCGAGAGCGACGACGGCTGCCTTCGCGATGCGAGACATCACGTTTCTCCTTCGAATCGGTGAGCGCGGAGGCATGAACGCGACCGCACTGCCCCTTCAACGCGAGGACTCACAGCGGGTAACGGCACTCAACGTGACATCATTCACCAAGATGTGTCATACCGGGTCATTGGTCATATGAGCTGCCTGGTCTGTTCGCGGGTGTGCGCCGTTCACGGGCGGGTGCAGAAGCCCGTCGGGTCGGCGGCCGGGGGGCGGCACTGGAGCTTGTAGTCGGCCGCGCTCGTGCTGGCGTACCGGCCGACGCACGTGGTCGGCGTGGTCCTGCCGCGCTCCTCGCAGAAGGCCAGGGCCTCGCGGCCGTCGGTGAAGGGGCCCGGCGCGTACAGGACCCAGTAACCCGGGCGCAGGGACGCGTAGTCGTCGCTGCGGAGGTAGACGGCCTCGGGGACGGACTTGCGCACGGCGGCGAGCCGCCGGTCCCGGGCGGCGGTGCCGGAGCCGACCGGTTCGGAGAAGAGCTGGGCGATCCACCGGCCTCCGGAGGCGGGCGAGGAGCCGGGGGAGGACCCGGGGGCGGACGGCTCGGCCGTGGGCTTCGGAGTGGGCGTCGACGACTGCTTCGAGGACGGTGAGGGCGTGGAGTCCGGCGAGGACGACGTGGTGGCGGGGGCCCCGGCGCCCTTGGCGCCGTCCTCCTTGCCGTCGCCGCCTCCCTGGTCGCCCAGAGTGAGCACCAGAGCGGTCGCGGCGGTCGCGAGGGCGACCACGACGACGGCGACGGTGGCGACGAGGGCGGCACGCCCTCCGCGTCCTTCGTGCCCGGACTGGCGGTCGTCCCCGACACGCGTCGGTTCTTCTCCTGGGGCGCCGGCCGGGACGCCCGGGGCGCCGGCCGGGGGCGTCGTGGGGCCCGGCGGCAGCGGGGCGGTCGTCGTCGGCAGGGCCCAGTCCGGCGTCGCACCCGATTCGACCTGCGCCAGCATCGCGTCCAGGCGTGCCGCGTCGGGGCGGGCCGCCGGATCCCGTACGAGCAGGACCTGGAGCACGGGTGCCAGCGGGCCGGAGCGCACCGGCGGGGGCAGGGCGTCGTCGAGCACGGCGGCCAGGGTGGCCAGGGTCGTTCCGCGGCGCAGCGGACTGACGCCCTCCACGCACACGTACAGGACGAGCCCCAGGGACCAGAGGTCGGACGCCGGGTCGTCGTCGTTGCCGCGGATCCGCTCGGGGGCGATGTACTCGGGTGAGCCGATGAGTTCGCCGGTCGCCGTCAGGGCGGTGGAACCCTGGAGCGCCGCGATGCCGAAGTCGGTGAGGACCGCGGAGCCGTCGGCGCGCAGCAGGATGTTGGCGGGTTTGACGTCCCGGTGCTGCACCCCGGCCGCGTCGGCGGCGCGCAGGGCGCCGAGCACCTGGCGGCCCAGCCGGGCGGCCTCCGTGGGCGACAACGGGCCGTCGGTGAGCCGCTCCTGGAGCGAGACGCCTTCGACCAGCTCCATCACGAGCCAGGGGTGCGGGTCGTCGTTCACGATGTGATGGATCATCACCACGTTCGGGTGGCTGACCCGGGCCAGCGCCCGTGCCTCCCGCAGCACGCGTTCGCGGACGGCTTCCGAGGCCGCCGCGTCGTGCCGTACGGCCTTCAGGGCGACCTCCCGGTGCAGCACGCTGTCCCGCGCCCGCCACACCGTGCCCATCCCCCCGCTGCCGAGCCGCGCGACCAGCTCGAAGCGACCGTCGATCATGTCCCCCGGTGCGTTCATGGCGGACAGATTAGTGGGGGTGGTGGGGGGTGGGCGGGGCCGAGGGAGCGGGCGGGCGAGCACCGCGCAGTCGGGCACGGGCGAGTCCGGTACGACGGGGTCCGGCGCCACGGCGGGCAAGCCGTCGGGCACAGCCGCCGAGTCCGGCACGAAGTGCACGGACCAGGTCGACTACGCGGGCGACCCGCGCTCGAACGCCGGGATCAACTCGATCGGGGAGGACACGGGCACGTGCCCGCCGGTCGAGCAGAAGTGACTCGCTGACCGTCTTCCCCCCCCACACACACATCGCATCGGGGATGAACAGCTGCCTGCCGGCCGTCGTTTCGCAGGGCTGCCGGAAGGTCCAATATGGGGCCCTGACAGTCGTTGGCGCGGCCCGTAAAATCCCGACCACTGTGTGCCACCGTAGGGGGACATTGGGGGCTTTCGTGCTCGATGCGAAGCAGCATCAGGGCAAGTTCGGCGAAGACTACGTCCGTGTGCTGGCCTCTGCGGCAGGGCTGATCGTCGTGCAGGGCGATATCGACGCGGACGGGGTCGACCTCGGGTTCCGCGCCACCGGCCGCTACGGACGGACGCTGTCACCCACTGTCGAGGCTCAGATCAAGACATGGTCGAAGCCGTCCGTGTCGTCCGGCCACCTGAACTTCCGCGGGCTCAACGAGCGGCAGTTCAACAAGCTCGCCGGCCCCGACTTCACCGTGCCCCGGTTTCTGTTCGTCATCTGCGTCCCCGCCGACAACCAGGCGTACGCGGCCATGCGCACCGACGGTGTGATGCTCCGTCACCTCGGCTACTTCGTCTCGCTTCGCGCCGAGGAGCCGATCAAGGACCCCGACCGTCGCCGAAGGCGTCCGGTCAGAGTTCCGACGGCGAACGTGCTCACCGCCGCCTCGTTGCGCCGGCTCGCCGAGACGCAGTCCGACTGGTAGGGGAAGCGATGACGATTCCGCTGAAGGTCGACGACATCGCCAGCTATCTGGCGGAAACGGGCTGGGAGCGGGATCCGCAAGGCTGGCGCGGAGCGAGTGTCTGGCAGTACCCGGGCGACTACGAGGTGCTGGTACCCGCTCGCGACGGCCTGGGCGACAGCGACCGCCGAGTACGGGAGATCCTGCGCTGTCTGTGCGCGCTGGAGGACCGGCCGGCGGGCGACATCGCCCTGGAGATCGCAAGACCACAACTGGACAAGCAGTCCTTCCGCACGTTTCCCACCGGCCACGACCCCGGCTACACCTCGCTGCTCCTGGGCACGCAGACGGTGCTGGGTGTCCGCAACGTCCTGACGGCGGCGGCGCGCACCGTCCTGCAGGGTCCGCACTTCGCCTTCGCCGGCCGACAACCGGGCGTGGTGGGCGACCTCTTGCGCGCAGCCGAACTCGGCCCCTCCCGCGCCGGGAGCTACGTCGTCGAGATCCGGCTGGCGGCGGACGCGACGGCCCGGACCGCGAGCGGGGAGCAGGTCACCGGTCGGGCCGTGCTGGTCCAGATGCTGGAGGCGGTGAGCGCGGCCCAGGCAGCCGTGGCGGCGGACACGCCCGCAGCCTTCGACGAGACCGTCACGGCCGGCGTCTCCGCGGATCTGTGCAAGGCGCTCAGCGAGCTCTCTGGCCACGACCGGAGCGAGCCCTTCGAGATCGGCTTCCGGTGGGCACGCTCGCA
This sequence comes from Streptomyces liliiviolaceus, assembly GCF_018070025.1. Lineage (NCBI taxonomy): Bacteria > Bacillati > Actinomycetota > Actinomycetes > Kitasatosporales > Streptomycetaceae > Streptomyces > Streptomyces liliiviolaceus. Next base: position 2,736,508 of record NZ_JAGPYQ010000001.1, read on the forward strand.
GCCACTCGATGTGCCGTCACACGCCGTCGCGTTCCCGGAGACCTCGGGATCGCTTCTGCACGCCGCGTCGCTGCGGCTCAGCGACCTCAACGCCACCGGTGCCGCGACGGTCTCCGGTGTGGTCGAGGGGCTGCACGACGACTCCTCCGGCAACGACCGGTGGCGGATCAAGGTCCGCGGTGAGCTGCGCACCGAGCACACCGAACGGGTCCGGCGGGCCGTCTGGGTGCGGCTCCCGGACCAGGCCTCGTACGACCGCGCGATCACCGCGCATCGGGAACGGCAGGTGATCACCGTCGAGGGCGAGTTGTCCAGCACGACCGGCCGGGTGGAACTGGTGCCCAGGCGGGGGTTCGACATCTGACCGGATTTCGGCTCATCGAGGAGGGGTACTGTGCCGACGGAGTTGACCGTACGGGATCATGCATCGCTGTTCGCCCTGATGGTGGTCGCACGGCCGGTGACCAACCGTGAACTGCGCGAACTCGCCGGCCTGGAGATCACCGCGGTGGTGCGACGGCGGGTGAACCAGGATGCCGAGCGGATCGTGACCAGGAAGCGCGGCGCGGTCAACACGCACCAGCTCACGCCTGCGGGCCGGACCTGGTGCGAGTCCGCCCTGGTGGCCGGACGCCCGGACGGAGCGAAGTTCCCGGCCGGGGTGCTCTATGCGGTGCTGGGTAACGTCGGACAGTATCTGGCCCGCTCCGACACCAAGTTCGGCGAGTTCTTCCGGCCCGATGTCGAGGACTGGATCCGCGCGGTCTACACGGAACTCACCGGCCGCCGGAAGCCGGGCAGCTGGGTCAGACTGTCGGCGCTGCGCCCATGGCTTGAGGGCTTGCCGCGAAGGGCCGTCGACGCCGAACTCGACCGGATGATCGAGCAGAACGACGTCCAGCTGATGGGCGAGCTCAACCGGCGCACGCTCAGCGAAGAGGACCGCAAGGCCGCCGTCGACATCGGCGGCGAACCCCGCCACCTGCTGCGGATCGGACCGGCGTGAACGGGGAACTCGCCGCCCTGGAGGCGCTGTACATCAGCACCGCGCTGACCCAGGAGGAGATCTGGACGCCGGTGACCTCCTACCACGTCGACGGCCTTCATCCCGAGGTGTTCCGGCGGCTGGGGCGGGCTATGGGCGCCGTCGAGCGCGCCCACTCGCCGGTTGCGGCCGTGGTGCGTGGCGAGACCGGCTCGGGCAAGACGCATCTGCTCGGCTGGACCCGCCACGAGATCCAGGAGCGCGGCGGCTCCTTCTTCTACATCAAGCTCGTCACCGGCCGGAGCTTTTGGGAGAGCGCCACCGACAGCCTCGTCGACAGTCTCTACCGGGAGGACGAGGGCGGCCAGGAACAACTGACCCGCCTGCTCGACGAGCTGTCGCGCCGGGCTCGCCTCGACACGGACACCCGTACCGCCGTCACCGGCCGGGGCGAGGTGACGCGCGACCATGTCGACGCGTTCGTCCGGGGGATCCGGACCATCGACCGACAGGTGGGCAACGAGGCCGCGGACACGGCCCGCGCGCTGGCGCTCCTGGCCTCCGCCGACGATCTCGTGGAGATCGGCAGGGCCTACTTCGCGCTCAACGACGACGACGGGGACAAGCGCGCCGCCTGGGGGATGTCGCCGGGCGGCCGGCCGGCCCAACTCGTCCTCCGCGATCTGACGCGCCTGTTCGCCCTGGTCGGACCGCTGGTGTTCGCCTTCGACCAGCTCGACACCCTGGTGTCCGCCGCGGAGACGTCGTCGCTGACGTCGCCCGCCTCCGGCGAGGGCCGGGCCGCGAAACGGCTGAGCGGTGAGATCGCCACCGGCCTGATGGAACTGCGGGAGGAAGCCCGCCGGACCCTGCTGGTCGTGGCGTGCCACGAGGACACCTGGGAGCAGATTTCCCGGGAGGCGGTCCGGTCCGCCCTGGACCGGTTCGAGGTTCTGCCGACGCTCGGCGCGATTCCCGACGAGGCCACCGCCGCCGCCATCGTCAGCAGCCGCTTCCGGCCCTACTACGAGTCGCTGGGGTTCACCCCGCGGTCTCCCACCTGGCCGGTCACCCCGGAGGCGCTGGCCGAAGCCCCGCACCGTTACACCGCACGGCGGCTGCTCATCCGGGTCCGGAAGCACATCGAGGCGTGTCTGCAGACCGGGACGGCGGCCGAACTGACCTCCCTGGCGGGCGCGGAGCCCACGGTAGCCGCACCGCCCGCACCTGCGAGGGCCGTCAACCTGAGCACGCTGACGGAGACCTTCGACAAGCTCCGTGCCGAGGCGGACGACCTCGGGCCGCTCGAACACCCGGCCGAGGACGAGCTGATGCCCGCTCTGCTGGGCGCGGGGCTGCGGAGTCTGGTCAGGGAACTCGGTGCCGACGAGACACGGTTCTCCATCGAGACCGACTTCGGCCGCAAGGCGGCGTTGCACGCCCGGTTGCGCTATGTCGTGGACGAGGCCAGCGAGAACGAATTCCACTGGTCCTTCCGGGCGATCGCCGCGAACAACGCCATCGCCGCCCAGAACCGGATCCGCAACGCGGCCGTCGAGGCCGGCCTGACGGCCGAACTGGCGAGCCGGCGGCTGATCCTGCTGCGGAACACGCCGTACCCGAGCGGCCCCAGGACCAAGGACATCAAGGACGACTTCGAGGCGCGGGGCGGGGTGTCGTTACCGATCGGCTCCGCCGACCTGCGGACCCTGGCCGCCCTCCGGGCCATGCTCGACGACCGTACGTCGGGCCTGGACGAATGGCTGCGACAGGAGCACCCCGCTTCCCGCATCGAGGTCTTCGCGCCGGTACTGAGAGACCTACGGCAGCATCTCGGCATCGCGACCACGGAAGTCGGCGCCGGGGTGGCGGTGGATGCGGCGGGCACACCGGAGGACGCCGAGCCCGCTCGTACCGAAATCGTCGTCGGAACCACGGTCCGGGGCGGCCGTTCGTTCGCGGTACCCATGGAACGGCTCCGGATGCACACCGCGGTGGTGGGCGCGGCCGGATCAGGCAAGACGGTCCTGATCAAGCGACTCGTGGAGCAGTGCGCTCTGCGCGGCGTCTCGGCGATCGTGCTGGATCCGAACGACGACCTCGCACGGCTCGGCGACCCCTGGTCGCGCCCGCCGACGGGTTGGACGGACGACCATGAGCGCGAGGCCCGCCGCTATTTCGCGGATGCCGAGGTGGTGGTGTGGACACCGGGTCTGAACCGGGGACGTCCGATCTCCTTCTACCCGCTACCCGACTTCGGTCCCGTCCTCGACGACGAGGACGACTTCCCCCGTCTGGTCAGGTCGACGGTGACCTCACTCGCGCCACATGCCGGTGTACGCGGCAGCAGTGCGCGCGCGACCCAGCAGTTGGGGATCCTCAAACGTGCCCTCGAACGGTACGCGCGCGACGGCGGCAAGACCCTGGCCGGCTTCGTCGAGCTGCTCGCGGAGCCCCCGAGCGGAATTGTGAACAGCAGGACCAGTCGCTTCGCGGTTCAGATGGCGGACACGCTGGAAGCCTCGATGGAGACCGACCCGCTGTTCGGGGAGTCCGGCGCACCCGCCGATCCCGGCATGCTCCTGATCCCGTCGCCGGGAAAGGCCGCCCGTATCTCGGTGATCAGCTTCATCGGCCTGTCCGGCGACGAACGGGCCCAGTTCGTCAGCCGCCTCCAGGCGACCTTGTTCTCGTGGTTCAGGGCGCACCCGGTCGGCGACCGTGCCCTGGGCGGGCTGCTGGTGATGGACGAGGCGCAGAACTTCGTGCCCTCCGGCGCACCGAATCCGAGTACGGACAGCACGGTCGACCTCATCCGCCAGATACGCAAGTACGGACTCGGGATAGTCCTCGCCTCACAGCTCCCCAGGGGGATCCACAACCAGGCGCTGGGCAACACCGTGAACCAGTTCATCGGCCGACTCACCCAACCCGCGCACATCGAGGCCGTCAGGACCATGGCCCAGGCGCGGAACGCGGTCCTCGACAACCTCGCCGGTCTCAGGGCCGGCATGTTCAACGCCGCGAGCGAGGGGACCGGATTCAGCAAGATCGAGGTGCCGATCTGCCTCAGTCACCACGATGTGCCGCTCACGGAGAACGAGATCGTCGAGCGGGCCCGTCGGGGACCTGAGCGGTCCTGAGCCTATCTGGCCTGCGAGAACGCAGTGTGTAGCGGTGCGCCCCCGGCAGGACTCGAACCTGCGGCCAAGCGCTTAGAAGGCGCCTGCTCTATCCACTGAGCTACGGGGGCCGGGTGTGGTGGCCTGTGGTGCTGGTGCCCGGGTATGGGCGGGGCTGTGACCTTGCCGGGGACAAGGATAGAGCTCCTGGGTCCCTGGGCTTCGCCCTTCACCTCCGTGGCTCGATGTGGAGGTTCAGTGAAGCGGTCCTGATAATCGCAGGCAGGTACGAATCGTGCATCGCTTTTGGCGTCTCACGCCCCGGGTGTTGTGCACTCGTTATGCCTGCGCCCCAGTCGTCCCTTAGGCCCCGTGTGTCCAATCGGCGCGCAGACATGCCCATATGCTTTAGAAAGCCTGCAAAATTGGGCATTCTTCGCATGTGGTGACCTTGGACGTACGGCCCCAGCTGCTCGACGCACTCTCCGCCCTGCGCGACCGTGTCGCCGCCGCACGCTTCCCGCTGCCCCTGGCGGGGGCTCCACGCGCGCGTGCCAACCGCGACGAACTGCTCGCGCAACTCGACGACTATCTCGTGCCCCGGTTGAGAGAACCCGAAGCACCCCTGCTCGCCGTGATCGGAGGATCGACCGGGGCGGGCAAGTCGACGCTGGTCAACTCCCTTGTGGGGCGGCGGGTCAGCGAGGCCGGGGTGCTCCGGCCCACGACGCGTACCCCGGTGCTCGTGTGCCACCCCGAGGACCATCACTGGTTCAGCGGGATGCGCGTGCTGCCCGACCTCACGCGCGTGTGGATGCCGCACCAGGACGTCGACGACGATCCGCTGCTGCCCGGCGAGGAGGACATGCGTGTCCTGCGCATCGAGACCGCCGACACCCTCCCCCGGGGGCTCGCGCTCCTCGACGCGCCCGACATCGACTCCCTGGTGGCCGGGAACCGGGTGCTCGCCGCCGAGCTCATGTGCGCGGCCGACATCTGGGTGATGGTCACCACGGCGGCCCGGTACGCCGACGCGGTGCCGTGGCATCTGCTGCGTACCGCGAAGGACCATGACGCCACCCTCGTCACGGTGCTCGACCGGGTGCCCCACCAGGTGGTGTCCGAGGTCTCGCGGCAGTTCGGCGCGCTCCTCGCCAAGGCGGGGCTGGGCGACGTGCCCCGCTTCACCGTGCCCGAGCTGCCCGAGTCCGCCTGGGGCGGGGGGCTGCTTCCGGCCACCGCCGTGGCGCCCCTGCGCGCCTGGCTGGCCCAGCAGGCGCAGGACCCCGGCACCCGGCACCGGGCGATGGCACGCACCGCGTACGGGGCGCTCGACTCGCTCAAGGCACGGATGCCCGAACTGGCCTCCGCCGCCGCGGCCCAGTACGCCGCCGCGCTGCGGCTCACCGCGGCCGTCGACGGGGCGTACGACAGCGAGTACACCCGTCTGCGGGGCCGGCTGCAGGCCGGGGCCGTCCTCGCCGGAGGCGCGCTCAAACGCTGGCGCAGCTACCCGCTGGACTCCAGCGCCGGTGAACTGCTGGACGCGCTCGTCGAGAGCCTGGCCGCGCTCCTGCTGTGCGCCGTCACCGCGGCCGACGAGCGTGTCGACGAGGCGTGGCGGCGCGAACCCGCCGCGGGCGCCCCGGGGCTGACGGACCGCGATCCCACGCTGGAGAGCGCCGAGCACCGTATCGGGATGGCGGCCCGGCGCTGGCGCCGCGTCCTGGAGGAGTACGCCGAGGACGAGGTACGTGCCCTGGAGAAGAGCGTCGCGCCGGATCCCGAGGCGGTGGCCGCGCTGGTCGCCACGGCGCTCCTGGGCGGTCGGCGGGCGCGTTCCGCGGGCGAGGGGCTCGCCGAGCGGATCGGCGCGCACGGGGCGCTGCGGCTGCGCGACAAGGGCGGCCGGCTGCTCACCGACTACCTCGACAAGGCGCTGCACGACGAACGGGAGCGGCGGCTCGCCCCGCTCGACGCACTCGACGTACATCCGGAACCCCAGGCCGAACTCATCGCCGCGCTGTCGGTACTGCAGAAGGAGAGGTGACCGCGGTGACCGCCGTCACGGACCACACGGATCACGCCGACCAGCCGGGGGACGACGACACCCGCAAGAAGGACCCCGGCGGGGAAAACGCACACAAGGAGGAGCCCGGTAGGGAAACCGGTAGGCAAGCCGGTAGGGAAATCGGCAGGGAAATCGTGCGCAAGGAGAAGGGGGATTCCGGGCGCGGGTCCACGGAGGCGGGCTCCGGCTCCGACCCTCGCTCCGGAGGTGCGGACGCCGCGGATGCCACGGACGCCGCGGACGTGGTGGGCGGCTGGGACGACGGGCTGATCGCCCGGCGCGTGTCCGCCACGGCCGAGGGTCAGGTCAGGCCCGTACGGGAGGCCGTCGTGGACAACAGGCCACCCGTGGTGGCCCCTCTCGCGTACGACGGGCCGTTGCGGTCCCGTCTCGACGCGCTGCGCGAACTGGTGGGGCTCTCCAGGACGCGGCTGGACAGCCGGACCCTCGCCGAGGCGGGACAGGTCCTGGACGAGGCCGCGGCACGCCGCAGGCTCTCGGGGCAGCACACCGTGGTCGCCATCGCGGGGGCCACCGGGAGCGGCAAGTCGCAGCTCTTCAACGCGCTCGCCGGAGTGGCCATCTCGGAGACCGGGGTACGCAGGCCGACCACCGCCGCCCCCATCGCGTGCAGCTGGAGCGACGGCGCGGCCGGACTCATCGACCGGCTCGGCATCCCGGGGCGGTTGCGCCGCCGGCCGCTGCAGAGTGCCGAGGCCGAGGCGCAGTTGCGCGGGCTAGTCCTGGTGGACCTGCCCGACCACGACTCGGCGGCCGTCCAGCACCGGGAGCACGTGGACCGGATCCTCGCGCTCGTGGACGCGGTCATCTGGGTCGTCGACCCGGAGAAGTACGCCGACGCGGTCCTCCATGAGCGCTATCTGCGGCCCATGGCGGGCCACGCGGAAGTCACCTTCGTGGTCCTCAACCAGGTCGACCGGCTGCCCGGGGACGCCGCCGACCAGGTCCTCGACGACCTGCGGCGGCTGCTCGACGAGGACGGGATCGCGCTCGGCGAGTACGGCGAGCCGGGCGCGACCGTTCTCGCGCTGTCCGCGCTCACCGGGGACGGCATCGGGGAACTGCGCGAGGTGCTCGGGCACTTCGTGGCCGGGCGGGGCGCCGCGGCCCGGCGGATCTCGGCCGACGTGGACGCGGCCGCGGTGCGCCTGTGGCCCGTCTACGCCAACCGGCGGCAGGCCGGGCTCAGCGAGGAGGCACGCGACGAGTTCGCCGACCGGCTCGCCGACGCGGTCGGCGCCACGGCTGCGGGCGAGGCCGCCGAGCGCGCGTGGCGCCGCAACGCCAACCGCGCGTGCGGCACGCCCTGGCTGCGGCTGTGGCGCTGGTACCAGGACCGGCGCGAGCCCGCGACGGGACGGCTGTCCGTACGGGCGTACGACGACGAGGAGGCCACGGCGCGGCAGCGCGTCGAACAGGCGGTGCGCACGGTGGCCGAGCAGGCGACCGACGGGCTGCCCGCGCCCTGGGCGCAGGCGGTGCGTGAGGCGGCCGTACGAGGGTCGCAGGGGCTGAGCGAGGCCCTGGACGAACTGGCGGTACGGGCCGGGGCGCCGGTCGGCAGGCCGCCGCGGCCGGGCTGGTGGCCGGCCGCGGTGCTCGCGCAGGCGGCCATGACCGTCCTTCAGGTCGTCGGCGGGCTGTGGCTGCTGGCCCAGGTCATCGGCTTCATGTCGCCGAACCTCGGGGTGCCCGTGCTGCTGATGGTCATCGGCATCGTGGGCGGCCCGGGTGTTGAGTGGGCCTGCGGACTCGCGGCGAGCGGGCCCGCGCGGCGGTACGGGGCCGAGGCGGAACGGAGACTGCGGGAGGCGGCGGCCGGATGCGGCCGGGCCCGGGTTCTCGATCCGGTGGCGGGGGAGTTGCTGCGGTACCGGGAGGTGCGGGAGCAGTTTCTGCGGGTCTCGGGGGTCACGGTGTCGGCGGGGTGAGGTGGGGGGAGCTTGTCGGCGGAGGTTCTCGTTCGGGTGGCGGAGTTGTCCACAAGTCGGGGGTGGCCCACAGGGCTCAGCGGGTTCGGGCCGACGGAGGCAGTCTGAGGTCTCGGCGGACACGACGTGATCGCGAGGCGGTCATGGGACGTGACGAAGGCGTCATGGGACGTGATGAGGCGTCACGAGGCGTCTTGAGGCGTCACGGGGCGTCACGGGGCGTCACGGGGCGTTCGAAGTACGAGCGCCGTGTCGCGTCCGCCGAACGGACAGACGCAGCCGCACGGGACGAGCCCGTGCGCGTGGGCAGGGAGGGCTTCCGCGATGAACGAGACGATGGTGTGCGTGGTGGGGAACGTGGCGACACAGCCGGTGTTCCGGGAGACGGCGGCAGGTCCGTCGGCGAGGTTCCGGCTGGCGGTCACGCAGCGGTTCTGGGACCGGGAGAAGAGCGCCTGGCGGGACGGGCACACCAACTTCTTCACGGTGTGGGCCAATCGGACGCTGGCGGCGAACGTGCAGGCGTCCGTGTCGCTCGGGGAGCCGCTGATGGTGCGGGGCAGGCTGAAGGTCCGCTCCGAGCAGCGCGACGGACAGTCGTGGACGGGCGCGGACATCGAGGCCTCGGCGATCGGGCACGATCTGGCGCGCGGCACCGCGGCGTTCCGGAGGACGCTGAGGGGCGACCAGGCGTCGGAGCAGGTGTCCGGCCAGTCGGCGGGCGGGTCGGCCCGCCCGGAGCCGAGCTGGGAGACGGAGCCGGCCGATCCGGCCGACGGGGCGGAGTCGAGCGACGGCGCTGAGCCGAGCGACGGGGCTGCGCCGACCGGGCAGGCGGCTCGGCGGCGGCGGGAACCAGCCTTGGCGGTGTGACCGTGGTGACTGTGAGTGCTGAAACCCCGGCCTGACCGAAGTGCGGCTTATCAGTTGATGCGTTGCGAACGGTCCCGGTGGATTTGTCGATAAGCGCGGCCCGTAACCGGCCCTGGCGATAACGATTCCGATTCGGATCACTGATCGGATGACATGACCGGGGAGGGAGCTGCGCCCCGTCCTTAGGATGCCGGGCATAGCTCTCGGGGCTGCTGATTCCGCTGGTGGGGCCGTAACCCTCCAGTTCAACGGGTCCCGCTCGAAAGGGAATTCTGTGCTTTCTTCGTTCTCTGCGCCGTCCGTGCACGGGCGAGGTGCCGCCGCCGCCCGCCTGGCCGCGGTGGTGCTCGTGTCCGGTCTCGTCGCCGTGAGCGCCGTGACCACCGCCGGTGCGGCCGTCGCGGACGAAGTACCTCTGAGTCAGGGCGGTGCGACGGCCACGATAGGCGGCCTGAAGACGTCCGGGCCCGCGATCATCCACGAGGAGGGCGGCGACAAGCAGGTCTCCGCCGGGCTCTTCGAGATGTCCGTGGACAACGGCGGCACCCTGCAGACCTACTGCGTCGACATCTACAGCCCGACGCAGAAGGACGCCAAGTACCAGGAGACCCCCTGGAGCGGTACGTCGCTGAACGGGAACCCCGACGCGGGTCGGATCCGCTGGATCCTGCAGAACTCCTACCCGCAGGTCAACGACCTCGCCGCGCTGGCCGAGAAGGCGGGCGCCAAGGGCCTCACGCAGCAGGACGCGGCGGTCGGCACGCAGGTGGCGATCTGGCGGTACTCGGACGGCGCCGACGTGGACGCCGTGGACCCGCAGGCGGAGAAGCTCGCCGACTACCTGCAGCGCAGCGCACGTGACCTGGCGGAGCCCGCCGCCTCCCTGGAGCTGGATCCGCCGGCGGTCTCCGGTCGTCCGGGCGAACTGCTCGGCCCGGTCACCGTGCGCACCAACGCGGCCGGTGTGACGGTGACGCCGCTCGCCGACGCCACGAGCGGGGTGAAGGTCGTCGGCCGGGACGGCAAGGAGATCACGTCGGCGACCGACGGCAGCGAGCTGTTCTTCGACGTGGCCGAGGACGCCCCGGACGGTTCGGCCGCGCTGACGGTGCAGGCCTCGACCACCGTGCCGGTCGGACGGGCCTTCGCCTCCGAGACGAGGAGCCAGACCCAGATCCTGGCCGGTTCCAGCGAGTCGACGGTCTCCGCGGCGGCGACCGCGAACTGGGCCGGCGCCGGGGCGATACCCGCGCTGTCGGCCGAGAAGAACTGCGCGGAGGGCGGCCTCGACGTCACGGCGGTGAACGAGGGCGACGAGGCGTTCACCTTCGAGCTGCTGGGCACTGAGCACACCGTCGAGGCGGGGTCGTCACAGACCGTGACGGTTCCGCTGCAGGAGGACCAGGCGTACGACTTCACGGTCGAGGGGCCGGGCGGTTACGAGAAGCGGTTCCAGGGTGTGCTCGACTGCAAGACGCAGAGCGGCGCCGCCGCCGAGGAGACCGTCCGGACACTGAACGAGCCGAGCCCCGCCACGGTCGGCGGCACGGCCGCCACGACCACGGACCTCGCCGAGACCGGCGCGTCGAGCGCGACCCCGGTGATAGCCGGAATCGCGATCGGCCTGGTCCTGATCGGCGGCGCCGCGATCCTCTTCATCCACAAGAAGAAGACACCTTCGCAGGACTGAGAGCCGGAGCGGAGCTGAACTCGGGAGCCCGGCCCCACATCGCGCGAGCGGCGCGAGAGCGGCATCCGGAACGAGAACCCGCACCTTGACAAGTGAACAGTGAGTCATCGGACATGAACTCATTGTCGCGCCGACAGCTCACTGCCGACTGCCCCGTCCCAGCTCAGCGGCCTCCGCCCTACGCGTTTCCCCCGAGGGGTGGCGGTACGGCAAGATGGGGTGTATCTGCCCACTGCCGATTTCAAGCGTCCGGACGGTTTCTCTTGGCTGAGTTCATTTACACCATGCGCAAGACGCGCAAAGCGCACGGCGACAAGGTGATTCTTGATGACGTCACCCTGAACTTCCTGCCGGGGGCGAAGATCGGCGTCGTCGGGCCGAACGGTGCCGGCAAGTCGACCGTGCTCAAGATCATGGCGGGCCTTGAGCAGCCGTCCAACGGTGACGCGTTCCTGTCGCCCGGCTACAGCGTCGGCATCCTCATGCAGGAGCCGCAGCTGGACGAGACCAAGACGGTGCTGGAGAACGTCCAGGACGGCGCCGCCGAGCTGATGGGCAAGCTCAGCCGTTTCAACGAGGTCGCCGAGCTGATGGCGACCGACTACTCGGACGCGCTCATGGAGGAGATGGGGAAGCTCCAGGACGACCTGGACCACTCCAACGCCTGGGACCTCGACGCGCAGCTGGAGCAGGCCATGGACGCGCTGGGCTGCCCGCCCGGCGACTGGCCCGTCGTCAACCTCTCCGGTGGTGAGAAGCGCCGCGTCGCGCTCTGCAAGCTCCTCATCGAGGCGCCCGACCTGCTGCTCCTCGACGAGCCCACCAACCACCTGGACGCCGAGTCGGTGAACTGGCTGGAGCAGCACCTCTCGAAGTACGCGGGCGCCGTCGTCGCCGTCACGCACGACCGGTACTTCCTGAACAACGTCGCCGAGTGGATCCTCGAACTCGACCGCGGCCGCGCCCTGCCCTACGAGGGCAACTACTCCACGTACCTCGACAAGAAGGCCACCCGCCTCAAGGTCGAGGGACGCAAGGACGAGAAGCGCGCCAAGCGGCTCAAGGAAGAGCTGGAGTGGGTGCGGTCCAACGCCAAGGGCCGTCAGACCAAGTCCAAGGCCCGCCTCGCCCGTTACGAGGAGATGGCGGCCGAGGCCGACAAGATGCGGAAGCTGGACTTCGAGGAGATCCAGATCCCGCCGGGCCCGCGGCTGGGCTCCATCGTCGTCGAGGTCGAGAACCTCTCCAAGGCCTTCGGCGACAAGGTTCTGATCGATGACCTGAGCTTCACGCTGCCGCGTAACGGGATCGTCGGGGTCATCGGTCCCAACGGCGCCGGCAAGACCACGCTGTTCAAGATGATCCAGGGCCTGGAGACGCCGGACTCCGGCGCGATCAAGGTCGGCGACACCGTCAAGATCAGCTACGTCGACCAGAGCCGCGCCAACATCGACCCCAAGAAGACGCTGTGGGCCGTCGTCTCCGACGAGCTCGACTACATCAACGTCGGCCAGGTCGAGATGCCGTCGCGGGCGTACGTCTCCGCGTTCGGCTTCAAGGGCCCCGACCAGCAGAAGCCGGCCGGCGTCCTCTCCGGCGGTGAGCGCAACCGGCTGAACCTGGCGCTGACCCTCAAGGAGGGCGGCAACCTGCTGCTCCTCGACGAGCCCACCAACGACCTCGACGTGGAGACCCTGTCGTCGCTGGAGAACGCGCTGCTGGAGTTCCCCGGTGCCGCCGTGGTCATCTCCCACGACCGGTGGTTCCTGGACCGGGTCGCGACGCACATCCTCGCGTACGAGGGTGAGTCGAAGTGGTACTGGTTCGAGGGCAACTTCGAGTCGTACGAGAAGAACAAGGTCGAGCGGCTCGGAGCGGACGCCGCACGTCCGCACCGCGCCACCTACAAGAAGCTGACCCGGGGCTGATCTCCTTGCGGCACATCTACCGCTGCCCGCTGCGCTGGGCGGACATGGACGCGTACGGCCACATCAACAACGTGGTCTTCCTCCGCTATCTGGAGGAGGCGCGTATCGACTTCCTGTTCCGCCCGGACAAGGATTTCCAGCAGGGGTCCGTGGTGGCACGCCATGAGATCGACTACAAGCAGCAGTTGGTGCACCGGCACACACCGGTGGACATCGAGCTGTGGGTCACGCAGATCAGAGCGGCCTCGTTCACCATCTCCTACGAGGTCAAGGACCCGGACCAGGTGTATGTACGGGCCCAGACGGTGATAGTGCCGTTCGACTTCGAGGCGCAGCGGCCGCGTCGTATCACCGCGGAGGAGCGCGAGTTCCTCCAGGAGTACGCGGACGACGCGGCCGGTTCCGCGGGGGCCGTCGCCGCATGACGGCCCTGCACCTCGTCGACGAGGGGGAGGCGGCGGATCTCGCCGCCTTCCTGGCCCGGCTGATCCACTACGACCGGGCCGCCGCGGTGCGGTTGCAGGCGTCGGGGACGACGCTCGCGGTGTTCGGCCGGCCGCCGTCGTTCGAGGTGCTCGCGATCCGTACGGCACGGCTCGCGAAGCCGTACGAGAACGGTCTCGACCTCACCCTGGACGTGACCGTCTCGGCCGGTGAACTCCTGGAGTCCCTCGACGAGGCGGCGGCCACGGCCGCCGTGCCCGCCGCCGTCACCGGGCCGCCGTGGGCCGGAGTGCTGCCGCCGCGCGGCGGCTGGCGGCCGGAGCCGGGACTGCCCGGGCTCGACGCGGTGCGCACGATCGTGGCCGCGGTGGTCGCCGAATTCCGTTCGCGGATCGACGAGTTGACGCCCGAGGGGCGTACGCGGGCCGCGCTCGACGGGATCGGGCGGGAGATCTGGTCCCGGCCGGTCGGGGACACCGAACTCCCGGTACGGGCCGCCCACGCGGCTCAGTCGCTGGGCTTCCTCAGGCCCGCGCGCACCGCCTCCGCCTCTGCCGCCGCACCCGACGAGGCCCCGCTGCGGCTGCTGTCGTCGGGCGCGTGGCTCAGGCTGCGGACGCCGTACGGGACGATCGCCGTGCGCAAGGCCGGGCTCGGGGCGCTGGACGTCAGCGTCCGCTGAGCGTTCCTCCTCCGGAGACCCCCCTTCAGCGGCCCCTTTCGACGCCCCCTCAGCGCCCCCTTTTCACGGCCCCTTTCGCCCGCGGGTCAGCGGTGTTCGCTGTCGTCCGGCCATACGCCGATGTGGTCCGGTTCGAGTTCCAGGGCGACGCGGTCGCGCATACCGAGGGCCTCGGTGTACTCGGCGGGCAGTTGCAGCCGCCCGGCCCGGTCGAGCATCGCGTACTCGCGGGCCACCACCGTCTCGTGGCCGGTCGTGGCGTCCACCTCGGTGCGGCGCAGGACCTCCGTGGAGGTACGGCCGTCCCGGATGGCGACCGTCCGGCGGACCTCGGTGGCGACCGCCTGGTCGTGCGTGACGATCACGATGGTCGTGCCCAGCCGCTCGTTCGCGGTGCGGAAGGCGGCGAAGATCTGCTCGGCGGTGTGCGAGTCGAGTTCACCGGTGGGTTCGTCGGCGAGCAGGACCGAGGGGTCGTTGGCCAGCGCCACGGCGATGGCGACGCGCTGCTGCTGACCGCCGGACATCTGGAACGGGCGGCGGTCCCGGCACTCCGCGACCTCCAGCAACTCCAGGAGTTCCAGGGCGCGTCGGGCCTGCGCGCGGCGGCCCTTGCGGGAGACGCCGAGCTGCATCGGCAGGGCGACGTTCTGGGCGGCCGTCAGATAGGGCAGGAGATTGCGGGCGGTCTGCTGCCAGACGAAGCCGACGGTCTCGCGCCGGTAGCCGAGCCGGTCCTTCGCCCCCATGGTCAGCAGGTCGTGCCCCGCGACCCGGGCGGCGCCCGCGGTGGGGGTGTCCAGGCCCGCCAGGATGTTCATCAGGGTCGACTTGCCGCTGCCGGACGCGCCGACCAGTGCCATCAACTCGCCCTCGCGGACCAGGAGATCGAGGCCCTGGAGCGCCTGTACCTCCACGCCGTCCGTGGAGAAGATCCGTACCAGCCGGTCGCAGGTGATCAGGGCGTCATGGCCGTAGGCGGGGCGGTCGCGGCGGTCGGCGGCGCGCTGGGCGAGGTCGGCGAAGGAGGGACCGGCCGGATTGGCGGAACCGGCGGGACCGACGGAGTCGGTGGTCGTCATCGGGCGTCTCCGGTCGTGGTCGTCATCCGGTGGCTCCGGCTGGTAGTCGTGGTCGTCGGGCGCCATCGAGTGGCTTCGGGAGGGGTCATCGGGCGTCCCCCGCCCGCAGTTCCCTGACCGAACCCCGGCGTCCGGTCCACCACGCCTGGGCCGCGGCGATGCCCGTGGCGACCAGGAGCACGGCGAGCGCGGGCAGGAGCAGGGACGCAGGGTCGGTGTGCAGTGCGGCGGTGCCGGGGGGAGGGCTGTCGCCGGGGGTGGCGAGGGCCACGGCGGTCAGGTCGACGCCGGGTGCCAGGAGGCGGACCGCCGCCCAGCCCGTCAGGGCCCCGCCCACCGCGGCGAGCAGGGCCTGCGGCAGCGCTTCGAGCACGAGCAGCCGTCGGCCCTGGCCGCGGGTGAGGCCCATGGTGCGCAACCGGGCGAGCAGGGCGGAGCGTTCGGGAGCGGCGCGTACGAGGGCGAGCAGCAGCGCGAGTACGGCGTATCCGGAGGCGGCGGCGACCGCCACCGCGTAGACGCGTTCGGCGCCGGACTGGAGAGGGGAGTCGACGTACCGCGCGCGTTCGTCGGTCCGCAGGCGTACGTCCGCGGCGCTTCCCGCGGCCTTGCGCAGGGCGTCCGCGTCCATCCGGTCCCCGGTCAGCAGGAGGGCCGTCGGCCGTGCGGCGACGGCGCCGAGGCCGGCGCGGTCCACGACGAGGAAGTCGGTTCCCGAGACGGCCGGGGTCAGTTCGCGCACCACGGTGATGCGGACGGTGATGTCGCTGCCGTCCTCCAGGCGCACCGGGAAGGGCTGCGTGCCGAACCGCTCGGCGACGGCGGGGGAGGCGAGGGCGGGCAGCGGGGACTCGCTCGACGCACCCTCCTTCGAGGACCCCGAGGACCCCGAGGACCCCGAGGACCCCGAGGACCCCGAGGACCCCGAGGACTTCGGAGGCTTCGCAGACTTCGAGGGCTTCGCGTCCGCCGGTGCCGTCAGCTCGCCCGCCGGGAAGGCCCCGAGGTGTGTGCTCCGCGCCAGCCGAGCGTATCCCTCGGGCTCCACGCCGGTCAGGGACACCGTCTCCGCGCCGGTCCCGGGCCTGGCCTGGTAGCCGATGCTCAGCGGGGTCACCTCGCGTACGCCGGACGCCGAGCGGAGCTGTTCAGGCAGGTCGGCGGGGAGTGCGCCCATCACCTCCACGCGGGCGTCGGCCCCGAGGCTCAGCAGGGCCGCCCGGTCCCGTGCGTCCGCGACGCCCGCGAGGACGGACCCGCCGAACGCGGCCGTGGTGAGGGCCGTCAGCAGGGCGAGCAGGGGCAGCACCGTGGAGACGGAGGTGCGGCCCGCGCGGGCCAGGGAGAGATGCCCGACCGCACCGCGCAGCCGGCCCGCGGGACGGGCCAGCCAGCGCAGCGGCAGCGGATAGAGCCGGACCAGCAGGAGCGCGGCGATCACCCCGATCAGGACCGGTGCCAGCGCGACGAGTTGATCACCGGAGCCGGCGGCGGAACCGTCCAGGTCCGCCGGGTCGCCCGAGCCCGCCGCGCCGGCGGAACCGCCCGACGTGCCCCGGCTCCGCAGCGCGAACACCGACGCCGACGCCAGGACCAGCAGGGTGAGTTCGGCGACCGTACGGCGACGCGAAGGGCGTACGGACGCGAGGTCCTCGCGGGCGCCGTGGACGCGTACGGCACGGTGGGTGATCCAGGCGCGCACGGGCAGCATGGCGCAGGCGACGAGCGCGACCGCGGCGGCGGTCCAGACGGCGTACGACAGGCGGCCGTACGGGACGGCGAGCAGGGCGGCGGCGAGGCCGAGCGCGGCGGCCGGTACGGCGACCACCGCCGTCTCGGCGAACAGCCGGGCCGTCAGGCCGAGCAGGGAGACGCCCCGGGCGCGCAGCAGGGCGAGTTCGCCGCGGCGGCGGTCGGTGGTGAGGCCGCCGGCCATGAGCAGCACGACGGCCGCGACCGTGGCGCTGCCGAAGGCGGCAACGGCGACCAGGGGGCGGATGCCGGAGCGGAGTCCGGCGTACGAGGCGAGGACGTCGTCGAGGTCGGTACTCGCGTCGGCCTCCGGATCCGTGAGCGCGCGCACCTTCAGCAGCCCGGGGCCGGACTCCAGCGCGGCGATCGCGCTCGCCAGCCGGGGCAGTTCGCTCGCGGTCAGGGCGGCGGGGGAGGGGGCCAGCTGCCAGTAGCGGGCGGGGGCGCCGGGGGTGCCGAGGAGGGCCGGCGCGGCGTCCGGGGCCAGGAGGAGCGCGCCGAGCCAGTAGATGCTCGGCTCGGCGCCCTGGGCGGGCAGCCGTACGAGGGAGGGGGTGCGCAGGACGGGCTGGGTCGCCCAGTAGGCGCCTTCGCGGTCGCGGGGGGCGACGATGCCGGTGACGCGTACGGCGAGCGGGGCGCGTTCGACGGCGGGGACGTGGATCACCGCACCGACCTCGATGTGGAGGCTCTCGGCGGTCTCCGTGGTGACCGCGGCCTCCAGTTCCGGTGTCGAGGCGGTCACCGTGCCGTCGGCGCGCGGGAGTCGGCCCTCGCGCAGCCGGGAGTGGTCGGCGAGGCCGTTCTGCGCGACGAGGGTCATGTGCGCGGGCAGTCCGGTCGGCCGCGGCAGCCACTTCTCCGGCGATTCGAGGGATTTGGTGGTGCGCACGCCGTACGCGGACCGGCCGGCGTCGGCGACCAGCGGGCGCTCGACCACCTTCAGGATGCTCCGGTACCGCTCGCGCACCGAGGCCGGCCGCAGGACCGACTCGCGTTCCTGCTGTGTGGCGCCGAGGGAGGGCGGCGGGGCCGACAGCTGCACGGAGGTCCTGAGGGCCGTCGCGTCGGCGACCGCCCGGCGCAGACCCGCGTCCTCGTAGCGGTCGACGGCCCGTGGGAAGGACGCGGCCAGGCAGACGGTCGCCAGCACCAGCAGGGCGAGGGCGACGGTGGCGCCGGGCGCGGCGCGCAGCCGGGTACGGATCCAGGGGGCGACGACGGGGGGTCCGGCATCCCGACGCGTGAAGGTCCGGCGGCGGCCCGTCCCACTCACCTCTCCGCCCGTACCCCTCATCTCTCCGTCCGTCCCTCTCGCCTCTCCGCCCGTTTCGCTCTCCTCCCTGCCCATCTCACTCACCTCCCTGTTCGTGCAGCACACGCAACGACCGGAGCGACGAGGCCGAGTCGCCCCGCCGCAGCACCAGCACGGCGGTCACGATCAGCGGCGCGACCACCAGGCCCGCCAGCAGGAACGCGACGCGGGCGAGGGGCAGTTCCACCAGTACCTCCGGGACCGGCCGGGTGGCCCGGGACGTCAGGACGATCAGCGGAACGACCGCCCGGGTCAGTACCGCTCCCAGCGCCACCCCCACCACCAGGGCCAGCGCCACCAGGACCCCCTGCTCGGCCGCGACCAGCCGGGCCAGCTGGCGGCGCGGCGCTCCCAGCGCGCGGAGCAGCGCGAACTCGGCGCTCCGCTCCCGCAGCGAGCCCGCCGTGCTCACCGCGAAGCCGACCGCGGCCAGCGCGGCGGCGACCACGGAGGCCGCGGCGAACGCCGCCTCCGGCCCCGCCCCGAACGGATCGTCCCGCAGCCGCTCAGCGATCTCGTCGCGCACGACGACCTGCGACGGCTCGACGTCGGGCCGTTCGCGCAACTGGGCCGCCACCCGCGCCTCGGCGCCCGGCTCGGTGCGCAGCCACCACTCGGTGGGCGCGACGCTCTCCCCGTACCGCTCCTCCAGCACCCGGTTCACGGAACGCAGATCGACCAGCAGCGCCCCGCCGGAGCTCCGCGTGGCGTCGGAGCCCTCCGCGCCCTCCGTGGTCGGCAGTGCGCGGACGCTCGCCACGATCCGTACCGGGACGGCCGAGCCGCCGAAGGGGACGTCGAGCCGTTCCCCCTTCCGCGCGCCCGCGGCCTTCAGGAAGTCGTCGGTGGCGACGGCCTCGACCTCGGGCGCGGCGGGCCGTTCCGGTCGCAGCCGGATCGTCACCGACGAGGTCTCCCAGGGGGTCTCCCGGGGGATGTAGCCGGTTCCGTAGGTCACGGCCAGCGGGCGCTCGGACTCCACGTCCGGGCCCGTCGGGGTGTTGCCCGCCTTGGGGTCCGCGGTGGTCTGGTTGTTCTGCGACGTCACCTGCCAGGACGGGGGCGCCGACAGCTTCCGCCGCGTCCCGTCGGACGTCGTGGCCGTCAACTGCTCGACGGACAGCCGGTGTTCCTCCGCGCGCCCGGTCGGCTGGGACATGTCGAGCTGCGCCCCGGTCAGCGAGAGCGGTTCGGCGGCCCGGTCGGACTGCGCCTGCCCGGCCTGTGCCAGCTGCACGGTGAGGCGGTGCGCCTTTCCGTCGGCGGGGAGGTCGCCGGCGGACATGCGGTACGGGGTGCCGTAGCGGTCCTCCAGCGTCACGGTCACGTCCGCCGTCATCCTGGAGCGGTACGCCGCCGAGCCGGGCGCCGAGGGCTGTGCGCTCGCCCGGATGCGCAGTTCCAGTTCCAGCCGCGTGCTGTCCTTCGGCAGGGTCACGCCCGCCGATCCCGCCCGGCCGGGGCCGATCCCCGCCAGCAGCCGCCCGGCGGGCTCGTCCGCCAGGTCCCCGCGCAGCAGCAAGGCGGCAGCCTCTCCGCTCCCGGAGCGGTCACCGGAACCGTCACCGGATTCGTCGCCGGAGTCCGCCCCGGCACCCTCCGTGTCCAGCGCCAGCACCGCGGCCGTCCGGTTGCCGGACAGCGGCAGCGACGTACGCATCGCGGGCGCCGCCCCGCGCACGCCGTCGAGGTCCGCGTAGAGCCCGGCCCGGGACAGGCCGTCCTCGCCGCCCGCCAGGACCCGTACGGACGTGCCGGCCAGGAAGTCCGCCTGGTCGTCCTGCGAGCGGTTCCACGACGCGCCCTGGCCGATCGCGAGCATGCCCATGGCGACGGCGAGGACGAGCAGCAGGACCGGTCCCGCGCCGCGCATCGGACGACGGCTGAACTGCCAGCCCGCGAGCGCCGTCGGGAGCCCGCGGCCACCGGCCGCGCGCCGCTCGGCGAGACGGGCCACGGGCGGCATGATGCGCAGGGTGAGGACCGTCCCGGCCAGCAGGGCCAGCGCGGGAGCGGCGACCAGCAGGGGGTCGATGCCGAGCGTGTCCGTGGGCGCCGCCTCCGACCGGCCGGCGCCGGTGGAGCCGACGGCGCCGGAGGTCTGCCGGCTCAACTGCCAGTACGCGACGGCCGCGACGACCAGCAGGCCGATGTCCGCACCGGCCCGTACGGGCGCCGGCAGCGAGCGGGCCCGGCCGCCTGCCGCGGTCTCCTCGCGCGCGGTGAGCGCGGGTACGGTCACCGCCAGCGCGCATCCCAGGGCGACCGCGGCCGCCGTCGCCCACACCGCGCCGGCCGCGGCCGAGGTGTCCAGGCGCAGCCCGATCCGCGACAGCGCCCCCTGCCCGGCCAGCAGCCGCGTCAACGGCCCGGCGAGCAGCGGCGCGCAGACGGCGGCCGGCAGGGCGAGGAGCGAGGCCTCCAGCGCGGCGAGTGCGGCCACCCGTCCGCGCGAGGCACCGCGCGCCCGCAACAGCCGTGTCTCACCGGCCCGTTCGACGCTCAGCAGCCGGGCCACGAGCAACAGCGTGTAACCGGCGAGCAGGGCGAGCTGGAGCGCGACGATCAGCAGCGTCGAACGGGAGACGAGCAACGACCGCTCGACCCGCTCCAGTTCCTCCGGCAGCGAGGTCGTGATGGCCGTGGTGCCGTGCAGCGCGGGCGACTTGCGCAGGGCACCGGGCCCGGTGGTGGCCGCCTCCCTCAGGGCGTCGATCCGACCGGTCGTCAGCGCCGAGAAGTCGGCGGACGCCAGCCAGGCGGTCGGCCCGGAGCTGACCCGTCGCTCGTCCCCGGTGGCCGCGAGCACCGACGGGTCCGCCAGCAGCGGCCCGTACGTCGTGAAGTCGACCTTGCTGACCCCGCGTCCGTGCAGGTCGTCCAGTTGCCAGTAGGGCGAGGTGACGCGCACGGGCCGGTAGAGACCGGTCACCAGGATCCGTACCTCCGGGCCGTCGAAACGGTCGACGAGGGTCAGCCGCGTGCCCGGTTCGACCGCCAGCCGGCGGGCGGCGGTCTCGGGAAGGGCCACCTCGATCTCGGGGCCGTCGGCGAGGTCGCCCGGGGCCCGGGGCGCGCGTCCCTCGACCGTCCGGACCTGGGAAGCGTCCAGCGCCGCGAAGTGGGTGAGATCCGGGTCCTTCGAGCGGGCGGCGGGCTCCTGGAGGGACCTCGGCAGGGCGTAGGGCCCGGACCGGGACAGCGTCCGCAGCGTCACGGGCAGCCCGTCGAAGGTGCGCTCGGCCCCGTCCCGTACGGCCCGGTCGGCGGCCTTGCGCTCCTCCGCGGGGACATCGGCCTTGACGACCAGCGTCGTGGCCGCGGCGCCCTGTACATCCGCCTTGGCCGCCTTGTCCCCCTCGTCCGTCGAGGTCGCCGGGGTGTCGAGGAGCGAGTGCCGCAGTGCCGCGTCGCCGATCGCACCCGAGTACGCGGTCAGGGTCGCCAGGACGGCCGTCGTCAGCACGACCGTGAGCAGCGCAGCGGCCAGCAGCAAACGATGCGCTCGCACACGCAGTAGGACGAACCCCGTCACCCGGCCCCCCGCCGTATCGCCGGACTTCCCGGATCTTCGACGATGCTGTCAGAGGTGAGGGGGCGCGGGTAAGCGCTTGAGGACTGGGTTTGACCGGATCGTGACCGGAATCCGGCGACGCGCGACCGGAATCCGCGCGTCAGCCGGTTCAGTTCACTCGTCGGCTCACCTGTCAGGTCCGCTGCCAGGTCACCCGTCGGGGAGTGCCGTCGCCCGGTCTCCGGCGGACGTCGCCGGTCAGCCCTCGGTGTTCACCATCGAAGCCGCCGCGTACGTCAGGTAGTTCCACAGCGTGTGCTCGTGCTCCTCGGAGAGGCCGAGCTCGTCGACGGCGACCCGCATGTGCTTCAGCCAGGCGTCGTGCGCCGCCCGGTCGACCGCGAAGGGCGCGTGCCGCATCCGCAGCCGGGGATGCCCGCGGTTCTCGCTGTACGTGGTCGGACCGCCCCAGTACTGGATCAGGAACAGCGTGAAGCGCTCCTCGGCCGGGCCCAGGTCCTCCTCGGGGTACATGGGCCGCAGCAGCGGGTCCTCGGCGACACCCTCGTAGAACCGGTGCACCAGGCGCCGGAAGGTCTCCTCGCCGCCGACCTGCTCGTAGAAGGTCTGCTCCTGAAGCGTGCCGCGCCGAATCTCTTTCACACCGTCCATGGTCTCAGACGGGCAGACCGATGACTCAGGACTTAGGACCACCGGATGATCGAGACTTGGGACCACCGGATGATCGGCCGTATGGAAGGGGCCGGTTCCCGAATCGAAGGGGCCGGTTCCGGATCGGTCGGCCCCGGCGCTCGCCTCCCGGCCCGTCCCGCAGCACAGTGGAGGTATGAGCGCGTACGCGGTCGACCACGGGCTCGACGACCTCGCCGCCACGGCGCGGGCGGCGCTGGTGCGCGAGATCGACGCGAGCGGGGCCTGGGACGCCGACCCGGTCTGGCGGGCGGCCTTCGCGGCCGTCCCGCGCCACCTGTTCGTGCCGTACTACTACGTGGGGGCGGGTGGCCCGCAGGGCGGCTACGAGCGCAGATGGGGCGAGGACCCCAGCGTGCGCCGACGCGAGGAGTGGCTGCGCGGGGCGTACGCGGACACCCCGCTGGCCACGCGCCTGCGCGACGGCGAGCTGCTGTCGTCCAGCAGCCAGCCGTCCCTGATGGCGAAGATGCTGGCCGAGCTGGCGGTACGGGACGGGGACGCGGTCCTGGAGATCGGCGCGGGCACCGGCTACAACGCCGCGCTGCTCTCGTACCGGCTGGGCGACGAGCTGGTCACCACGGTCGACCTGGATCCGGAGATCACGGAGTCCGCCCGGCGGCACCTGGCCGCCGCGGGCCGCCGCCCGGCCGTCGTCACCGGCGACGGGGCACGCGGCTGCCCGGAGCGGGCCCCCTTCGACCGTGTCGTCGCCACCTGCGCGCTGGACACGATCCCGCGGCCCTGGCTCGCCCAGTGCCGCCCCGGTGCCCGGATCCTCGCCCCGTTCGCCACCGGCCTGATCGCCCTGCGGGTACGCGACGCCGGGCACGCCGAAGGCCGCTTCCTGCACACGGCCGCCTACTTCGTGCCCCTGCGCGGCGGCACCCGGGCCGAGCGAGAGGCCCCGGACGTGCACCTCGCCGGCCTGCCGCGCCGGGCCAGGGGGGACGAGCTGCTGCGCTTCCTGCTGACCCTGACGGCGGGCGGCCTCACCTCGGACCAGGCGCACGCGCTGTGGGAGCACGAGGCCTGGCCGGCCCGCGAGCGGTACGGGATCACGGTCGACGGCGACCGCGCGTGGGCGTGGCTGGACGACCCCGCGGGGCCGTACACCTGGCCGCTGCCGTGACCGCGGCCAGGTGCCGTACCGCGTCGGACCGATGCCGTACGGCGCTCGACCGATGCCGTACGGCGCCCGAAGTGCCTAGCCCCGCCGGATCGTGATCGTCGTCCAGGCGCCCACGTGCACCCGGTCGCCGTCCAGGAGCGGGACGGGGACGAACGGCTGGATCGGGTCCTCTGCGCCGTTGACCGTGGTGCCGTTGGTGGAGTTCTGGTCGACGACCGCCCAGCTGTTGTCCGGCTGCTGCACGAGCACCGCGTGCTGGTGCGAGACGCCCGGGTCCTCCGGCGGCACCGACAGATCGATGTCCGGGGTGTCGCCCGTGGAGTGGCGGCGGCGGCCGATCGTGATCTGGTTGCCGCTGAGCGGACGCTGCTGTTCCGGCGAGTACGCGGGCAGGTTCAGCCCCGCGGCCTCCGGTCCCGAGCGCTGCATCATCGCCATGAAGTACTC
Source organism: Streptomyces liliiviolaceus (assembly GCF_018070025.1). NCBI lineage: Bacteria > Bacillati > Actinomycetota > Actinomycetes > Kitasatosporales > Streptomycetaceae > Streptomyces > Streptomyces liliiviolaceus. The sequence goes on from NZ_JAGPYQ010000001.1 coordinate 2,760,208, forward strand.
ACGGTCGGGCCCGATCGTGATGCTCCACGACAGCGACTGCTGTGGCGGTTGCGGCTGCTGCTGGTACCCGGCGGGCGCCTGCGTCGAGCCGGCCTGCGGGTAGCCGTAGCCGCCACCGGGTCCGGGCGGACCACCAGGACCACCGGGGCCACCGGGTGCGGGCGGGCCGCCGGGGCTGCCGGGCGACGGCGGTGAGATCACCCAGTCGTCCGCGCCGCCCCCGAAGGACGGACCGCCCGGCGCCGGCGGACGCCCTGTCTCCGGCGGATACGCGGTCTCCTGCTGATACGAGGGCGGACTGGACTGGCCGGGAGGACCGGACTGCCCGGGCTGCTGGAACCCCTGGGGACCACCGGGACCGCCCTGGCCCCCGGGACCGTTCGGGCCACCGGGTCCGTTCGGGCCGCCGGGGCCGCCCGGACCGCCGTAACCGCCCTGCCCACCGGGGCCGGGCCCGCCGTACCCGCCAGGTCCGCCGGGGCTGGTGCCCCCGGGGCCGGGCGGCGGCGGTACCGGTCGTGAGGGATCACCGGGGAACCCCGAGGGGTCCTCGCCGTAGGGCGGGATCGGCTCCGCGGGCCGGTTCATCTGCGAGGGCCGGGAGCCCTGGTAGTCGAAGCCGCCGTGGGTCGGTCCTGACTGCCCGGGAGGCGGCTGCTGCTGGAAGCGGAGCGCCGGGTTCTGCCCGCCGGGACCCGCACCCGGGCCGCCGGCACCGGGCCCACCGGGACCCGGACCGCCGGGACCCGGCCCCGGGGGACGCGGCGCGGCCGGGGTGTACGAGGTCGCGGTGTTCGTCAGGAAGTTCCACCGGCACTCCTCGCAGAACGGCGCCCCGCCCTCGCGCGGGGTGCGGCACTGCGGGCACAGCTCCGCCTCGGGCGCCGGGTCGGGCACCGCGGACAGGTGCGGCCGGCCGCCCTGACCGGGCGGCGGCTGCGCACCGGGCGGCGGATAGCCGTAACCGGCCGCCGGGGGCGGCGGCGGAGGTGGCGGGGGCACGGCACCGGCCATGCGGTGACCGCAGACCTCGCACCAGTCGTCGGAACCCGACTGGTGTCCGTTCGGGCAGGTCGGCATGTCGGCGCTTCCCCCTCTCATGTCCGGCCCACCGGGGACCGTAAATCGTGCAGAACGGCGTGCGTGATGCTCGCGTTTCGCTACGTACTGTGCGCGTAGTGCCTGTGCACTGCGCTACTTCTTTACACGAACAGTCTTTGTGGACCGTGTTTCGAGAGTCATCTCGTCGGCCTCCGCGACCTTCGCCTTCAATCGCACAGTACCCGCCGCGGCATCGACCACGTCCACCACCTTCGCAAGCAGTTTCGCCGTATCCGCGTTTCCGGACGCGCTCGCGAGCTGAACCGCGCGGCCCAGTTTCGCCGTTGCCCCGTCGGCATCTCCCGCTTTGCGCGCATCCAGGCCCTGTTGGATGACTTGCGCCAGTTCCGCCTGACCCGTGTAGTGCGCGACCTGCGGATTGATCGACGTGGACGCCGTCATGTCGTCCGTCCACACGGCCCGTACGAGCCCCTGCGCGCCCAGGGTCTGGGCGGTGCCGTCGCCGTGCGGGATCACCAGGGAGACCCGGGCGGCCAGCATCTCCTGCCCGAGGCCGGCCTCGGGCACCTCCACACACACGTGGTAGTCGCGGGACTCGTCGCCCCAGGAGCCCGTGGGGTAGTCCCCGGCGCGCGGGCCCGCCTCGGTGCGGCGGTCGGTCAGCGGCTCGACCGTCGGCGCGACCTGCTTGACGAACTTGATGGAGGTGTCGACCGGGGTCCACAGCCGCAGCGCCACGTCCGCGACCTCCTTGCCCATGGCCGTCTCCATCATCTGCGTGAAGTCGGCGGACAGGCCCGCCGGATCGGCCACGATGTCGGCGGTGCCGAGCAGCGCGGACGCGATGCCCGTGACTTCTTTCACTTCCCAGTCCGTGCCCACGCCCCGGGCGTCCGCGGTGAAACGCCCGGCGCAGGCGTCCAGGGCGGCCTTGAGATCCTCGGGCGACTCGTGTTCGTTGCGGCCGTCGGTGAGCACGATGCCGTGCCGGATGGTGACGTCCGCCGAGGACAGCAGCCGGTCGGCCAGCTTCAGCCAGGTGCCGATCGCGGTGCCGCCGCCCGCGCTGAGCTTGCGCAGCGACTGCTTCGCCTGCTCACGGGTCTGCGGGTCGGCGACGGCCAGCTCGCCGTTGCCCGGGTAGACCTCCTTGGCCACGTGCGTCCCGCCGATCACCGCGAAGTGCACGCCGTCCCGCAGGGCGTCGATCGCGGCGGCCGTCGCGTCCCTGGCGCCGCGCATCTTGGTCGGCGGGTAGTCCATGGACCCGGAACAGTCGACCATGATCGCCACGGCCGCGTCCGGGCTCTGTCCCGGTGTGTACAGATGGGGTGCCGCGACGGCACTCCCGACCGTGCCGCCGCCGGTGGAGGTGACCGTCACGATCGCGTTGACCTCGCGGCCGCCCTCCGGCAGGTACTCGTTCTGGTAGACCTCCACCGAGAACTGCGGCACGTTCGACTTCGAGAAATTGGCCATGCGTTCTCTGCTCCCCCTCAGGACTCCCACAGGTCGTGGGTGATGTCGGTGGGCGGACCGGTCCCCTCCGGCCCCGACCGGGCCGAGGCCCGCGCCGTCCCAGTCGTCCCCACCGTCACTGCCGTCTCTACCGTTTCGTACCGCTTGGGCCTCTTAGGCCGATCCTGCCCCTTGTTGCGGCGCAGGGAACGGAAGGACGGCCACTGTTACGTTGTCGTGGCCCCCGCCGTCCAGGGCGTGGCCCACCAGGACCTGGGCGCAGTGCAGCGGTCGTTCGGCGGCGTCGGCCGGGACGACCTCGGCCATCTCCTCGGCGCCCTCGGCGTAGTTCCACAGTCCGTCGGTGCACACCACGACGACTCCGGGCCGGTCCGGCTTGAAGGAGGCGGTGTGCGGCTCCAGTTCGTACGCGTCCGCCCCGAGCCAGCCCGTGATGGCGTGGGCGCGGTCGTCCGCGTACGCCTCCGCCTCGCTCATCAGGCCCGCGGCGACCATCTGGGCCGCCCAGGAGTCGTCCTCGGTGAGCCGGGCCGGGGGAGCCGACCGGTCCACGGGCACCCAGTAGACACGGCTGTCGCCGACCCAGCCGACGACCAGCAGGGTGGGGGTGACGACGGCGCCGACGAGCGTGCAGGCCGGGGCGTTCACATGCGGCTGGTGCTCGTGGGACGGGGCGGCGGGGTCCGCGAGGGAGTTGACCGCCTCGGCGGCGGCGAGGATCGCGTCGTGCATGGCCTGCTGCGGGTGCGTACCGCAGGGCAGGGCCGAGAGCAGCGACTCGTTCGCGGTGCGGGAGGCCGCCAGGGAGGCCTCGTCGGGGCGGGTCGCCGAGGAGACGCCGTCGCAGACGATCGCGACGACCGCGGGTGAACCGTCGGGCAGCGCGGTCGCGGACACGGTGAACGCGTCCTCGTTGCGGTGGTGGCGCAGCCCGCGGTCGCTGACCGCGGCGACCGCGTCCAGCTCCTGCTCCATGTGATCGCGTTCGCGCGGCTGCGCGTGGCCGCAGTTCTCGCAGTAGCCGTCCCGGTCGACCTGGCCCGCGCGGCACGCCACGCAGACCTTCAGACCGGCGGGGGGCGTCACGAGGTCGGCCGTCCGCGGGTCGGCGGGCTGCGCCTCGATCGTGGGCACCTCGACGGTCGGCAGCTCGTCCGCCGGAATCTCGGGGGGCAGCGGGGCGGCGAGCGGGTACTCGTCCGGTTCCGCCGGGGCGTGGGACGGCGGCTGGACATGCCCCTGCGCCTGGGCATGCCCCTGCGCCTGCGGTCGCGCGTGCGGCGGCGCGGGCGAGGCGGCCTGCTGCCGCTCCGGCGGCAGGGCGGACGACTGCGCGTGCGGCGGCGCGGGCGAACCGGCGGGCCGGTCGAACCGTACGCCGGGGCTGTCGGAGCCGCCCGACTCCCGGCCCTCGATGTCCGCCGGCAGCACCACGGCCGCCGGTGTGCCCGAGCTGTCGGCCTCGGGCGCGACGGGCCAGTCCACGGCGGTCACCGGGGCCGCGGGGGCCGCCCCGGCCACGGCCGAGGGCGGCCGTGGCGCCGAGCCGTTCATGGTGATCGTGGGGTTGTCGTCCGGCGGTGCCGGTACGGCCGACAGGTCGTAGCCGCACGCACCGCAGAAGCGGTCTCCCGACTCCAGCGGTTCCTCACAGCTGGGGCAGGCGGCCAGTTGGGGCATCTGCGACATGAATTACACCCACGTCCGGGGGCGGTAGCGGTTGGCGCGCTCCACCAGATCGATCCTCTCCTCGCCACCCTGGGCGAGCCGGGCCAGTGTCCGGTACGAACGCTCCAGTCCGAAGCGCAGGCCCCGCTCGTCCAGGTCACTGCCGAGCAGTACGGTCCGCGCACCGGTGTTCGACGGCGCGGAACCCTGGATACCGGAGAGTACCCAGTCCAGGGCGCAGCCAAGGACCTCTGTGGACAACTGCTCGCGGCGCACCGCGTCCAGGCCGTACCCGTCCAGTGCCTCGACCTGGGCCGCGGCCGAGGTCAGGTCGTCCAGGAACGGCGCCACAGGGCCCTCAGAAGTCCCAGGAGCCACAGCGGCCCCCGGCGCCCCGAGCGGAGCCCCCAGTGCCCCCGGCGGGCGCGGAGCGGCCTCGGCCAGGCGCTGCCTCAGCCGCGCCCGGACCGCGGCGACCCGGGCCGCCGTGTAGTGGATCGAGGACTCCGGCACCGACTCCAGCGTCCGTACGGCGCCGGTGCGGTCGCCCGCCGCGAGCTGCACGCGGGCCAGGCCGAACGCGGCGCTGACGTAGCTCGGGTCGGTCGTCCACACCAGCCGGTAGTACTCGGCGGCGTTGTCCAGCTGCCCGAGGACCTCCGCGCACAGGCCGAGGGCCAGCTTGGGCGCGGGCTCACCGGGGAACGCGTCGTAGATCGCGTCGAAGGACACCGCCGCCACCTCGTGGTCGCCTGCCGCGAGCGCGGCGACGCCCCGGTACCAGACGACCCGCCAGTCGTCGGGGTGGTCCGTCTCCAGCGCTTCGAGCGCCCTGGTCGCCTGGTCGAGCTCGCCGAGCTCCAGGCGGGCCCGCAGCTCGCGCAGCCGCAGCTCGGGGGAGCCGGCGGGCGCCGACCGCAGGGCGCTGATCAGCTCCCCGGGCGCGGACGTCATGAGACCGGCCAGGAAGCCGGCGTTCGGATCGCCGGGGTCGACACGGGGGACCGGGAGCGCGAGCGAGGCGGCCGGCGTGTTGAGCGGTTTGACGAGGGAGGCCGGGGCGGGCGCCAGGAGAGGGGAACCGTTCATTCCCGTCCCCGTCCCCGTCCCTGCCCGTGCCTCCGGCGCACCGTTCGCCCCCGCCGTCGGCTGCGGCGAACCGTTCGCTCCGACCGCCGCAGCCGCTGATCCGTACCCTGTGCCCGCTGGCAGCGGCGATCCGTTCGCCCCGGCCGTCACGGCCGGCGCACCCTTCTTCTCCCGCTTCCCGCGCTTCTCGCGTACGGGCGCCACCCGTACGCCCAGCCGCGACACGTCGCCGCTCAGCCTGCCGAACAACTCCGTGTCCGTGACCTTCAGTTCGGGTCCGAACAGAGTGGACAGTGCGGGCCGCGCCCGGCCCGTCTGCATGGAGACGACCTCGCGCAGCACGCCCGTGAGCTGCTCGGCCATCTCCTGCGCGGAGGCGAACCGGCGGGCCGGGTCGGGGTCGGTGGCCCGTACGAGCAGCCGGTAGAACGACTCGTAGGCGCGGAAGACCTCGATGTTGTCGGGGTCGGGCAGGGAGTCCACGAACACGTTCGTGTAGCCCTGGAAGTCGAAGGTCATCACCGCCAGGGTGCGGGCGACCGTGTACAGGTCGGAGGCGACCGAGGGGCCCACGTCGGCGACCTCCGGGGCCTGGTAGCCGACCGTGCCGTAGATGGCCGACTCGTCGTCGTCCATCCTGCGCACCGCGCCCATGTCGATCAGCTTGAGCTGGTCCTCGGTCTGTATCGCGTTGTCGACCTTGAAGTCGCAGTACAGGAGGTTGCGGCTGTGCAGATGGCCGAGCGCCTCAAGCGCCTCGATGCCGTACGCGCAGGCCTGCTCCACCGGCAGCGGGTCACGCTTGCCGGTCGCGGTGCGGCGGTCGTTGGCGATCTCCTTGAGCGACTTGCCGCCGACGTACTCCATGACGATGTAGCCGTCGAGGGAGCCGGTGCGCTGGTCGAGGTGCTCCACGAAGTTGTAGATCCGCACGATGTTCGCGTGCTCGATCTCGGCGAGGAAGCGGCGCTCGGAGATCGCGGCGGCCATGGCGTCCTGGTCGCCCGTGTCGAGGAGGCCCTTGAGGACCACCCAGCGGTCGGACACCGCCCGGTCGACGGCGAGATAGACCCAGCCGAGCCCGCCGTGCGCGAGACAGCCCATGACCTCGTACTGGCCGTGCACGATGTCGCCGGTCTGCAGCTTCGGCACGAACGAATACGGGTGGCCGCACTTGGTGCAGAACCCCTCCGTGCGCCCGGAGCGCTCCCCGCGCGAACGCCCCACCGGCGCCCCGCAGTCGGACCGCGAGCAGAATCGCTTCCGCTCCGGAACCTCGGGGTTCTCCTGCACCATCACGTGCGGATCGGGCCGCGGCACGTCCGGCACCTGTACGAGGCCGACGCCGAGCCGGCCGCGACTGGAGGACCCGGCCGACGAACCGGAACTGCGCACCGACACCGAACGGCCCGTCGACCGCCCCGAGACGGCCCGCGAGAGACGGCCCGACACCGAACGCCGGGACTGCGCGGAGCGCGAAGAGGAACGCGCCGACGCACGGGAGCCGGAGCGTGAACTCCCGCTGCCTGAGCCGCGCGAGTTCCGGCCGCCCGCCGTGATCCCGGTCGGCGGCGAACCCACCGTGCCGGTCGACGAGACGACCGGCGCCAGACCGCAGGTGTCGCAGTACAGCTCGCCGCCGCCCATGTCCTCGTACGACCCGGGGCAGCCGGGCCGCTGACACTGTTTCCGCTGACTCTCCTGACTCGGCCGGCTCTCGTTCGGCTGACTCATGACTCCCCCCTCCGGTCCTGTGGTCCGCCGTTCCCGGGGACCCTCGGCACCAGTACTTCGGCGGCCGCCTGCTGGTAGCGCAGCACCGCCTGTTCCGCCACGCGCAGATCGCAGGGCGCGCTCCACAGCATGCGGCGCGCCGCGTCGTACCGCTCCACCAGCAGCGGATCCTCCGCGAAACCGTGCCGCGCCACCTTCGCCTTGTACGCGTCGAGCCGGCCGCGCAGCTCCGCGCGGACCGCGAGCGGCGCGGTCACCGCGGTCAACGACTCGCGGGCGCGCAGCAGTTCGTCCTCGGCCTTCTCCTCCAGGGACTCCAGCAGGGGCGAGAGGCGGTGCCACTGCGCGTGCCTGCGGTACTCGGAGGCCATGGCCAGCTGTTCCTGCAGCGCGGTCGGCGGGCCGCTCACCGCGGGCACCTCGGAGGCGGCGATCTTCGCCAGCACCTCGCCGCGCGCGCTCCGCGCCTCGGCCAGCGTGCGGTCCGCGCGGCTCAGCACGTCCCGCAGCCGCACCAGCCGCGCCTCCGCGTCCTGCCGCACGGTGAGCACGGCGTCGATCTCGCGGCGCACCTCTTCCAGGGCGCGCGCCTCACGGTCGTAGCGCGTCGTGTCGGGACGGCCGCCGCCCGGCGCCGAACTCCCCTGCGCGGGAGTCCAGAAGGCCAGCGGGTCGGACACCACCTGCTCGCGCAGCGACGTCAGGGTGCGGGTGATCCGCTCCAGGTCGTCGCCCGAGGGGTGCTCACCGGGCCGTACGCCCACGGAGTGCGCGAGCCTGCGGGTGCGCTGCAGCTCCGCGGCCAGTAAATCTATCCGCGCGGGCAGTGCCGACCAGACGGCGTCGGCCGTGACGACCATGTCCAGCGAGGTCGCGTACAACTCGTTCATCCGCTCGACGAGTTCGGCGAGGGTGAAGCGCTCGCTCAGCCGGCCCGTGCCCGCCATCGTGGGCGCGGCGGCCGTGGCGGAGGCGCTGCCGGCCACCGTGACGCTCTCGCCGCGCAGCAGTTCCGTCAGTTCCACGAGGTCGTCGCGGCTGGACCAGCGTCTACGGGAGCGGATCTCGCGGGCGGAGCGCAGCGCGTCGGCGTACGCGTCGAAATAGGACCAGAGCAGGGTGATCGACGCGTCGGCGGTGCTCCAGCGCTCCTTGGTCGTGCCCGTCAGCTCGGCCCCTTCGAGGAGTCTGCGGCCCGCGTGGTCCTGGAGGGCGAGGAGCGAGGTCTCGATGGCCTCGTGCTCCGCGCCGAGCCGCGCCAGCGCACGGTCCACCTCGTCCCGGTCCAGTACCGGCCCGGATGGTCCCGCGACGCCCATCGATCACCCCTCGTTTCCCGTTGCCCGCGCTGGTCTGTCCTGTACCGCTCGTCCCGCGCCGCTCATCTCGTCGTCCCGGTGCGAAATCATCCGCAACAACCGTGGAACTACCGGAGTGTCATGGTCATTTGTACTGGACCGGGGGCGGCCCGGACGACTCGCCGAGGCTCTCGGCGAGCCACTTGTTGTACGACGTCTCCCAGCCGTCCTTGCGGTAGTCCACCAGGATCTGGTTGACCCGGCGCACCAGGTCGTCGGCGCCCTTCTTCATCGCCACGCCGTAGAACTCGTCCGTGAACGGCTCGCCCTTGAGCCCGACCGTCGGGTCCTGCGCGGCCTGGCTCGCGGCGAGCGCCCCGTCGGTCACCACGGCGTCCGCCTCACCGAGCTGCAGCCGCACCAGACAGTCGAGTTGGTTCGGCACGGTGCGCTTCCTGAATGTGGCGGACGCCGGGAGGGTGCCGTCCCCCTCGGCCGCCTTCAGCGCTTCCAGGGCGGTCGAGCTCTTCGCCGTGCAGATCCGTTTGCCCGCCAGGGACTTGTCGAGTCCGGTGATGTCCGACTTCTTCGGGGCGAGCACTTGCTGGCCGGTCTCGAAGTACGGCGAGGAGAAGGCGACGTCGTCCAGCCGGTCGCAGTTGATCGTCATGGTGCGTACCACCATGTCGACCTTTTCGCCCTGGATCGCCTTGATGCGCTGATCGGTGGGGATGGCCCGGAAGCGGATGTTGTTCGGCTTGTCTCCGACGATCTTGTTCGCGATCTCGTGCGCGAGGTCGATGTCGAAGCCCTCCAGCTCGGCGTTGTCCGACTCGCTGTTCGGGTCGCGGTAGCCGAAGCGGTAGCTGTTCTGGTCGACACCGACGACCAGGTAGCCACGCGTCTTGATCTTCTGGACCGTCTTGCCGTTCTGGTCGCCCGAGGCCGGGTCCAGACTCTGCTTCTCGGGGTCGGGGCACTTCTTCGGAGCCCTGACCTGGTCGCCCCTGGCCGTACCCGGCCCGGCGAGGTCCTCGGCGTCGTTCCCACGTGACTGGGTCGCCGGCAGCAGCAGTGCGAAGACCACCGCCAGGGCACAGACGACCGCCATGGCCGCCACTCCGCCCCAGCCCCTCAGGCTGGCCCGCAGACGTCGTGCGTTCATCGTCATGCCCCCTCTCACCGGTACTCCGACAGCCTGCGCCCGATGCCCAGCACCGCGCCGGCCGCGGCCAGCACGGCGAGCACCGCGGCGCCCACCACGAGGCCGTTCATCGCGCCCCGTCCGTCACCGGCCGCCTGCTCGAACTCGGCGCGCTCGTGGGTGAGCGCGGCGTCCAGGTTCTTGTCCACGCTGTCGAAGCACTCGCCCGTCGGTTCGTCCGCCTTGGAGCCGATGACCTTGTCGAGCGCCTTCTGGTAGTAGCCCAGTTGGTCCTGCTCGCGGGCCTCCGCGTGCCGTTCCTTCCAGACCTTCATGTTGCCCGTCGCGGCCTCGACCGGCTTCACGCCCGCGCTGTCGTCGGCGAGGTCCGCCGCGGCGGCCAGCTTCGCGGTGAGGGCCTTCATCTGCTTTTCGAAGTCGTAGTCGAACGTGTCGACGATCTGCGTCCCGGCTTCCGTGACCACCTCCTTGGTCTCCGCGCCGCGGGAGACCAGCGTGAGGTTCTCGTTGCTGCGGGCCTTGAGCGAGGCGAGCCGGGCGTCGTTCAGCGTGGTCAGAGAGCGCACACCGTGGTCGTACGAATCGTTCAGCCCGGCGCGGGCGACGGTGTGGCCGACGACCAGCCAGAGCAGGACGACCGTGGTGGCCGCGGTGGCGGCCACCAGGCCGTGGTTCAGCACGCGGTTGGTGCGGCGGTAGTTGCGCCGCTGCGCCCACACGAGACCGCCGATGGCCACGATGCCGGCGCCGATCGCGATCCACGGATAGGGCGTCGCGTCGTCGTAGTCGGAGCGCAGCCGCTGGTTCTCCACCTTGTAGAGCCGCTCGGCGTCGGTGAGCATGATCTGCATCTTCGCGTTCGCGTACCGCAGGTAGGCGCCGCCGAGGGGGAAGCCCTGCCGGTTGTTGGCGCGGGCCCGCTCGACCAGGCCCTTGTACTCGGGAAGCATCGTGTTCAGCTCGGTGATGGTCTTCGCCGAGGTGGAGCCGGGCTGGGAGTTGGCCGCCGCCGTCACCAGTTTGTCGGCGGCCTGGCCGATGTTGCGCTCGTAGTCGTCGCGGGACCTCTTCGTCTCCTGGCCGCCCGCGAGGAAGCCGCTCGACGCCGCCGTGTTGGCGGCGGCGAGGGAGCGGTAGATGTCCGCGGCGTCGGCGCTCAGCGGCTGGCTGCTGTGCAGCACGTCGTCCGCCGCGGCGGAACGGTCCGTCATCTGCCAGGCGGTGAGCGCGCCGAACGCGACGACCAGGACGGCGAGGACCGCGCCGATGATGCGCAGCCGCCCCGGCTCGGTGGTCGCCCCGGCCCGCAGCCGGTCGACGCCCTCCGCCCAGGCCGTGCGCCTCGGGGGCCCTGCGTCGGGCGCCCCCGGCCGGCCCTGCGACCCCGGCGGCGGGGCCTGCGGCGGGACCGCAGGCGACGCGCCCGCCCGCCCCTGCGGTGGCGCCGCGGTGCTCTGCTGCTGGTGTGTCACCTGACCTCCCCCATGGTCGTCGCCGGTCACCTCCGCCCGGCGCCGAGGCGCACGGGAAGAGACGCTCGGCCGCAAGTATCGCCGCCGGGACCGACATCCGAACAGGCCTTGACGCGATCTTGGTCGGATTGCGGCCCGGCGAAGATCCCGCACCCCCCTGTTCATGAATACGCCAACCCGAACTGTTCGGTTCCCGGCGTGCTCAGACCCTCTCGTAAAACTCCCTCACGCGGGCGTGCGCCCGGGCCGGGGCGCCCAGGTGGTCGAGCCCGAGGAGCGCGGCCCCGAGGACCGGGCGGGCGGTGACGACCCGAGGGACGGCCTTGGGGGCCCGCTCGGCCAGCAGCTCCCGTACGCGGTCGTCGAGTTGGGGGTGGCGGGCGGCCAGCACACCGCCGCCGAGCAGGACGGGCGCCTCCTCGCCCAGCAGGTCGAGGCGGGTCAGGGCGACGACCGCCATCGCCACCACCTCGTCCGCCAGCCGGTCGACGAGCGCGCGGGCCACCGGGTCGCCGTCCGCGGCCGTGGCGAACAGGACCGGCGTCAGCTCGTGGCGCCGCACGTCCTCGACACGGCCCAGGTGCAGGGCCTCGATGAGCGCGTACATCGTGCTCAGGCCGAAGTGCGCGGGCAGGGCGCGGGCCAGTTCGGTCGGGGCGCCCCGGCCGTCCTCGGCGCGCGCCGCGTGCCACAGCGCCTCCTCGGCGAGACCCCAGCCGCCGCCCCAGTCGCCGGAGACCCGGCCGAGGGCGGGGAAGCGGGCGACCCGGCCGTCGGGGCGCATGCCCACGCAGTTGATGCCCGCGCCGCACACCACGGCGACGCCCCGCGGCTCCTCGACACCGGCGCGCAGGATCGCGAAGGTGTCGTTGCGGACGTCCACGCTCGCCCCCCACGCGCGCGCGTGCAGCGCGGCGGCCAACTGCTCCTCCTCCACGGGCAGATCGGCGTTGGCGAGACACGCGGAGACATGGCCGACCGCGGTGACGCCCGCTTCGGCGAAGGCCCGGCCGACGGCGTCGGCGAGCGTGTCCACCGCCTCCCGGACACCGACGACGGGGGGCCGGAACCCGCCGCCGCGCGCCGTGGCGAGCACGCTCCCGTCACCCGCCACGACCGCGACGTCGGTCTTGCTGTTTCCCGCGTCCACGGCGAGAACGGTGTGTTCGGGCCCCATGTGGGCGGCGGGACGCGTGTGTTCGGGCTCCGTGTGGGCTGTGGGGTCGGTGTGTTCGGGCCCCGTGTGGGACGCGCTCATGCCCACGCCAGGTGCTCCCGGTTGTGCGCGATCAGCCGGTCGGTGAGGCCGTCGGCGAGTGCGTACTGGCCGACCAGGGGATGGGCGAGCAGCGCCCGGAACACCCGCTCGCGGCCCCCGCGCAGGGCGGCCTCCAGGGCCAGGTCCTCGTACGCGGTCACGTTCGCCATCAGCCCCGCGAACAGCGGGTCCACCGGCGCCACGGGCAGCGGGGCGGCCCCCGAGTGCCCGACCGCCGCCTGCACCTCGATCACGGCGTCGTCGGGCAGGAACGGCAGCGTCCCCCGGTTGTACGTGTTCACCACCTGGTACGGGCTGCCACCCCCGCCCAGCAGGGACGCGGCGAGGTCGACGGCCGCCTCCGAGTAGAAGGCCCCGCCCCGCTTGCCCAGCAGCGCCGGCTTCTCGTCGAGCGCGGGGTCGCCGTACATCGTCAGCAGCTCCCGCTCCATCTCGGCCACTTCCGCGGCCCGCGACGGCTTCGTACCCAGCTCCCGTACCACCTCGTCGTGGGCGTAGAAGTAGCGCAGGTAGTAGGAGGGCACGACTCCCAGGCGGTCGAGGACGCCGCTCGGCAGGCGCAGGTCGCCGGCGATGGTGTCGCCGTGCTCGGCGAGCAGCTTCGGGAGGACGTTCTCGCCCTCGGGGCCGCCGAGGCGCACATGGGTCTCCCAGGTGAGGTGGTTGAGGCCCACATGGTCCAGATGCACATCGGTGGGGGAGACCCCCAGCATGCCGGCGAACTTCCGCTGGAATCCGATCGCCACGTTGCACAGTCCGACCGCTTTGTGACCGGCCTGGAGGAGGGCGCGGGTCACGATGCCGACGGGGTTGGTGAAGTCGATGATCCAGGCGTCCGGGTTGGAGCGCCGGACGCGCTCGGCGATGTCGAGCACCACCGGGACCGTGCGCAGCGCCTTGGCGAGGCCGCCCGCGCCGGTGGTCTCCTGGCCGACGCAGCCGCACTCCAGCGGCCAGGTCTCGTCCTCGTTGCGGGCGGCCTGCCCGCCCATGCGGAGCTGGAGCAGCACGGCGTCGGCGCCCTCGACACCCGCGTCGAGATCGTCGGTCGTGGTGATCCGCCCGGGGTGCCCCTGCTTGGCGAAGATGCGCCGGGCCAGCCCGCCGACGAGTTCGAGGCGGTCGAGCGCCGGGTCGACGAGGACCAGTTCCTCGACGGGCAGGGTCTCGCGCAACCGCGCGAAGCCGTCGATGAGTTCAGGGGTGTAGGTGGAGCCCCCGCCCAGTACTGCGAGTTTCATTCTCAGCCCTTCACTCCGGTGAGCGTGACGCCTTCGACGAACGCCTTCTGTGCGAAGAAGAACACAGCGATCACGGGTGCCATGACCAGGACGGTCGCGGCCATCGTCAGATTCCAGTCGGTGTGGTGCGCGCCCTTGAAGGACTCCAGGCCGTAGCTCAGGGTCCAGGCGCCGGGGTTCTCGGACGCGTAGATCTGCGGTCCGAAGTAGTCGTTCCAGGCGTAGAAGAACTGGAAGAGCGCGACGGCCGCGATACCCGGTCTGGCCATCGGCAGCACCACCTTCAGCAGGGTCTTCAGGTCCCCGCACCCGTCGACCTTCGCCGCGTCGAGGTACTCGTTCGGGATCGTCATCAGGAACTGCCGCAGCAGGAAGATGGAGAACGCGTCGCCGAACGCCATCGGGATGATCAGCGGCCACAGCGTGCCCGACAGATCCAGCTGCTTCGCCCAGAACAGGTACATCGGGATGATGATGACCTGCGGCGGCAGCATCATCATCGAGATGACCAGCATCAGCGACAGGTTCCGGCCACGGAAGCGGAACTTGGCGAGCGCGTACGCCACCGGGATCGAGGACACGACCGTCAGCGCGGTGCCGACGCCCGCGTACAGGAGGGTGTTCCGCCACCAGGTGAGGAAGCCGGGGGTGTCGAAGACCTTTGTGTAGTTGCCCCACTCCCAGGTGTCCGGGACGAGGTCCCTGGTGAGTGTCTGGTCGTCGCTCATCAGCGAGGTCAGGACCACGAACACGAAGGGCAGCACGAAGAACAGCGCGGCGGCGACCCCGAGCGCGTGCACGGCGATCCACTCCAGGAGCGCCTTGCGCCGGGCGGTGCGCTCGGCGGCCGAGACGGGCGGCTTCGGGGACTCGGGCCCCGACTCCGCCGTCGTGAGCGGTACTCGGGCTTCGGTCGTCTGGGTCATGGTCAGTCACCTGCCTGGATGAGACCGCCGCGGCGCCGCATCAGGAACGCGGTGAACGCCATGGACAGCGCGAACAGCACCAGCGCGACCACGCACGCGGAGCCGTAGTCGAACCGCTGGAAGCCGAGGTTGTAGACGAGCTGCGGCAGGGTGAGCGTCGACTTGTCGGGGTACCCCGGTTCGAACTGCTGGCCCGAGCCGCCGATGATCCCGGAGGCGACCTTCCCGGCGACCAGCGGCTGCGTGTAGTACTGCATCGTCTGGATGACCCCGGTGACCACTGCGAACATCACGATCGGCGAGATGTTCGGCAGCGTCACGAACCGGAACCGCTGCCAGGCCGACGCGCCGTCCAGCTCGGCGGCCTCGTACTGCTCCTTCGGTACGTCGAGCAGCGCGGCCATGAAGATGACCATCAGGTCGCCGACGCCCCACAGGGCGAGCATGGTGAGCGCGGGCTTGGACCAGGTGGCGTCCGTGAACCAGCCGGGCGTCGGCAGCCCGAGGTCGCCGAGCACCGAGTTGACCGGCCCCGTACCCGGGTTGAGCAGGAACACGAAGGCCAGCGTGGCGGCGACCGGCGGCGCGAGGTAGGGCAGGTAGAACAGCGTGCGGAAGACGCCCGTGCCGGTCTTGATCTTCGTGATCAGCAGGCCGATCCCCAGGCCGAAGACGACCCGGAAGGTGACCATGACGAGCACCAGCCACAGGGTGTTGCGCAGGGCCGGCCAGAACATGGGGTAGTCGTTGAAGACGTAACTCCAGTTCTCCAGCCCCCGGAACTCCGGTACGCCGAAGCCGTCGTACTTCATGAACGAGAAGTACACGGTCGAGATCAGCGGGTAGGCGAAGAAGACGCTGAAGCCGATCAGCCACGGCGACATGAAGGCGGCCGTGCGCAGGGCCTGTTTCCTGCGTTTGGTGCGCAGAGTGGGTGAGGCCGCGGATGCGGGGAGCGTGGCCATGGGGCGCTACTTCGCCTGCTCGATGTCACGGTCGATCTGGTCGGCGGTCTTCTTCAGACCGGCCTTCAGATCCTTCGCCTTGCCGGACTCGTACTGGTAGCCGAAGTCCTGGAGGGTCGTCTGGTACGTCGAGCCGTTGACGGACGCCGGCGGGGTGTTCGACTGCGGGTGCTGGGCGATGTCCACGAAGGTCTTGAAGCCGTCCTCGACCTTCAGGTCGGGCGACTTGAGCGCGTCGAACGTGGACGGCACGTTGTGGATGGCGTTGGCGAACGACACGACGGCCTCGGTGTCGGTCGTCATGTACTTCATCAGCTCCCAGGCCGCGTTCTGCTTCTTGCTCTGCGGCGCGATGCCCATGATCGTGCCGGAGAGGAACCCCTTGCCGTACTCGTCCACCTCGTCGTCGGCGACGGGCATGGGCGCGGTCCCGATCTCGAACTTCACCCCCGCGTCCTTCGCCATCCCGAGCCGCCACTCGCCGTCGAGCTGCATCGCCACCTGGCCGGTCTGGAAGGGGTGCTTGGCGCCCCATTCGTCGCCGAAGGTGTTGCGGTACTTCTCCAGCTTCTGGAAGCCGCCGAGATCGTCGACGAGCTTCTTCTGGTACGTGAACATCTCCGCGAAGGCCGGGTCGTCGGCGATGTTCGACTTGCCGCTGTCGTCGAAGTAGGAGTGGTCCCACTGCGACATGTAGTGGTCCACCACGGTCTCGTAGCCGTGGTAGTTCGGCATGAAGCCGAGCTGCTCGTACGAGTCGCCCTTGGCCTTCGTGAGCTTCTTCGCGTCCTTCGCGAACTCGGTCCAGGTCTTCGGGGGCGACGTGATGCCCGCCGCCTCGAAGGCGTCCTTGTTGTAGTAGAGGCCGTAGGCGTCGCCGAGCAGCGGCAGGGCGCAGCGGGTGCCCTCGAACTGCGTGTACTCCAGCATCGGCTTCGGGATGATCGCGTCCAGGTCGAGCTTCGACTTCTCGATGAACGGCTTCAGGTCGGCGAAGGCGCCGGACGAGCAGAACTTGCCGACGTTGGACGTGGTGAACGAGGAGACGACGTCGGGCCCGTTCGAACCGCCCGCGCGCAGCGCCTGGTTGAGCTTGTCGTCGTTGATGTTGCCGACGACCTTCACCTTGATGTTGGGGTGCGCCTTCTCGAAGAGGGCGATGTTCTCCTGGATCGCCTTCACCTCGGCGGGCGCGCTCCACCCGTGCCAGAAGGTGATCGTGGTCTTCGCGTTCGGGTCGTCCGTGGCACCGGAACCGGACGAGCCGGTACAGCCGGTACCGCCGGTGGCGAGGAGGACTATCGACGCGGCGGCGAGCACCGCTTTACGGGGCATTCCGGGCATGACGGGGTCTCCCTATGAGCAGGGCGGGCTGGACGGGGGAAGAGGGCGGAGCCGGGGTGAGGGGTGTTCAGTGGCCCTTCGTCGGGCCGGTCGGGGGCTGGTCAGTGGGCCGAGGTGTCGAAGACCTCGTCGCGGGTGGCGGCGAGCGCGCTCTCCAACGCGCCGCGCAGCACGGGCTGTTCATGGACGTCGCCGACGACGAGGCGCGGCCGGGACGCGGCCAGCTCCTCCAGCTCGGCCTGCACCAGCGCGCGCAGGGGTTCGCCGCCCCTGCTGAGCGAGGCGCCGCTGAGGACGACGAGTTCGGGGTCGAGGACGGACACGAGCGAGGCGAGACCGGTGGCGAGACCGGTCGCGTACGTCTTCAGCAGTTCCCGGTGCGGGCCCGTGCCGATGTCCGCGGCCTGCTCGACGAGGGCGGCGGCGACCTCGGTGTACGGGCCGGTGGGGATGGGCCTGATGCCCAGTTCGCGGGCGAGCTTCGGGATGGCCTGGGAGCCGGCCAGTTCCTGGTAGCCACCGCTGTTGGCCTTGGTGACGTGCCGGACGAGGGGTGCGCCGGGCACGGGCAGGAAGCCGACCTCGCCCGCGCCGCCGGTCCAGCCGCGGTGCAGCCGTCCGCCGAGGACGAGGGCGGCGCCCAGGCCGCCCTCGTTCCACAGCAGGACGAAGTCGTCGTGGCCCCGGGCCGCCCCGAGCCGCTGTTCGGCGACGGCGGCGAGGTTGACGTCGTTCTCGTACTCGACGGGCATCGGCAGCGCCGCGGCGAGCTCGTCGAGCAGGGTGGGGGAGTGCCAGCCGGGCAGGTGGGAGGCGTAGCGCAGCCGGCCCGTGTTCGGGTCGAAGGCGCCAGGGGTGCCGATGACGAGCCGCTGGACGTCGGCGCGGGCCAGCCCCGCCGCCTTCACCGCGCCGTCGAGGGCGTCGGTGACCTGCCGTACGACGGTGTGGGCGGCGCGCCGGCCGGGGGTGGGCAGCTCGTACTCGCCCACCGTCCTTCCCGTCACATCGGCGACGGCGGCGAGGATCCGCTCGGGGGTCACGTCGAGCCCGGCGGCGTACGCGGCGGAAGGATTCACCGCGTACAGCTGGGCGTTGGGCCCGGGGCGTCCTTCGCTGGTCCCGGTGACGACGACGAGCCCCGCCGCCTCCAGCCGGGCGAGCAGCTGGGAGGCGGTCGGCTTCGAGAGCCCGGTGAGCTTGCCGATGCGGGTGCGGGAGAGCGGGCCGTGCTCCAGCAGGAGGTCGAGCGCGGCGCGGTCGTTCATGGCGCGCAGCACGCGCGGGGTGCCCGGGGTACCGGATGTTCCTGCCATGACTGTCGACACCTGCCTCTCGGCTGACCAGCTTCCCAGTGTGATTACCGGAAAGTCCACCGAAGGATCACCGCGGGGATCACCGTTGCGATCACTGTTAGGAAACTTTCCTATCGGTGGGAGGAAGGTAGGCCGGGGGCGGGGGAGGCGTCAACAGGTTGCCCCCGCGGCAACAGAGTCGTTACCTGCGGGGGCATGGTGGTGAGAGGGCGTCCGTGGGGGCTCACTCGAAGAACTTGAGGCTGAATCCGGTGTTGGTGGGGGAGCCGGGGACGTTGGCGCGGCTGTAGGTGGTGTTGCCCCACCAGACGGCCGTGCCCGTGTACCAGTAGCGGTTGGACCAGGAGTACGGCGTGCCCTTCGCGACCGCGTGGAACATGGTCGGGAAGCGGTTGCCCGACGGCGGGCCGGCGGTGGCGTCGCCGCGCGGCAGGACGAACGTGTGGTGGCCGGGGCCGTCGACGTACAGCGTGGGGTCCCAGCCCGACATCATGGTCTCGCGGTGGGACCCGAACAGGCAGCCGTTGGACTTGTACCAGTCCCACACGTACGTCGGGTCGCCGCCGGAGCGCAGCCGCAGGTCGGCGATGCAGTACTGGTCGCTCCAGCTGCCGTTCGCGGAGTACGCGATGTGCAACTGCCCGTTGGGGTCGACGATCGGCTGGGGCGCCTCGTTGATGTACGGGTTGCCGACGATCCGCTCCCACGACTCGCGGGGCTGCGAGATGACGTACCGGTCGCCGGTGGACGTGGTGGCGCCGCTCATTCGGGCGACGTACAGGTTCTGCTCGACGTTGGTGTCACCGGCCCAGCCGGACCAGACGAACCAGCGCTGGCCGTTGAAGGTGAAGGGGGACCCGTCGATGGCCCACTTGTCGCCGGGCAGGGCGACCTTGGTGGCGGCGGAGTAGCCGGTGGCCGGGCTGGCCGAGCTGATGTGGTACATCCGGTGGGCGGCGCCGGTGCCCGCGGCGAAGTAGATGCGGTAGGCGCCGTCGTGGTGGACGATCTCGGGCGCCCAGACCTCACCGAGCCCGCCGGTGTCCCGCCACACCTGCTGCTTGGGCGCGGCGGCGATGCCCTCCAGGGTGGACGCGGTCCGGACCGCGATCCCGCCGTCCACGGACTTGGCGGCGACGTAGAGGTCACCGACCTTGATGACACTGGGGTCGGCGCCGCCGAGGGTGGTACGGCCGAGGGTGCCCGCGGTGACGGCCTCGGCGGTGGTCGCGGCCTGCCCGAGGGCGAGGAGCAGGGTGGCCACGAGCCCGAACGGGATCAGACGGGCGAGCCGGCTGCGGGTGGGAGACATCCGGTGAGACCTCCTGATCGTGTCCACGTCAGAGAGCGCTCTCGGATCATCGCCGGGCGGTGGACAGCCGTCAAGATGGCGGGGCCAGAGGTACGACATTCGATTACGGGTTCCAGGGGGGACGAGTGAACGACAAGCAGCTCATCGAGAAGTTGATCGAACATCCTGAGAGCTACGGCCTGAACGGCACCTATCACTCGACGGCCATGTTCCTCACGGGGGTCGACGCCGGAAGGTCGGGCGGTCTGATGCGGGGCTTCACGGAGTGGCTGGTGGTCCGCAGGGGCGAGTTGAACAGCTTCTACTGGCACAAGCTCGTGCTTCTGGACCAGTTCCCCGACATGCCGCTCGACGACTGGAAGGATCAGGACCACCTGACCCCGGAGCAGCACGGAGAGGTCGTCGAGCACTTGCTCGCGCTCCTCCTGGAGTTCCTGGACGTACGGGGTCGGCCGCAGGAACTGGGGCTGATGTATGCGCGGTACGAAGCGATGTTCGCGCACATCCGGAGATGAGCGTGCGCGTCCTCACCGTTGCCGGAGGCCGTCGAGCGCGCCTGCGGCGGTGAACTCCGCCCATGCGGTGGGGGAGAGGTGGACTATCGGGCCGTCGGGGGCCTTGGAGTCGCGGACGGCGACGGTGTGTGGGGCGTTGAGGGCGACTTCGACGCACTCGCCGCCCGAACTGCTGTGGCTGGACTTTATGAAGTCGGACTCGGGCACTGGGTCAGATCTCCTGGCGGATGCGCTCGATGAGCTGGGTGGTGTCGTGCTGGGCGAGGCTGAGGCGGGCCGTACGGTCGAAGAAGTTGCTGTACGTGCTGCTCTCGGCCGGGTCCTCCACCCACACCGTAGAAGCGATGGCGTCCACATGGACCACGTCCACGGCCTCCGTCTCCGCGAACGAGACGATGTTGAACGGGCCGGTGATGCAGGGGTGGCCGCCCGTGCGGAACGGCAGTACCTGGAGTCGTACGTTCGGAAGCTGAGCCACCTGCAACAGGTGCTCCAACTGGGCCCGCATCACGTCGGGTCCGCCGACCAGTTGCCGCAGTGCCGCTTCCCAGACGACCGCGTACAGGTTGAGCGGGTGTTCATCGTGCAGGCGGGCCTGGCGTCGCATGCGGACCTCGACGATGCGCTCGATGTCGTCCGGGTCCTCCCACACGCCGTCGCTGACGGCGAGCGAGCGGGCGTAGTCCGCCGTCTGGAAGAGGCCTGGGATCAGGGAGAGTTGCCAGGTGCGGACGCGGTTCGCCACATCCTCCATGGCGATGTACTCGGCCAGCGCGCCGGCGTTGGGTGAGTGCTGCCACCATCCCCTGGCCTTGCGCCGCTCGCGGTCCAGCTTCGCCAGCTCCAGCAATCGGGCCGTCGCCTTGCGGTCGTGCTGTCCGTAGAACTCGCACAGCACCCGGATGTCCGGGTCGCGCATGGGCACCCAGCCCCGCTCCATCTTCACGATCTTCGTGCCGGTCGCGTTGATGGACTCGGCGGCCTGTTGCTGTGTCTTGCCCGCGGCGTCCCGCAGGGACAGCAGTTCGCTACCGAGCCTGCGGCCCAGGACAGTTGACGCCCGGTTGCCCGCGGCTTGAGTTGATCGCATCACGGTCACAGTGTGTCCCGAGTCCGTCACGCCATGAACGGCCTTCACTCATTCGGGAAGAACTTCTCCAGATCCGTTGCTCCCAGAGTGTGCGCACAACTACTTTGCGTGTTCAGTTGCTGACTCAGTGACACCGAACGCCGCATGAGAGGCGCATGCCCATGAATCAGCCCCTCCTTCACGAGGACTCCCTCGACTACACCCCCCTCGCCCACAGCGTCACGCTCGCCCGGCGGCGGGCCGCGCGGCTCGTCGGGGAGTGGGGGCATCCCGACCTCGCCGGGGATGTCGCCGTCGTCGTCTCGGAGTTGATGAGCAACGCCCTGCTGCACGGCAGCCTCCACGACCGGCTGATCCGCGCTCGGATCTCGTGCGGCGCCGCCGCGCTCCGCGTCGAGGTGAGCGACCCGCGAGGGGACCGGCTGCCGTGGCCCCGCCCCGCGCAGGCCGCCGACCAGTTCGGGCGCGGGCTGCTGCTCGTCGCGGGTCTGGCCGACCGGTGGGGCGTCGAGGTGCGCGGCGTCTGCAAGGCCGTGTACGCGGAGTGGGATGTGTCGCGCGTCACATCAGAACCGTGTCACGGACAGGACTCCTCCCTCCATCTCGTGGTGGTCAACAGCGGGCTGAGGAAGGCGAAACCATGAGCGCACAGCAGGAAGCCGGGCGGGGAGTCGGAGACGTGGCCGCCCATCACGTTCTCGTTCTGGGGGCCGGGTACGCCGGAACGGCCGCCGCCGTCCAGCTCGCCGCGCGGGCCCGGCGGCGCCAGGACGTGCGGGTGACCCTCGTGAACGCGCAGGAGCGGTTCACCGAGCGGATGCGGCTGCACGGGACGGCGACCGGGCAACAGCTCGCCGAGCTGAGCGTCCCGGAGCTGCTGGAGGGCACCGGCGCGCGGTTCGTGCGCGGCTGGGTGACCGCGGTGGACGCGGACGCGAGGACCGTGCGGGTCGACGACGAGCAGGTTCTGCACTACGACACGCTGGTGTACGCGCTGGGCGGCGTGGCCGACACGGCGGCGGTGCCGGGAGCCGAGGACCACGCGTACGCGCTGAACGGCGCTCAGGACGCCGAGGCGCTGGCCGCCCGGCTGGCCACACTCGGCAGCGGCAGCGGCACCGTGATCGTCGCCGGCAGTGGGCTGACCGGCGTCGAGTCGGCCGCCGAGATCGCCGAGCGGCACCCCGGCTTGAACGTCGTGCTGCTGGGGCGGCAGGAACCCGGTGCCGCCATGAACGCCAGGGCCGGGGCGTATCTGCGGGCCGCGCTCGGTCGGCTGGGTGTCCGGGTGCGCAGCGGGGTCGAGGTGGCGAAGGTGCTGCCCGGCGCGGTCGAACTCGCGGACGGGGAGTCCGTCGCCGCCGACGCGGTCGTGTGGACCAGCGGTACGCGGGTGTCGCCGCTGGCGGCAGCCGCCGGACTGGCCGTCGACGAGCATGGCCGCGTCGTCACCGACACCGCCCTGCGGTCGGTGTCGCACCCGGACGTGTACGCGGTGGGCGACGCGGCCGCGATCCGCCAGGGCTACGGCGTCATGCACGGCACCTGCCAGAGCGGAATGCCGACCGGTGTGCACGCCGCCGTGTCGATCCTGCGCACCCTCAAGGGCAAGCGGCCCAAGCCGTTCCGCTTCGGCTATTACCACACGCCGGTGAGCCTGGGACGGCACGACGCGGTGGTGCAGTTCACCCGCCCCGACGACAGCCCGCGGCGGATGTGTCTGACCGGCCGTACGGCGGCCCGGTATAAGGAGACGGTGACCGCCTCGCCCTGGCCGACGTACGGCCGTATGAAGAAGATGCCCGCGTCGGGCGCGTTCTGGCCCCGCGGTGGCCGCTTCACCCGGCTCAGCCGGATCACCCGGATCGTTGGGGAGGCGCGGTGACCGACGTGGCGCGGGACGCGGACCAGGCGGTGTTCCAGCAGTACCGGAAGCTGCTGTTCTCCGTGGCGTACCGCGTCCTCGGCAGCGCGGCCGACGCCGAGGACGCCGTACAGGACGCCTGGATCAAGTGGTCGGCGGCCGACCGTTCGCAGGTGACCGACCCCAAGGCGTACCTCGCCCGGATCGTGTCGAATCTCGCACTGGAACGGCTGCGCTCCACCCGGCACAAGCGTGAGACCTATGTGGGGCCGTGGCTTCCGGAGCCCATCCTCACCAGCGCGGACGCCGCCGAGACCGTCACGGACGCCGAGTCGGTGTCCATGGCGATGCTGGTGGTACTGGAGACGCTGAGCCCGCTGGAGCGCGCGGTGTTCGTGCTGAAGGAGATCTTCGACTTCAGCCATGCCGAGATCGCGGAGGCGGTGAAGCGCTCCGAACCCGCCGTACGGCAGGCCGCGCACCGCGCCCGCGAGCATGTGCGGGCCCGGCGGCCCCGCTTCACGGCCGACCGGTCACGGCAGCGGGAGGTCACCGAGCGGTTCTTCGCCGCGGCGACCGGCGGCGACATCAACACGCTCATGGAGCTGCTGTCGCCCGATGTCACCCTGTGGACCGACGGCGGCGGCAAGGTCCGCCAGGCCCTGCGCCCGATCGTCGGCGCGCAGACGGTGGCCGGCTGGTTCGCGGCCATCGGCACCGTCACCTACCAGGGCGTCGAGCCCGCCGACATGCGCGCCGAACTCGTCGAGATCAACGGCGGCCCCGGCATCCTGTTCACCGCTCCGGACCGGGTGATCGCCACCGTCACCTTCGACATCGAGGCCGACGGCCGGATCACCGCCATCCACAACACGGCCAATCCCGACAAGCTCAGGGCCGTCGCCGACGGCACCACCCACGACGTCGGGACGCGCTGAGGCCGCGCCGAGTCGCCGTTACTTCGCCGGGCCCGACGGCACGACCGGCGGCGCTATCGGCGACGCCGCCTGCGACTGGGCCGAGCCCGTGTTGGCGTAGGCCGACGGGGCCGCCATGCCCGCCGTCGGGTCGGCGGCGGCCTCGTCCGGTGGGGCCGGGAGGCCGCCGACGATGCTGATGTCCGCGCGGTCGAAGGCCTGCTTGATGCGCCAGCGCAGTTCGCGTTCGACGGACAGGGCCTTGCCCGGCATGGTCTTCGCGCTGACGCGGACCACCATCGAGTCCAGGATGACGCTGTCCAGGCCCAGGACCTCTATCGGGCCCCACAGGCGCTCGTTCCAGGGCTCGTCCTTGCTCATCGCCTCGCCGACCTCGGCCAGCACCGAGCGGACGCGGTCGAGGTCCTCGTCCGAGCGGACCGTGACGTCGACGCCGGCCGTGGCCCAGCCCTGGGAGAGGTTGCCGATGCGCTTGACCTCGCCGTTGCGGACGTACCAGATCTCGCCGTTGTCGCCGCGCAGCTTGGTGACCCGCAGGCCCACCTCGATGACCTCGCCGGACGCCACCCCCGCGTCGACCGTGTCCCCTACGCCGTACTGATCCTCAAGGATCATGAAAACGCCGGAGAGGAAATCCGTCACGAGGTTGCGCGCGCCGAAACCGATCGCCACGCCCGCCACACCGGCCGAGGCCAGCAGCGGCGCCAGATTGATCTGGAACGTGCCCAGGATCATCAGCGCCGCCGTGCCCACTATCAGGAAGGACGCGACCGAACGGAGGACCGAGCCGATGGCCTGGGAGCGCTGGCGGCGGCGTTCGACGTTGACCAGGAGGCCGCCGAGC
The DNA here is from genome assembly GCF_018070025.1 of Streptomyces liliiviolaceus. Taxonomy (NCBI): domain Bacteria; kingdom Bacillati; phylum Actinomycetota; class Actinomycetes; order Kitasatosporales; family Streptomycetaceae; genus Streptomyces; species Streptomyces liliiviolaceus. The sequence goes on from NZ_JAGPYQ010000001.1 coordinate 2,784,809, forward strand.
GCCGTGCCGTCGACCGCCTGGGCCGTTCGGTTCATCCGGTCGATGAACTTCGTGATGGTCCGCCGCACGGCCACTCTCAGCACCACCGCGATGATCACGATGAGCAGGATGCGCAGTCCGATGCTGAGCCAGGTGGACCAGTTCTGCTCCACCCAGCTGGCGGCGTTGGTGGCGCTTTCCTGGGCGTCCTGGAGCGTCGGTGACGTCGGTTCCTCGGTGGGATCGGCGGCCGACAGGACGGACAAGAACACGGCAGGTACCTCCAGGTGTAGCCGTCCGCCCGTGGCAGGGGACATTTGGTGGAATGCCGACGGGCGGAAAGACCACACTAACGGGGCACCGTGTGCGGATCGTTGCAATGTTCGAGGGAGAGACTGTGCTCACGTGGGGATGAAGGAGATGTGGTCGAAAACACTCCCAGCCCGTTACCGGGACATGGTGGCGCTTCCACCAGGCATGAGGGGAGACTGACTGCAGATCGTCCCGGCGCGAGCCACGCGCCGCCGGCGTACAAGGAGGCCGTCCGTGCCGCATGTCCTGGTCCTCAACGCGTCGTACGAGCCCCTCGGCGTCGTACCGCTCCGCCGCGCGCTCGTCCTGGTCCTTGAGAACAAGGCTGTTTCTCTTGAGGAATCCGGCGCGTTCATGCACAGCGCCACCGTCACCGTCCCCGCGCCCAGCGTGGTCCGGCTGAAAAGGTTCGTGCGGGTCCCCTACCGGGGGCCCGTTCCGCTGACCCGCCGGGCACTGTTCGCCCGCGACGGCGGCCGGTGCATGTACTGCGGTGGCGTCGCAACCAGCGTCGACCACGTCATCCCGCGCAGCCGCGGGGGTCAGCACGTCTGGGACAACGTGGTGGCGTCCTGCCGCCGCTGCAACCACACCAAGGCCGACCGCCACCTGGTCGAGATCGGCTGGCGCCTGCGCCACAAACCCGCCCCGCCGTCGGGGCTCGCGTGGCGCATCATCGGCACCGGGCACCGGGATCCGCGCTGGCTGCCCTACCTGCAGCCGTACGGCGCGGAGGACGCGATGGCCCGGATCGACGGCATTTCCGCCTGACGATCCGGGCCTTTGGTTTGCCCCGGGCCGGCCCCGCAGCCGGCCCGGGCCCCGTCAGGTGAAGCGCAGCTCCGCCGGGCGGACCGTGCGGCGCAGCAGGGGCAGGGAGGTCGCCGCGGCGAGCAGACATGCCCCGTACACGGCCGCGGGGACCAGGAGCGGCAGCAGCACCGGTACGACGACGGCGTCCGTGGCCGCCCCGTACGCGAGGTGGACCGCCGTGCCGCCGACGCCCGCGAGCAGCATCGCCGGGGCCAGCGGCAGCGCCGTCTCCAGGAGCAGCGCCCGCCCGAGCACCTTGTGCGGTACGCCCGCCGCGGCCTGCGCGGCCAGCCCCCGGCGCCGGGTCGCCAGCGACTCGGCCGTGCCCACGGCGAGCCCGCCCAGGCTGATCAGCAGCGCCAGCAGGACGGCCGCGCCGACCAGGTCGACGCCGGTGGTGTAGAACGCCACGTCGGCGGCGTCGTACGGCAGACCCTGCCGCGGGTGGTGCACGCCGTCGAGGAACACCTGCCGTACACCCGTGAAGCCGACCCCCACGACGGCCACCAGGAGCACCGCCGCGTGGGTGCGCGCGGTGGCCCACGGGTCGCTGCGGAGGCGTTCGGCGGCGAGCAGGACCGCGGGGCTCCCGGTCCTGGCGGCGAGCCGCCCGCCGACGGCCCGTGCGGTGAGCCCGGCGACCGCGACGGCCCCCGCACCGGTCAGCGCCACCGCGGCGAACACCAGCAGGGGCAGCGCGGTGGCCCCCGGTCCGGTCCGCCGCGTCACGATCAGCAGGGCGGCCAGCCCCACCAGCACCGCCGGTACCACCAGGGCGAGCGTGGCGGTCCGGCCGTGGTCCGGCCGCACCCGGCGCACCCAGCCGAGCGGCGAGGCCACGACCCGGCGCAGCGCGACCACGCTCACCAGCACGGCGAGGAGCGGCACGGCGAGCGTCACCAGGACGAAGCCGGCCCAGGCGGTCGGCGGAAGCCCCCGCCGCAGCACACTCACCACGAGGAGCGCGCAGAACACCGCGGCGACCGCCGAACCCAGGAGGCAGGCCAGGCCCGACTCCAGGGCCGCGACGCGCCGCACCTGCCCCGGGGTCGCCCCGGCGAGGCGCAGCCCGGCCAGCCTGCGGTCACGGTGCACGGCGCCGATCCGGGCGCACTGGCCGAGGAAGCCGAGCACCGGCACCCACAGGAGCAGCAGCGTCACGACCACTCCGGCGCGCTGCGAGGGCTGGTTCAGCAGCCCGTGGAAGTACGAGGCGGACACCTGCCCGTCGACCGAGGCGACGGCGACCGCCGTGAGCCCGAGGCCGGTGGCGAGCGCGGCCCCCACCGCCGTGAGCGTCACCCGCCACCACTCCCGGCGGTCCGAACCCCGTGTGAGCAGCCAGGCCAGCGCGAGGTCCCCGGTCATCGGGTCGCCTCCAGGGCCGCCACGTCCGCGGACACGGCCCCGTCGCGCAGCCGCACCTCGCGGTCCGCGTACGCCGCCACCTGCGCGTCGTGCGTGATCAGCAGCACGGCCGTGCCGGTCTCCCGGGCCGTACGGACGAGCGCCGTCATCACCTGCTCGCTCGCCAGGGAGTCGAGCGCGCCGGTGGGCTCGTCGGCGAAGACGACCTTCGGTTCCGTCACCAGCGCCCGCGCCAGCGACACCCGCTGGGCTTGGCCACCGCTCATCTCGCCGGGCCGCAGCGCCTCCTGGCCGCGTACGCCGAAGCGCTCCAGCCACGCGCCCGCCTGCTCGTGGGCGGCCCTGCGGGAGGCTCCGGCGAGCAGCAGGGGCAGTGCCACGTTGTCGAGCGCCGTCAGCTCGGGGATCAGCTGCCCGAACTGGAACACCACCCCGAACTCCGTACGCCGCAACTCGCTCAGCCGCTCCTCCGGGAGTCGGTCCAGGCGCTGCCCGGCGTAGACGACCGAGCCCTCGTCGGGGCGGACGATCCCGGCGAGGCAGTGGAGCAGCGTGGACTTTCCGCTGCCGCTGGCGCCGGTCACCGCGAGGATCTCGCCCGCGCGCAGGTCGACGCGGGCGCCGCGCAGGGCGCGGGTCCCGCCGTGCGCCTTGGAGAGGCCCCGGGCCGCCAGGATCGGCGCGGCCGTGTGCGTACTGCTCATGTCGGGTCGACCTCCGCGGTCAAAGGGGTGAGCCGGGCGGCGGTGGTGGTCATCCAGCGCAGATCGGCGTCGAGGTGGTCGAGGGCGTAGTCGGCCGAGAGGACCGTCGCGAGGTCGGCGCCCGGCGCGGTCTTGACGGCCGTGAGCTCCCTCATCCGGGTCATGTGCGCGGCGCGCTGGGCGATGAGGTAGCGGGCCGGGTCGACCGGGGGTGTCCGATCGGCCGGGGGTGTCGGGCCGGTCGGGGACGTCGGGCCGGCCGCGGCCAGGATCGCGCAGACGACCTTGGCGAAGATCTCGTTCGTCACGAAGGGCGCGGGCGGGGTGATCTCGGCCGTCCAGCCGGCCAGTTCCTTCGCGCCCTCGGCGGTGGACCGGTACAGGGTCCGCTCCGGACCGCCGTCCGAGTCGGTCCCGTCGACCTCGGCGAGACCGTCGCGGACCAGGCGCTGCAAGGTCGTGTAGACCTGGCCGTAGGCCAGTGGGCGGGCCTGCGGGAAACGTTCGTCGTGGCGTCGCTTGAGGTCGTAGCCATGGCTCGGCCCTCCGGCGAGCAGCCCCAGCAGGATGTGGCGGGTGCTCATGGGCTCATTATGTACTCAATATATGTAGCGAGTGAATAGTGATCGGGAGATTGTCCGACGGTCGCTCAGGGTGTCCGTACGGGCGCTCTTGGTGATCCGGGTGATCCGGGACAGAATGTGAAGAGGAGCACGATGTCCTGGCTCTCACGTCTGCGGGCCCGCCCGCTGGGTAGGGGCAGCCCTGACCCGCCCGCACGACGACCAAGGAGGCCCCCGTGGCCGCATCGGCACAGCTTCTGCTCTCGGCCCTCTCCAAACGCCCGGCGGACGTGACCGCCGACCCCGGACCCGACCCCCACCCGCTCTACTGCATCTTCAACGCCGGCGCCGAGGGCTCCTGCGCCGAGGCACCGCTCACCAGCGAACCGCCGCTGGCCGCTGCCGCGCCCCTCACCAGTGAACCTCCGCTCGCCGACGCCGCGCCCCTGACGAGTGAGCCGACTCCCCTGGGTGCCGCCGCCGGCCTGGACCCGTCGGGGGTCTGATGCCGCTGTCCCGGCTCGCCGCGCTGTACGGCGTCGCCACGTCCTACAGTCCGTCCCCGGACCGCACGGTCGCGGCCTCGGACACGGCGGTCGTCGCCGCGCTCACCGCGCTGGGAGTCGCCGCGGGGACGCCGTCCGCCGTCCGCGGCTCCCTCGCGGCCCGCGAGAGGGAACTCCGGGAACGACTGCTGCCGCCGACGGTGGTGAGCTGGACCGGGACCGCGTCCCCGGCCCCGCCGCCGACGGGCGGCCAGGACACCCCCGCCTCCGCGTCCGACGACGCCGGCCCGGGAGCGGCGGCCGGCGGTGGCGCGGCCCCCCGGAGCGACACGGGCCCGGCCGCGCCGGCCGGCGCACCCGGTGGCTCCTTGCTCGAAGCCGCCCTCGCCGCCCTGCCCTCCGGAACCCGGCTGCGGGTCCGGACCGAGCAGGGAGAGGTCCGGGAGTCCGTCGAGGGGTTGCCGGTCGGCGTGCACGTGCTGGAGGCCACCGCCCCCGACGGGCGTACCGCGCGGGCGCATCTCGTCGTCGCCCCGGCGAAGCTGCCCGCGCCCACCGGACGGACGTACGGGCTGCTTGTGCAGGTCTACTCCCTGCTGTCCCGGCGTTCCTGGGGCATGGGCGACCTCGGGGACCTCACCGAACTGACGGCCTGGGCGGGACGGGCGCTCGGGGCAGGGTTCGTCCAGGTCAACCCGATGCACGCGGCCGTGCCCGGCGCGCCCACCGACCCCTCCCCGTACCGGCCGTCCTCACGCCGCTACCCCGACCCCGTGTATCTGCGCGTCGAGGACGTCCCCGAGTTCGCGTACGTCGACGAGAACGACCGTGAACGGCTGCTCGCGCTGCTGGCGCGCGCCCGTCGGCTGCGCGAATCCGTGCTCGACAAGGGCGCGTTGATCGACCGCGACGCCGTGTGGGAGCTGAAGCGCGAGGCTCTCGAACTGGTCCGCGAGGTGCCGCTCGGGCCCGGCCGCCGGGCCGCCTACTGCGACTTCCTCGCCCAGGAGGGCGAGGCGCTGGAGGACCACGCCACCTGGTACGCCCTCGCGGAGGTGTACGGCTCCGACTGGACGCGGTGGCCGCAGGGCCTGCGCGACCCCCGCTCGGCCGAAACCGCCCGCGCCCGCGCCGAGTTGATGGACCGCGTCGACTTCCACAGCAGGCTCGCCTGGCTGACGGACGCCCAGCTCGCCACCGCCCAGCGCAGCGCCCGCGACGCCGGCATGGACGTCGGTCTCGTGCACGACCTCGCGGTCGGGGTCCACCCCGGTGGCGCCGACGCCTGGGCGCAGCAGGAGGTCTTCGCGGCCGGCATGTCCGTCGGCGCGCCCCCGGACGCGTTCAGCGTCCAGGGCCAGGACTGGGGGCTGCCGCCCTGGCGCCCCGACCGGCTCGCCGAGTCCGGCTACGCCCCGTACCGCCGCCTCCTGCGCGCCCTCTTCCGGTACGCGGGCGCCCTGCGCATCGACCACGTCATGGGCCTCTTCCGGCTCTGGTGGGTCCCGCAGGGCCGCCCGGCCACCGAGGGCACGTACGTCCGTTACGACGCCGAGGCCATGCTCGCGATCCTCGCCCTGGAGGCCTCCCGCGCCGGGGCCCTGGTGATCGGCGAGGACCTGGGCACCGTCGAACCGGGGGTGCGCGAGACGCTCCAGGAGCACGGCGTGCTCGGCACGTCCGTCCTGTGGTTCGAACGCGACTGGGACGGTACGGGGTTGCCGCTGCCCCCGGAGGGCTGGCGCGCCGACTGTCTGGCCACCGCCACCACCCACGACCTGCCGCCCACCGCGTCCCGCCTCACCGGCGACCACGTCGAACTCCGCGACCGGCTGGGCCTGTTGACCCGCCCGGTGGGCCAGGAGCGGGCCGAGGCGGCGGCGGACGTGGGGGAGTGGCTGGCGCTGCTCGCCCGGCTCGGGCTGCTGCAGGGGGCCGCCGGAGGTGTCTCGGAGCAGTCGGAGGAGGCGGAGATCCAGGCCGTGCACCGCTTCCTGCTGCGCACCCCCGCCCGCCTCGTCGGCGTCTGGCTCCCGGACGCCGTCGGCGACCGCCGCCCGCAGAACCTGCCGGGCACCTGGGACCAGTACCCGAACTGGCGCCTGCCCGTCGCCGACGCCGAGGGCCGGCCCGTCACCCTGGAGGAACTGGCCGCCTCGCCCCGGCTGCACGCCCTCATGGAGGTGCTGCGCGAAGGCCGGGCCACCGGTGGCCCGGAGCCCTCCGCGTGAGGCCCCGGACGTCATGTGCAGAACCGCGCCGCACCCCGTACGGCACCCCGGGCGCGCGGCCGCGACAGGAGTTCGCTACGTTTGCACCGTGGACAAGAAGAACGCCCTGCGCGCCGGCGCCCTGGCTGCCGGTACGACGCTGATGATGCTGATGATGTCGTCCCCCGCGCTCGCGCTGACGCGCGACGACGGCGACGACCCCGCGCAGAAGCTGAGCGTCATCGAGACGCTGGGCCTCTATGTCGCGGCGCCGATCGCACTGTTCGCGCTGATCGCCGGACTGGTCTGGGTGCTCGACGGTTCGACGGACCGCCAGCCCAGGCGCAAGCCGGGAGGCAAGGGCCAGGGCAAGATGCAGGGCCCGGACCAGGTACACGCTTCCTGACCCCGGTCCCCACCGGACTCCGGAGTCTCTTCGAGGGCACCGCCCCCCGCACCCGTACGCGACGCACGCCGTACGGGGGCGGGAGCGGTGCCCTCGGCGTGTCCGGGGCGGCGCCCTATGGTGGCGGACACAGGTCGGCCGACGCGTGCGGGCAACCAGCCGCCGGCCGGCCCCCCGACCGGAACCGCCGGACCAGGAGGCCGCCATGAACGGCACTGTCAGCAAGGTCGTCGTCGTCGGCGCGGGTCCCACCGGGCTGCTACTCGCCGGTGATCTCGCCGCCGCCGGAATCCCCGTCACCCTGGCCGAGCGAAGGCCGCGCGGGATCAGCAACCTCTCCCGCGCCTTCGTCCTGCACGCCCGCACGCTGGAGCAGCTCGACGCGCGGGGCCTCGCCGACGAGCTGGAGGCCAAGGGGCAGACCCTCGACCGGCTGCGGCTCTTCGGCCGGCTGACCGTCGACCTCACCACCCTGCACTCCCGCTTCAGGCATCTGCTCGTCCTGCCGCAGTACGAGGTGGAGAAGGCACTGGAGCGGCGGGCCGTCGAGGCCGGGGTGCGGTTCGCATACGAGACCGAGGTGACGGGGCTCGTGCAGGACGCGGACGGGGTGACGCTGAGGGTGCGCGGGTCCGGCGGGGAGGCCGGGGAGCTGCGGGCCGCGTACGCCGTCGGGACGGACGGGATGCGCAGCGCCGTGCGGGAGGCGCTGGGGCTGCCCTTCCCCGGGCGGTCGGTGATCCGCTCCGTCGTCCTCGCCGACGTCAGGCTCGCCGAGCAGCCGCAGACGCTGCTGACGGTGAACGCGGTCGGGGACGCGTTCGCGTTCCTCGCGCCGTTCGGGGACGGCTACCACCGGGTGATCGGCTGGCACCGGGACCGCGATGTCGCCGACAGCGAGCCCCTCGGACTCGACGAGGTCAGGGAGATCACCCGGCTCGCGCTCGGCCGTGACTACGGTATGCACGACGCCCGTTGGATGTCCCGCTTCCACAGCGACGAACGGCAGGCCCCGGCCTACCGGGTGGACCGCGTGTTCCTCGCCGGGGACGCCGCGCACGTGCACACCCCGGCCGGCGGCCAGGGCATGAACACCGGTCTCCAGGACGCCGCCAATCTGAGCTGGAAGCTGGCGGCGGCGATCGACGGGTACGCCGGCGAGGGACTGCTGGACACCTACCAGTCCGAACGCCACCCCGTCGGCAGGTCCGTGCTGCGCAGCAGCGGCGGGATCGTACGGCTCGCGATGGCCAAGCGCCCCGGGACCCTCGCGGCCCGCGCCCTGCTCACCACGTTCCTCGGCCACGCCCGCCCGGCCCGCACGCGCATGGTCGGCCAGGTCACCGGCATCGGCTACGCGTACCCGGCGCCGCGCGGCGCGCACCCCCTGGTCGGCAGGCGCGTCCCGGACGTGGCGCTGCGGGACGGCCGCCTGTACGAGGCCCTGCGGGACGGCAGGTTCGTCCTCGTCGCCCCCGCCACCGGAACCGGCACCCCCGCCCGCAAGGACCGCCTCACCGTGGCCACTTGGGCGAGCGACCGGCGTACGAGCCTGCTGGTGCGGCCGGACGGATACGCGGCCTGGGCGGCGGAGTCGGCGACCGCCGAGCAGACCGAGGAGGCGCTGGACGGGGCCCTCGGGCGGGACTGAACGCCCGGAGCGCCGTGGCATTACCTCGTTCGTGGGGCCGTACGAAAGGGGATATCGGCCGGGTTTACCGGGGTGATTGAATCTGTGACTTCCTTTCGGAAACGGAACCCGGACGGAACCCCGGACGGAACCCCGGAAGGAACCCCGGGAGGAAGTCAACCTAAAGGCGGGGAACTTGGCGCTTCGAAGCCTTGTTCTGGCTTTCCGGATGAGAGTATGAGGCCCGGGCGACCTGTGTGCGGTCGATGTGGGGGGTCATGATAAAGATTCTGATCGCCGAGGACATGGCGATGCTGCGCCGGGCGCTGGCCGAACTCCTGTCCCTGGAGGCGGACTTCGAGGTGGTGGCCGAAGTCGACCGCGGGGACGAGATCGTGCCGAGGGCGCGCGCCCTGCAACCGGACGTGGCCGTGCTCGACATCGGTCTGCCCGGCATGGACGGCATCTCCGCCGCCGCCGCGCTGGGCACCGCCGTGCCCGACTGCCGGATCCTGATGCTCACGGGCCTCGGCAACCCCAGCACGCTGCGACGGGCACTGGCGACACGTGCCACGGGCTTCCTGCGCAAGGACGCCGACCCCACCCAACTCGTCGGCGCCATCCGCGCGGTGGCCGCCGGCCAGCGGGCCGTCGACCCGCAGCTGGCGGTCGCGGCGCTCGAAGACGTCACACAGCCGCTGGCCCCCCGTGAGCTGGAGGTCCTCCGGCTCGCCGCGGCAGGCGAGGGCACCGCGGCGATCGCCCGCCGGCTGTTCCTCTCGCCGGGCACCGTGCGCAACTACCTGAGCAGCGCGGTGGTCAAACTGAGCGCCCGCAACCGCATGGACGCGGTACGGATCGCCCGCGAGGGCGGCTGGATCTGACCCGTCCCGCGGCTCAGGCCACCGTCGCCGAGTCGCGCAGCTCGCTCTCCGGAGGGTGCGCCGGGGGGCGGGCGGCGGTGCGCAGGACGGGCCGCTTGGACTCGTGCGCTCCGGCCGGCAGCGGAACGACCGCCGTCAGCGAGAACCACTTGTCGTCCATGATCTTGATGCTGAGCCTGCCGTCGACCGCTTCGATGCGTTCGCGAAGGTTGGTGAGTCCGCTTCCCGGCCGCGTGCCCCCGGCCGAGCCGGCCGGCTGCGCCGGGATCCCGTCGTTGGTCACGATCAGTCCGACGGCGCCCGGCTCGCGGCTGAGCTGGACGACGCAGGTCCCGACCCTGCTGTGCCGGAGCATGTTGGTGATCCCCTCGCGCAGGACCGTGGCCAGCGTGGTCTCTATGTGGGGCGGCAGGGGCCCCGCGCCGCCGCGGAAGACGGCGTGGATACCCATGTCCTTGAGGGTCGCGAAGACGGTGTCGACCTCCGCGGTCAGCGACATGGCGCGGTAGGTCTGGGAGACGGCCCGTACGTCGGCGAAGGCCCGCTGGGTGGTGTCCAGGATCTCCGTCAGCTCCTGGTGGAGCCGGGCGTGCTTGGAGGGCGGCAGCCGTCGCGCCAGCTCGCACTTGAAGGCGATGGTGGTCAGGCTGATGCCCAGCAGGTCGTGCAGATCGCGGGAGAACCGCAGCCGCTCCGCCTCCAGCGCCATCCGGGTCAGCTCGCTGCGGGAGCGGTGGGCCTCCTGGACGAGCCGGGTCAGCTCGGAGAGCCCGTACACCACCAGGCCGGTCAGGGCGGTCGCCACCGTCCCGTACCAGACCGAACCGCGGCCCAGGCCGGTCTCCAGCACCAGCAGGGCGGCCGACCCCACGGCCGCCCCGTACGCGGGCCACTTCCAGCGGGCGGGGAGCACCAGCAGCGCGGAGCCGGCGAGGAAGCCGGGAGCGGCGAGCCAGGCCTCGGCGTAGAAGAGGAACGGAAGATACGTCAGGAGCGTCTGGAACCCGAGGGTCCAGTACTGCCGGCGGGCCAGCCGGGGCGACAGATGGGGAAAGGAATGCGCCAGTTGGAGCCCGTAGACGAGGAGCAGGGTGGTGATGCCCGTGCCCAGTCCGAGAGGCGAGGGGTGCCCCTCCACCAGGTAGGTCACGCCGATGCCGAAGAAGGCCACAAGTACCGCGAAGGTGATGGCGATGGAGGTGCCGCGGGCGAGGTGCCTGCTCCGCGCGTCCTCCTGCTCGGCGCGCGCGCCGTCATGCAGGGCAGAACCTTGCATCTCTTCCCCCCGGACGAACCGAACGAATTAGTGAGTCAGGTTGTGCCGTGCCCACCCTCTCACGGCATACCGGGAGGATGAGAAGTCGCCATCGATAGTAATCGATCGAAACCGCTCGGAAGCGAAACCCGATGGGGTGGAGTGTGCTTCGGACTCCCTAATGGAAGAAGACCGCCGACGAAGTGAAAAGGTTTGCTCCGGTACGCGAAAACAAGTGGAGGATTTCATTCCGTAAAGGGGAACGCTCCATTCCGTCACAGGTGCAGGGGAAAGGGATTCAGCTCGGTGAAGTCCGTCGGCCGGGCCAGCCGGCCGAGCGCGACCGGTACGTCGAACAGCCTGCCGGGACCGAATCCCGCCCAGTGCGGGCGCAGCCCGGGGATCAGCACCTTGGCGACGGGCAGCTCCACATCGGGACGGGTCTGGTCGAGGACGAGCACCTCCAGGCCGTGCCGGCGCAACAGCTCGACCAGCGCCCCGGCCTGGGCCGCGGCGTCGGCGGGCGGGCGCAGCGCGGCGGGCGGCCGGGCGGACCTGCGGGCGGCGGGCAGCAGATAGGGCTGGCCCGCGGTCGTGGCGTGCCGGAACCAGGCGAGGGCCTCCGGGTCGTCGCCGGTGTAGGCGGTCCCCCCGTCCGGCGGTCGGTCCGTCAACGGCGGCAGCATCTGGTTGAGTTCGGTCAGTGCCCGGCGCAGCGCGATCCGCGCGTCGAAGTGGGCGCCGAAGCCCAGCACGATGTCCTCGGACGGCCCGCCGATCCGGGCCGAGACGGCCGCGACCACGGGGATGCCGAGATCGGACGTGAGGTCGAGGGCCCACACCGACCTCCCCATGTCCCGCAGCTGGGCCCGGGTCCCGGCGGTCCACTCGTCCCGCCGGTCGAGGTCCACTCCGGGCTGCCGCGTGCGGTTGTACCACCACAGGGCGATGGCGTCCCGCTCCACCAGTTCCAGGCAGCCGTGCACGACGGCGTCCTCCAGACTGGTGCCCGCGGCGGCCCCGTTGGAGGTGGCCCGGCAGTAACGGGTCTCCGCGTCCGGAGCGTTGTAGTAGAGCAGGCTCGTCGGCGCGAGGCGCTGCCGCTCCTCGGTCAGTGACCAGACGGGCGTCCAGTCGAGCGGGGCGTCCTCGTCGAAGGGCTCGGTCACCTGGTGGAAGGGGCCGTGCGCGCGGTTCCAGGCGGCCCGGTCCGCGAACTGCCGCCGGTCGAAGAGCTGGACGGTGTCCGGGTGGACGGCCCGGTCCGCCAGCTCGCGGTAACTGCCCCGCAGGCGCGGCTCGTCGCCCTGGAAGTAACCGCTGTACCGCTCAAGGGCCTCGGCCAGGGCGCTCACCTTCGCGTGGGCCTCGGTGACGCCCTTGCCCGACCCGGGGCTGCGCAGCGGTGTGTGCAGCGCGGGCGGCGGCTTCGCCGGGTCCCAGGGCGGCTGGGCGCCCGCGTGGAAACAGTTGAGGAACCGCGGCCCCCGCGGATCCCGGCGGATCTCGCCGACCAGCCCGGTGACGGGGTCCACGAGATGCGCGTACCGGTCGAGGACCTCGTCCGGGCCGGCCGTCCGGTGACCCCCTCCGCCGGTGTCGCGCACCGGCCGCGGGGACAGCACGACGGGGGCCGACACCCGGTCGCGTACGAGCAGGGGGTCGCCGCAGCGGGCGCACTGCGGGCGGCGCCGCACGGGATGGCGGCTGCTCTCCAGGGTGCGGGTGTCCAGCCGCCACAGGGTGCCCTGGTGCGGATCGCGGTGCCCGGCCAGCCACTTCGCCGCCTCAAGGAGGGCCAGGTGCAGGGCCGCCGACCGGCCCGACGGCAGATACGACGGCCGGTGCCCGGCGGGCCCGCCGCGCCCGAGCCGGTGCTGGACGTACGCCTCGCCGCGCCGCCGCAGCCGCAGCCGGTCCGCGAGACAGCTCCAGCACGGACCCTCGCCCGGGGAGAAGAACGGGCCCACCCACAGATGGGTGCCGCTCGCCCGCACGGGCAGCCAACTGCGGCCCGCGGCACGGTGTTCCGCGTCCAGGGCGCTCAGCCGCGGATCGAGGTAGTCGTGGCACAGCGCCAGGGTCAGATCGGCGGGCCCGCCCACGGCGGCGGACCGCAGTCCGGCCGCCGACACGGCCTCGCACAGGGCGCCGCCGCCGTCCTCGGTGAGATCCACCGGGGCCAGCAGGGCGCCCCGGCCGCCGTCGGGCCCGGCCGCGAGACCCGTGAGGGCCCAGTAGGCGCGCTCGGGCCCGGCGCGGCCGTCCGGCGGATAGGCGGACAGCAGCCCCGCGTCCAGCAGCCTGGCCACCAGCCGTTCGGTGCGGTCGGGCGACAGCCCGGGTGCCGCGTCGGCGACGATCCGGGGCAGGTCGCGGCTGCCGTCGAGCAACGGGGCCAGCAGCGCGACCTGTTCCCCGCCGAGCGTGGTCACCCGGTCCTCGGTCATCAGGAACACGGGCTCCCCGGGCGCCGATTCGACCCGCAGATGCGGTGCGAACCCCAGCCGGGGGAGCCCGTCGTCCGGGGCGGCGGGGTTCATCGGGTCTGACGGCCGCCGTCCGCGGAGGAACCGGCGCCGGCCCCGGGCATCCAGCAGATACAGATGCGGCCGTCGGTGGTGTCACCGGATTCGGGGCCGAATTCAGTGATCACGAGATCGTCGGCGCCTCTCGCGATCGCCGCGTCGCCGTCGAGCAGAGGCGTGATCCGTGACATGGGTGCTCCTTGTTCGCTGTCGACTTCGGTCGGCGCGCCCGACCCCGGCCGGGGCCCTGCGCGTTGCCGCCATCCTTTCGGTCGTCACTGGCCGATACCAGTGCGTCACGCACAGGGCCCATATGAGAAATCCACATCTTGCGCATAGGTTCCTCATATGCCTGGTCGGGCCCCTGGCACTGGTTGAGACCGGAAGCAGCCAGCGAGACTCCCTGAGCGAGGAGCTCTTCGCGGTGCTCCGTGGACCACATGGGGGAGAAAAAGATGGACATATGGCTGCTAGGACCGCTGACGGCCGAGGTGCGGGGCCGGTCGATCGTGCCGACAGCGGCGAAACCACGCCAGATTCTGGCCCTGCTGGCGATCCACGCCAACCGCGTCCTGCCCGTCGGGACGCTCATGGAGGAGATCTGGGGCAGCGAGCCGCCGCAGAGCGCGCTGGCGACCCTGCACACGTACATCCTCCAGCTGCGCCGGCAGCTCACCGCGGCCTACGGCGCCGACGCGGGGGTGTCCGCCAAGGACGTCCTCGTCACCCAGTACGGCGGCTACTGCTGGCAGGCGCCCACGGACGCCGTCGACGTACCGCGCTACGAGCGGCTGGTCGCCGCGGGCCGGGTCGCCACGGGCGAGGACCGGCAGGAGAGGGCGTCGGCGTACTTCCGTGAGGCGCTCGCCCTGTGGCGCGGGTCCGCGCTCGTCGACGTGCGCATCGGACCCGTACTGAGCATCGAGGTGGCCCGGCTGGAGGAGAGCAGGCTCGGGGTGCTGGAGCGGTGTCTGGAGGCGGACCTGAGGCTGGGTCGCCACGCGGAGCTGCTGACCGAGCTGATCGAACTGACCGGACGTCATCCGCTGCACGAGGGGCTGCACGCCCAGTGCATGACGGCGCTGTACCGGGCGGGCCGCTCCTGGCAGGCGCTCGACGTCTACCAGCGGCTGCGCCGTCGGCTGGCGGAGGAACTGGGGCTCTCGCCCTCCCCGCGCCTGCAGCGGCTGCAGCAGGCGGTGCTCTCGGCGGAGCCGTGGCTGGACGTGCCCGGGTGCGGGGAGGACGCGCTGCTCGACCGCATGATCGGCTGACCGCCGCCCCCGGGCCGCTCAGCCGTTCTTGGCGACGAACTCGACGATCGACTCCAGCATGTAGTCGGTCATCTCCTCGGTGATGCCCGGATACACCCCGATCCAGAAGCTCTGCTCGGTGATGATGTCGGAGTTGCGCAGGTCCCCCGACACCCGGTGCGGGGTGCCGAGATACGCCGGGTGCCGGGTGAGGTTGCCGCCGAACAGCCGTCGCGTGCCGATGCGCCGCTCCTCCAGGAAGGCGATCAGGTCGCGGCGGGTGTAGGTGGCGTCGGGCAGCACGGTCAGGACGAAGCCGAACCAGCTCGGGTCGCTGCCGGGGGTCGCGGTGGGCAGCAGCAGACCGGGGACGTCCGCGAGACCGTCGCGCAGCCGCTGCCAGTTGCGCCGCCGCGCCGCGCCGAACTCCGGGAGCTTCTTCAACTGGGTCAGTGCCAGGGCCCCTTGGAGGTCGGTCGCCTTCAGGTTGTAGCCGATGTGCGAGAAGATGTACTTGTGGTCGTACCCCTTGGGGAGGTCGCCCAGCTGGTAGTCGAACCGCTTGAGGCAGGTGTTGTCCTCGCCCGGCTCGCACCAGCAGTCCCGTCCCCAGTCGCGGAACGACTCGACGATCCGCGCCAGTTCGAGGTTCCGGGTCAGGACGCAGCCGCCCTCGCCCGTCGTGATGTGGTGGGCGGGGTAGAAGCTGACGGTGGCCAGGTCCCCGAAGGTGCCCGTCATCCGCCCCTGATAGGTCGAGCCCACCGCGTCGCAGTTGTCCTCGATCAGGAACAGCTCGTGGTCGGTGGCCAGTTGCTGGATCTCCGCGACCTCGTAGGGGTTGCCCAGAGTGTGCGCGATCATGATGGCCCGGGTCCGGTCCGAGAGCGCGGCCCGCACGCGTTCCGCCGTCGTGTTGTACGTGCCGAGTTCGAGGTCGACGAACACGGGCGTGAGGCCGTTCTGGAAGATCGGGTTCACCGTCGTGGGGAAGCCGCCGGCCACCGTGATCACCTCGTCGCCCGGCAGCAGCCGCTTCTCACCGAGCCGCGGGGACGTCAGCGCCGACAGGGCCAGCAGGTTCGCCGAGGAACCCGAGTTCACCAGATGCGCCTTGCGTACGCCGATGTGGCGGGCGAACCTGCTCTCGAAACGCCGGGAAGCCGCGCCGGCCGCGATCCGCAGATCCAGGGCCGCCTCCACCAGAGAGACCCGGTCCTCCTCGTCCAGGACCGCCCCCGAGGAGAGGATCGGTGTCACTCCCGGTACGAAGTTCCCGGGCTGCTGCTGCCGGTGGTACTCGCGAACCTGCTCCAGGACCAGGGCCTTGGTGTCCGACGTCATAGCCGTCCCTCCTGTAAGGATTGCCTCGGGGCCATGCTCGCGCCGCCCGGTAGAGGAGCCATGGAGTCCCCGCGGAAAGGGCCTGCTCCAGCGGGCTTCCAGGGGCTTTCGACCCGTGCTGGCTAGCTTGTTCGGCGACGTATCCGACAGGTGAGGTGGCAGATGCCCGAGGACACTCCACGACCCGGACTCCGCATGGGGGTGCTGGGCTGTGCCGACATCGCGGTGCGCCGGATCCTGCCTGCGATCGTGGAGCACCCGTCGGTGCGGCTGGTGGCCGTGGCGAGCCGCGACGGGGCCAGGAGCGCACGGCTCGCGGCCCGGTTCGGCTGCGCGGCGGTGACCGGCTACCGGGCGCTCCTCGACCGGGACGACATCGACGCCGTCTATGTGCCGCTGCCGCCGGGCATGCACCACGAATGGGTCGCCGAGGCGCTCACCGCGGGCAAGCACGTCCTGGTGGAGAAGCCGCTCAGCACCACGTACGAACAGAGCGCCGAACTGGTGGCGACGGCCGCCCGGCTCGGTCTGGCGCTCACCGAGAACTTCATGTTCCTGCACCACTCGCAGCACGCGGCGGTACGGGACCTGGCCCGCGAGGAGATCGGTGAACTGCGCGTCTTCTCCAGCTCCTTCGGCGTACCGCCGCCCGACCCGTCGTCCTTCCGGCACGACGCGCGGCTCGGCGGCGGCGCCCTGCTGGACGTCGGCGTCTATCCGCTGCGCGCCGCCCAGCTCCAGCTCGCCGGGGAACTCGACGTCCTCGGCGCCTGTCTGCGCGTCGACGAGGCCACCGGGGTCGACGTCGCCGGCAGCGCCCTGCTCTCCACGGCGACCGGGGTGACCGCCCAGCTCGACTTCGGCTTCCAGCACTCCTACCGCTCGGCGTACGCCCTGTGGGGCAGCCGGGGCCGGATCAGCGTGCCGCGGGCCTTCACCCCGCCCCGGGAGCACCGCCCGGTGGTCCGCCTCGAACAGCAGGACAGGACCACCGAGATGACGCTGGCGGCCGACCACCAGGTGGGCAACGCGCTCGACGCGTTCGCGGCGGCGGCCCTGTCGGGCACCGGGCGGGCGGCCCTGGGAGACGCGCTGCTGCGGCAGGCGCTGCTGGTCGAGCAGGTGCGCAAGGCGGCACGGGTCGTGAGCGTCTGAGGCACGTGCACACACGACGAGAAGGGCCGGCCCCGGTGGGCCGGCCCTTCTCGTGTCGTGGCCCCGTGCCGCGGCCGGGGCGGGTCAGACCCGCTCTGCCGTCGCGGGCATCCGCGTCAGCCGGTCGCGGTACCAGTCGACGACCTCGCGCAGTCCGTCGTCGAGCGACCGCAGCGGCCGGTAGCCGAGTTCGTCGCGGATCTTCGAGTCGTCCACCGCGTACCGCAGGTCGTGGCCCTTGCGGTCGGCCACCCGCCGGACCCGGGACCAGTCCGCGCCGCACAACTCCAGCAGCTTGGCCGTCATCTCACGGTTCGTCAGATGCGTACCGCCGCCGATGTTGTAGATCTCGCCCGCCCGGCCGCCGGTCAGCACCGCGTGGACGGCCCGGCAGTGGTCGTCGACGTGCAGCCACTCGCGGACGTTGCCGCCGTCCCCGTACAGCGGCACGGTCCGGCCGGCCAGCAGCTCGGTGACGAACAGCGGGATGAGCTTCTCCGGATGCTGGCGCGGACCGTAGTTGTTGGCGCACCGGGTGGTGCGCACGTCGAGCCCGTGGGTGCGCCAGTAGGAGCGGGCGACGAGGTCGCTGCCCGCCTTCGACGCAGCGTAGGGCGAGTTGGGCAGCAGCGGCTCCTCCTCCGTCCAGGTGCCCTCGGCGATCGACCCGTAGACCTCGTCCGTGGAGACGTGCACGAAGGTGCCCACCCCGCAGCGCAGGCTCGCCTCCAGCAGCGTCTGCGTGCCCAGCACATTGGTGGTCACGAACTCCGCGGGCCCGGTCAGCGAGCGGTCGACATGGGTCTCGGCCGCGAAGTGCACCACCGCGTCGTGCCCGGGGAACACCTTCAGGACCGCGTCGAGGTCCCGGATGTCCGTCCGGTGGAAGTCCAGCCGCGGATCCTCCAGCGGCAGGTTGTCGGTGCTCCCGGCGTACGTGAGCAGGTCGACGACGGTCACCCGGCTCGGCCGGGGGCCGGGCAGACCGCCGGCCAGCAGGGAGCGCACATAGTGGGATCCGATGAAACCGGCGCCGCCGGTGATCAGGACACGCATGATGCGGACGTACCTCCGAGACGTCGACGCCCGTGGGCGCGGTGCTGGGCGGTCAGCCGCTCCAGTACGGGGACGACCTCCGCCGGGGTCGGTTCGGACCGGGCCTCGGTGCGCAGACGGGCGGCGGCCTCCTTGAACGAGGGTTCCTCCAGGAGCCGTACGAGCCTGCCGCGCAGCCCCTCCACCGTCACCTCGTGGGACGGGAGATGCAGGCCCGCGCCCAGTTCCTGCTGGCGGCGGGCCCGCTCGATCGCGTCCCAGATCCAGCCCATCGCGATCTGCGGGACCCCCTCGACGAGCGCCGTCGACCAGGTGCCGGCGCCGCCGTGGTGCACGACGGCCGCGCAGGTCGGCAGCAGCGCGTGCAGCGGTACGTGGTCCACCAGGCGCACATTGTCCGGGACATGGGTGAGCAGCGCCCGCTCCTCGGCGCCGAGCGTGGCCACCACCTCGATGTCGAGCCCCTCGATCGCCTTGAGGACCAGGTCGACCGGGACCGCGTTCGGGAACTCCGAGGTCCGGGCCGTCAGTCCCAGGGTGACGCAGACCCGGGGACGCGTCGGCGGGACGCGGAGCCAGTCGGGTACGACGGCGGGCACCGGGCCGTTGTAGGGGACGTAGCGCATCGGGACGGCCGGGACGTCCGACGGCGGGCGGAAGCTGCGGGGCACCTGGTCCACCGACCACTGCCCCGTCACCGCCTCCTCGTCGAAGGGCAGGCCGTGGCGGCCGAGGGTCCACTGGAGCCACTGGCCGAGGGCGTCCTCGGGGTGCGCCGACCCCGGGCCCGCGTCCGCGGGGTCCGGGCCTAGCTGGGCGAGGAATGCCTGCCGCATGGGCATGAACATGTCCGGGAACGACAGCACGCGCGCGTGGGCCGCGCCGGTCGCCTTCGCGGCCACCGCCCCCGCGAACGTGAACGGCTCCCACAGGACGAGGTCGGGCTGCCAGTCGCGGGCGAACGCGACGAGTTCGTCGACCATCGGATCGTCGTTGATCAGGGCGAAGAACGTGGCGGTCATCATCGCGTCCCAGCCCTTGAGGAAGGCGGGGGTGAGCTGACCGGGGGTGTCGGGGTCCAGCGACTGGTCGGCGTGGTGGGACAGCACGGAGTCGCCCACCCCCTTCACCATCGCGTCGAGACCGGGATCGGCCCCCACCGGCACGGCGGTCAGCCCGGCCGCCGTGATGCTCCCCGTCAGCGCGGGCTGGCTCGCCACCCGTACCTCGTGCCCGGCGGCCCGCAGCGCCCAGGCGAGCGGCACGGACCCGTTGAAGTGCGCGTCCAGCGCGAAGGACGTCAGCAGAACCCGCATGGCCGGTCCTTTCTCTGCGGCGGTGTCACGACGGCTGCCGTCACGCGGAGGTGGTCAGGGTGAAGCGCAGGACTCCGCCCAGGACGGGGGAGCGCATCCGGCGCTGGACACCGTCGGCCGGGGCCAGGTGCGGGTGGCGCTCCCGCAGGGTGCGTACCGCGGTCTCCGCCTGGAGCCGGGCGAACGCCCCGAAGAGAGAGGTGTGCGGGCCGGACAGCGCCAACTGCCCCTGCCCCACGGGCCGGGTGAGGTCGAAGTGGTCCGGCGCCAGGAACACCTCGGGGTCCCGGCCCGCCGCGCCCACATGGACGACGACCTGCGCGCCGGCGGGGACGTCCTGACCGGCCAGCGTGAGGTCCTCGGCGGCGATCCGGCTCTCCAGCCGCACCGGCGGCGCGTGACGCAGCGTCTCCTCCACCGCCCCGGCGGCGAGTTCCGGGCTCTCGCCGAGCAGCGCCCACTGCCTGGGGTGCGCGAGCAGCGCCTCCACGGCGTTGTTGATCAGTCCGGCGGCGAACTCGACGCCCACCGCGGCGGTCAGCACCCCGACCGCGAGCGCGTCCTCGGCGGCCGAGGCGCCGGAACCGCCGGAGGTGTCGGCGCGCAGCACCGTGCTGAGCAGGTCGTCGCCCGGCTCGGTCCGCCGCGCCGCGACGAGGTCGGCGACGAGGGCGCGTACGTCCTCGACCGCCTCGGTGAGCCGGCGGGTGACGGCGAGCGGCTGCGGGCACAGCGCCGCGTCGAGCGCGACCCCCAGCGCGAGACACGCGTGGGCGAACCGCTCGCGCTGCGCGTCCGGGACCCCGAGCAGCGCGGCGGCGGCCTCGGTGGCCACCGGGCGGGAGTAGTCCGCCATGAGGTCGAAGGAGGCGCCGAGCCCGTCGGCGGTCTCCTGGTGGACGCGTTCGGCGTGCTTGCGGTGGCCGTCCGCCGCGCCCGCGCCGAGCACCGGGGCCGCCGCCCGCTCCCAGCGCGCGTGGTCGGCGCCCGAGGCGTGCAGGAAGGCCCGGTCCAGCGGGATGATGTGGCACAGCAGCGGGTTGCTCCACGCGTCCGAGAAGACGTGCCGCTGCGGGCCCGGCAGATCGGCGTGCCGCAGGCTCAGGCGCGGGTCGGCCAGCACCTCGGCGGCCACCGCGTGCCGGCCGGTGACCCAGGCCCCGGCGGCGCTCTGCCACAGCGGGGTCTCCGCCTCCCGTATCCGGCGGGCCAGCACCACCGGGTCGTCGCTCTCCGCGCGCAGGGTCAGGGCGTACGGGTCGCCGCTGGTCCCGTAGATCCAGTGGAAGCCGCGGGCGGTCAGCAGATGGCGGCCGAGCTCGCTGTCGGTCTGCTGGATCTGCTGGGTCCGCCGGTCCTGCTCGGGTGCGGCGGGGGTCGTCTCGTCGGTTTCCGTGTCGGTCACGGCAGTCTCCTTCGGGGCGGGGTGGGGCACGGCTGTGGCAGCGGGGCGTGGTGCGGGTCTCAGGTGAGGGACAGGCCGCCGTCGACCGCGAGGACCGCGCCGGTCGCGTAGGCGGCGCGCGGGTCGGTGAGCTGGACCGCCCACCAGGCGACGTCCTCCGGGCGGCCGACCCGGCCGGCCGGGACGACGGTGGCGATGTGCTGGAGGAAGCCCGCGTAGGCCTCCGGCGTCATGCCGGACCGTTCACCGATACCGGTGTCGATCACGCCCGGGGCGAGGCCCAGGACCCGGATGCCGCGGGCCGCCAGTTCCACGGCCCAGGTCCGGGTGAGGAAGTCGAGCCCGGCCTTGGCGGCGCCGTAGATCCCGTTCTCCGGCCAGGCGCGGCGGTACAGCGCGCCGGCCGAGCCGATGTTCAGCACGGTCCCGCCGCCGTCGGCCGCGAGGGCGTCCAGGGTCTGCCGGGTGAGCAGCAGCGGGGCCAGGAGGTTGGTGTCGAGCTGGTCGCGGGCCGCCTCCCGCTTGGTCTCCGCGAGGGCGGCGAAACCGCCGGAGGCCGCGTTGTTGACCAGCACGTCGATACGGCCGAACGCGTTCAGCGCCGCGTCGGTGACGGCCCGCGGGGTGTCCGGGTCGGTGAGGTCGGCGGTGAGGACGTCGATGCCGGGACGTCCCTCGGCGGTCCGGGCGAGGGTCGCGGGCGTGCGGCCCACGACGAGCACGCGGTCGCCGCGGTCGGCGAAGGCACGGGCCACGGCCCGCCCGATCCCGGTGCCGCCGCCGGTGACGATGACGCCCCGGGGTGCGGCGGGGTCCCGTGCCGTGCTCGGTGCGGGGGTCGCGCCGGTGTCCTGTGCCGTGTTCGTGCCCTGTGCGGCGTCCGTGTCCTGTGCCGTGTTCGTGTCGGGTGTCGCGCTCATGTCCGGGACCGTAGGCCGGGGCGCTCGATTCGCGGTCGACTCCCGCTACGGCCGGTCGTCACGGGTCACCACCCTGTCCCTGACCAGCAGGTGGCCCGCCTCGCGCACGAGGACGTCACGGCAGACGCACACCAGGTGCAGCCGGGCGGGGCCGCCGCGCGGGACGGCGACGATCGACACCAGGCTCTCGGCGGTCAGCGAGCCGTCGTCGGCCGGGGTGACGGTGAGCATGCCGACGTAGTGGCGGTGGGTCTCCCCGGCGGCGGCGAGGCCCGCGGCGGCCTGCCGGGCGCCCTCGGTCAGGGCCGGGCGACCGCGTACGGGCTCCGGGAGCGAGGGCGGCTTGAAGGCGCCGTCCTCGGTGAAGGTGCCGGCCCAGGTCTCGGCCTCGCCCGAGTCGAGGTCCCGCATCTGCCGTGCGTAGAAGTGCTGTACCTCGGCGTAGACGTCCGCCGGGGCCGTCGGGGCCTGTGCTGCCATGCGTGTTCCTTCCGCCGCTCCCGTTCCCGGGTTCCGGGTGGGGTCACGACGGTGGCAGTGAGCCCTCCAGGATCGGTCGAGTGCCGGACAGGCCCTGACGCTGGCGGCCGTACAGCCGGGCTCCAACGCTTCTCTAGCCTCGCTGGTGAGCATGGGCTGGCTTGCAGGAACCCATCGCCGGGAGGCTCGTGTGCGCATCATCGACCTGTCCTCACCCGTGGACGCGGCGGGTTTTGAACCCGATCCCGTGGTGCACGACGTGCTCGGCCCGAAGGAGGCCGCCACGCACATGAGCGAGGAGATGCGCGACCACTTCGGGATCGACTTCGATCCGGCGGTCCTGCCGGAGGGCGAGTTCCTCTCGCTCGACCGGCTCCAGCTGACGACCCACACCGGGACGCACATCGACGCGCCCTCGCACTACGGCACGCGCGCCTCCTACCGGGACGGCCCGCCCCGGCACATCGACGAGATGCCGCTCGACTGGTTCTTCCGGCCCGCGGTGGTCCTCGACCTGAGCGACCAGGGCACCGGCGCGGTCGGCGCCGACGTGCTGGAGCGGGAGCTGGACCGGATCGGCCACACCCTGTCGCCCATGGACATCGTGCTGCTGCGCACCGGCGCCGACGCGTGGTCGGGGACGCAGAAGTACTTCACGGACTTCACCGGCCTCGACGGCTCGGCCGTGCACCTGCTGCTCGACCAGGGCGTACGGGTGATCGGCACGGACGCCTTCAGCCTGGACGCGCCGTTCGGCGACATCATCGGCCGCTACCGCGAGACCGGGGACCGCTCGGTGCTCTGGCCCGCCCACATGATCGGCCGCGACCGGGAGTACTGCCAGATCGAACGGCTCGCGGGGCTGGACCAGTTGCCCGTCTCCCGCGGCTTCCGGCTCGCCTGCTTCCCCGTACGGATCGCCGGTGCGGGCGCGGGCTGGGCGAGGGCGGTGGCACTGCTCGACGAGGACGAGTGAGAGACCGGCCGGGCGGCACGGCGGCCTGGCGGACCACGTTCCACGCCCACCAGGGCGACAACGGGAGGAGAGACACATGTACGGCCGGGAACTCGCGGACGTGTACGAGGCCGTCTACCGCAGCCGGGGCAAGGACTGGGGGGAGGAGGCCGCGGACGTCTCGCGGCTCATCGCCGAACGCCGCCCGGGAGCGGACTCGCTGCTCGACGTCGCCTGCGGCACGGGCGCCCATCTCAGCGTGTTCGGCGAGCGGTTCGAGGTCGCCGAGGGGCTGGAGATCGCGGAGCCGATGCGCCGGCTCGCCGAGCAGCGGCTGCCGGGCACCACGGTCCACGCGGGCGACATGCGCGACTTCTCGCTGGGCCGCACCTACACCGCGGTGAGCTGCATGTTCTGCGCCATCGGCTATCTGGGGACGCTGGACGACATGCGGTCCGCCGTCCGGTCGATGGCCGCGCACCTGGAGCCCGGCGGCGTCCTGGTCGTCGAACCCTGGTGGTTCCCCGAGAACTTCATCGAGGGCTATGTCGCGGGTGACCTGGCCCGTGAGGAGCACCGCACGATCGCGCGGATCTCGCACACCACCCGCAAGGGCCGGGCCACCCGCATGGAGGTCCGTTTCACCGTGGGGGACGCCGCCGGTATCCAGCAGTTCACCGAGATCGACGTACTGCACCTGTTCACCAAGGAGGAGTACGCCGCCGCGTTCACCGACGCGGGCTGCTCCGTGGAATTCCTGGAGGACGGTCCCACCGGCCGCGGCCTTTTCGTCGGTGTACGCGAGAAGACCGGCGTACGCGAGAAGAACTGAGAGAAGCCGGCCGGGAAGAGACCGGGCGGGCGGCGGCCGGGATGCTCAGGGCGCCATTTCGCGGGCCACCGACATCACGTACTGGCCGTATCCCGACTGGGACATCTTCTCGCCGAGCCGGTAGCAGTCGTCCGCGTCGATGAATCCCATCCGGAGCGCGACCTCCTCGACGCAGGCGATGCGCACACCCTGCCGTTCTTCGAGGGTCCGCACATATTGGGCGGCCTGGAGCAGGGATTCCGGAGTTCCGGCGTCGAGCCAGGCGAAACCGCGGCCGAGGTCGACCAGACGGGCTCGGCCGCGGGCCAGGTAATTCCGGTTGACGTCGGTGATCTCCAGTTCTCCGCGCGCCGAGGGGCGGAGATTCTTGGCGATGTCCACCACTTCGTTGTCGTAGAGATAGAGCCCGGTGATGGCGAGGTCGGAGCGCGGCCGGGCCGGCTTCTCCTCCAGGGACACCAGACGCCCCGACGCGTCGGTCTCGCCCACCCCGTAGCGCTCCGGGTCCTCCACGGGATAACCGAACAGCACACAGCCCTGTACGTCCCTGACGTTGCTCTGGAGCAGGTCGTAGAAGTGGTAGCCGTGGAAGATGTTGTCGCCCAGGACCAGCGCCACGTCGTCGTCGCCCACATGGTCGGCGCCGATCACGAAGGCCTCGGCCAGCCCGGCCGGCCGGTTCTGCACCGCGTAGTCGATATGGACGCCGAGCTGCGAGCCGTCGCCCAGAAGGGTGCGGAACTGGTCCAGGTCGCGCTCGGTGCAGATGAGCAGGATCTCCTTGATGTCCGCGAGCATCAGTACCGAGAGCGGATAGTAGATCATCGGCTTGTCGCCGACCGGGAGAAGCTGCTTCGATACGGAAACGGTTATCGGATGGAGCCTTGTTCCCGTACCGCCGGCGAGAATAATCCCCTTCATGGGTATGCCCCTGTCCTCGATTTCTGCCCATGCTAACGACCGAATTAGTTCGGCAGCAAGCAGGAAAGTTCCTGGTCCAGGGAAATTCGAGTGGTAATAGAGGGAGAACTTGGGTTGTGGGCCGGCCCGGCAATGTGATGTGCTGCGAGGGGATGGTGACGCCCTGCGGCAAGGCAATAGTGTCAGCAATGGGAGGGAAGCGAATTCGATGACGACTCTCGTATGGGACTACCGGCAGGAATACGAGAACGAACGCGCCGATATTCTGGACGCCGTGGAAACGGTCTTCAACTCGGGTCAGCTCGTCCTCGGTGACAGTGTCCGCGGCTTCGAGCAGGAGTTCGCCGGCTACCACGGCGCGAGCCACTGCGTCGGCGTCGACAACGGCACCAACGCGATCAAGCTGGCGCTCCAGTCGCTCGGCGTCGGCCCCGGGGACGAGGTCGTCACGGTGTCCAACACCGCGGCCCCCACCGTGATCGCGATCGACTCGGTGGGCGCCACCCCGGTGTTCGTCGACGTCCACCCGGACAGCTACCTCATGGACACCGCGCAGGTGGCCGCCGTCCTCACCCCCCGGACCCGGTGCCTGCTCCCCGTCCACCTCTACGGGCAGTGCGTCGACCTGGCGCCCCTGGAGGCGCTCGCCGCCGAGCACGGACTGGTCCTCGTCGAGGACTGCGCCCAGGCCCACGGCGCCCGCCGCGACGGACGGCTGGCCGGCACGACCGGGGACGCCGCCGCCTTCTCCTTCTACCCGACGAAGGTGCTCGGCGCCTACGGCGACGGCGGGGCCGTGGTGACCTCCCGGGACGACGCCCACCGGGCCCTGCGCCGGCTGCGCTACTACGGCATGGAGGAGCGGTACTACGTCGTCGGCACCCCGGGCCACAACTCCCGGCTCGACGAGGTGCAGGCCGAGATCCTGCGGCGCAAACTGGGCCGCCTCGACACCTACGTACAAGGGCGGCAGGCCGTCGCCCGCCGCTACGAGGAGGGGCTCGGCGACACCGACCTGGTGCTGCCGCACACGGTCCCCGGCAACGAGCACGTGTACTACGTCTACACGGTGCGCCACCCCCGGCGCGACGACATCATCAAGGCCCTGAAGACGTACGACATCGAGCTGAACATCAGCTATCCCTGGCCGGTGCACACGATGTCCGGGTTCGCCCACCTCGGCTACGGGGCGGGCTCGCTGCCCGTCACCGAGGAACTGGCGGGCCAGATCTTCTCGCTGCCCATGTATCCGGCCCTCGCGCCGGACGTCCAGGACAAGGTGATCAGCGCGGTGCGTGACGTGCTGGACAGCCTCTGAACCCGTGCGGCGGGCCCGCCCCGGCCCGCCCCGCGCACACCGAAGGCCCGGCGGAGGGATCCCGCCGGGCCTTCGGTGTGCAGAGGGGGCACGCCCCCGGGGTCAGCCGGTGGCGTCGGCCGCCCGCAGGGCGCGCCAGCACGCCACCAGGCTCCTCGCCTGCACATTGAGGTAGTGGCTGTGCCGCAGCAGCCGCGTCAGCTGGTCCATCGTCAGCCAGCGGTAGTCGGGGTGGCCGGGATCCTCGGGGACGTCGCTGTCCACGATCAGATAGCGGTTGCGGGCGTGGAAGAAACGGCCGCCCTCCTCGGAGAGCACGGCCTCGTAGCGGATGCGTCCGGGCCCGGCGGCCAGCACCTCGTCGAGGTGGCGGGGCCGGGCCGCGGGCGGCAGCCAGCCGTAGCTGTCCGGCACGCACTGCACGGTCGGCGCCAGTTCCACCACGTCCGCGTAGCCGGGCTCGGTGCGGGCGTGCATCAGGACGTGCGGCTCCCCGCCGATCTCCCGGGTCAGGAACGCGATGACGCCCGTGCCGCGCGGCTCGATCATCGGCTGGCGCCAGGTGCCGACCTCGCGTCCCGCGGCCGTCACCGAGACCCCGATGACGTCGAAGAAGCCGCCGCTCTCGTGCGCGTAGCCCATCTCGCCGTGCCGCCACTCGTCGAGCGCGTTGAGGGCGATCCGCTCGGTGTGCACCGAGGCCAGCGACCGGGCGCCGGCGATCCAGCTCAGCACGTCGGTCATCCCGTGCAGGGCGCCGTCCGGCCGCGAGGCGTGCGGCAGACACGCCAGTACGGTGCGCGCGTCCATGTTGATGATGTCGTCACGCGACAGCAGCCGGTACAGCTGCCCGAGCGTGAACCAGCGGAAGCCCTCCAGGACCTCCACCTCGGTGGTCGTCTCCACCACCATGTTGCGGTTGCGCTTGCGGTAGAACCAGGCGCCCTGCTCCGACTGCCGGACGTCCGCGAGCACCCGGTGCCGCGAGGTGTCCCGGAAGTAGTCCACGTACGGCACGGGTTTGCCCTTGTGGACGCCGGTGTAGTTGCTGCGGGTCGCCTGCACGGTGGGGGACAGCTGCAGTCCGCCGGGGTTGCCCGGTTCCGCCTTGGCCTGCATCAGGAAGTGCGGGACCCCGTCGAACTCCTTGATCAGGATGCCGAGGATGCCGACCTCGGGCTGGTCGATGATGGGCTGGTCCCACCAGGGCACCGCGTTGCCGGGATCGTGCACCCGAAGGCCGTGGACCGTGAAGAACTTGCCGCTGCGGTGCCGCAGATCACCGGTGACCGGTGTCTGGTACCACTGGTCGAGGGCCGCCAGCGGTATCCGCTCGGCCGTCGTGTAGATCTGCTCCCCGTACTCGGCGAACCAGTCGTCGAATCCGGCGAGATCGGTCCGCGGGCTCTCCACCGCCGCGGCCGACCTGGCGATACGGGCCGTCACATCGGCCATCTGAACTCCTCATCCTGGATGGGGCACACGCGGCTCGTCGGGAGTGGTCGGTCAGTCGGCGGGGGTCTCCCAGGTCGCCCGCATCGCCTCGGCCAGCGGGATCCGCGGCTTCCAGCCGAGCAGTTCGCCGGCCAGCCGGATGTCGGCCAGGGTCCAGCCGCCGCCCTTGCTGGCGATGGGCCCGTCCTCGACCCGGATCGCCCGCGGCGGCAGCCCCGAGGCGGCGACCAGCAGGTCCACCAGCTCGCGCATCGCGGTGGCCTCGCCGCGGCCGATGTTGACGACCTGTCCGGTGGCCGGTGACGTCACGGTGAGGACCACGGCCTCGGCCAGGTCGCGCACGTCGATGAAGTCCCGCCGCGCGTCCGCGACCCGCAGCGTCACCGGGTCGCTCGCGTCCGCGCCGCGCAGCCGGTCGACGACCGCCCCGAGGAAGCTGGCCCGGGTGGTGCGGGGGCCGCAGACGTTCACCGCGCGCAGCACCAGCCCGTCGACCCGGCCGGCCCGGGTGGCGTCGAGCACCAGCTCGGAGCCGGCCAGCTTGGTCCGCGCGTACATGGTGGCCGGCCGGGGCTCCAGGTCCTCGCCGATGGCGAGCGGCTCGGCCACCGGACCGTACTCGTGGATGGAGCCGACATGGACCAGCCGCGGGCGGTCGTCCATCAGCGTCACGGCCTTCACCAGCCGCTCGACCAGGGTGATGTGGGCGTACCGCATCTCCTCCTCGGTCGTGCCCCAGCCGCCCGTCACGTTGACCACGGTCCGCACCCGGTGCCGGGTGAGCAGCCGGGCCAGCTCGGCGGGCGGGACCGCCGCCACGTCGAGCCCGGCGAAGACATGCCCCGCCGTGGCGGGGCCGCCGCGCCGGGCGACGGCGAGCACCTCGTGCCCCTCGCGGGCCAGCGCGGCGCTCACACAGCGGCCGACGCAGCCGGTGGCCCCGAGCACCGCGACCCGGGACCCCTCGGCCAGCGGCCGGCCGTTCAGGGCCGCCACAGTGCGGCCTCGATCCGGCGGCACTTGTCGTACTCCGGCAGGCCGCCCTCCGCCCGCACCTGGGCGAGCAGGGGCGCGGCCGTGTCCCGCGCGGACAGCAGCGGCGCCACGTCCGTCGGGATCGGCAGGCCGAGCGCCGGGTCCAGCGGCGACAGGGACAGCTCGTGCTGCGCCTCGTAACTCCCGGAGAGCATGTACGACATCACCGTGTCGTCCTCCAGGGCGATGAAGGCGTGGCCGACGCCGACCGGGAAGTACATGGCGCCGAAGGTCTCCTGGTCGAGCACGGAGGAGTCCCAGCGGCCGAAGGTCGGCGAGCCGACGCGGATGTCCACCACGATGTCGATGGCGCGGCCCCGGGCGCAGTACACGTACTTGGCGACGCCCGGCGGGGTCACCGTGTAGTGGATGCCCCGGACGGTGCCGCGCCTGGACCTGCTGTGGTTGGACTGCGCGACGGGGAAGAGCGGATGGCCCAGGGCCTCCACGAACGCCGGTTCCTGGTACGGCGAGGTGAACAGGCCGCGGTCGTCCTCGAAGACGGGCGGGTTGAAGGCGTACGCGCCGGACACGGCGAGTTCGCGGAACTTCACGGCGGTGGTCATCTACAGCTCCCCCCGGACGGTGCCGCCGGCGGTCGCGGCGGGCTTCGCGCGGTGTTCCGCCACGAGTTTCTCCAGCACCGGGACGATGTCGTTGGGGCTCGGCGTCCCCACCATCTCCCGGCGGATCCGCGCGCAGTTCTCCGCGAACGACGGCTCGTCCAGCAGCCGCAGCACGTGGTCGCGCAGGTCCTGCGCGGTGTAGTGGTCGACGTCGTGCAGATAGAGGCCCGCGCCGGTCTTCTCCAGCTGCTTCGCCTTGTGGATGGTGTCCCACACCATGTCGGGCACGATCAGCTGCGGGACACCGTGCGCGAGCGCGGTCTGGAAGGTGCCGCTGCCGCCGTGGTGGATGACCGCGGAGCAGGTCGGCAGCAGCGCGTTGAGCGGGACGAAGTCGACGGCCCGTACGTTGTCGGGGAGTTCGAGACCGGCGAGCTGCTTCTCGTTGAGGGTCGCGACCACCTCGACGTCCAGCTCCGCCAGCGCCGAGACGAGTTCGCCGATCGAGGCACGGTCGCCGTCCAGCACCTCGCGGTGGGCCACGCCCAGCGTCAGACAGACCCGGCGCTTCTTCGGCGGCTCGTGCAGCCAGTCAGGGATGACGGCCTGGCCGTTGTAGGGGATGTACCGCAGCGGGACGAACGGCTGCCGCACCGGGAACCGCATCGACGGCGGCACCGGGTCGATCGTCCACTGGCCGACCGCCACCTCCTCCTCGAACTCGGCGCCGTAGCGGCCGAGCGTCCAGGTCAGCCACTCGCGCAGCGGATCGTCCCGCTGCTCGGGCAGCCGCTCCGCCTGGAGGTCGAGGAAGGTCTCGCGCATCCGCCCCAGCAGATCGAGCCCGAACAGCAGCCGGGCGTGGGCGGCGCCGGTGACCTGCGCGGCCACGGGTCCGGCGAAGGACAGCGTGTCCCAGACGACCAGGTCGGGCTGCCACTCGCGGCTGAACGCGACCAGGTCGTCGATCATGCGTTCCGGGCAGGAGTTCTGGAAGGCCATCGCCGTCATCGAGGTGAACACCCCGAGGACGTGGTCCCAGGTCAGCATCTCGGGACGGGTCTCCGTCATGTCCATCCCGGCTTCCGCCTGGCTCTCCATGATCTCGGCGTCGTCGCCCAGGCCCTCGTTGACCCGCTGCATCTGCTCCTCCAGGAGCAGCGGCTCACCGACGCACACGGCGGTCAGCCCGGTACGGGTGATGTCCTCCGCCAGGTCCGGCTGGCTGGCGACACGGACCTCGTGACCGGCGGTCTGGAGGGCCCAGGCCAGCGGGACCTGGGCATGCATATGGGACTTCGCGGCGAACGTGGTGAACAGGACCTTCATCGATCTCCCTCTTCGCAGAGCGGTTGGTGGCGTGCGGCGTGTCTCACTGCCCGTCGTGGCCGACGTACCGGTGCTTCACCAGCCAGCCGGCCCCGTCTCCGGCCCTGACTCCGTCTCCGTCTCCGTCCTCGCCCCCGTCGGCGACGAGGACGTCCTGGCACGACGTGCTCAGCCGGATCTGTGGAGCGGCGCCCGCGGCGGTCGACAGGACCAGGGCGTCGTAGCCCGTGCGCACCGAACCGTCCGGGAACCGCCAGGCGGCCGGCAGGCCCAGCCAGTGCCGGCGGACCGTGCCGGCGGGCGCCGCGGGCCGGCCGCGCACCGCCGCCGCGATCGCCGCCCGGCCACGCACCGGCTCGGCGAACGAGCTCTGGTCGAAGGCCCCGTCCTCGGTGAAGGTGTCCGCCCAGGCGTCCCCCTCGCCCTCGTCGAGGAGCCGCATCTGCCGGGCGTAGAACCGCTGGATCGAGGCGTACTCGGCGGGCGGCACCGGTTCGGACCTCGCCCGCCCCTCCGCGTACTCCTTGGCGTGCCGCATGGTGATCGTGCTGTTGCCGCCGAGCGCGTCCCGGATGAAGGCGCGGGCGTCGGCGGTGGTGGCGTCGGCGCCGAGGACCTTGGTGACGGCCGCGGCGTTGACGACCACGGTGTGCCGGGAGACGGCCACGCACCCGGACGGGATCTCCCGCACCGTCCACTCACCGGTGTGCACCGACATCAGGGCCGGGGTCTGCAGCTGCTTGTACGAGATCCGCCCGTCGGGCAGGCAGATCCGCACCGAGGCCGTGGTGTGCGTCGAGCCGTCGGGCGTGCGGGTGTCCATCTCCAGGTGCTGGACGTCGGGCGTGTCCTCCTTCAGCAGCACCCGGGCCACGTGCGGCAGCCGCTCCTGCCACTCGCCCGCGTCGTGCAGGAAGTCCCGTACCTCCTGGGCCGGGGCGTCGATCCGCACCGAGTCCTCGAAGGTGTACGGCGCCTCGTCCGTGCCGGTGCGCAGCGCGGCGGACTCCAGCGCGGCCAGCTCGGCGCCGCTGTTGCGCTCGATCGCCTCCAGGATCCAGTTGACGTTGCGCTCCAGGCCGTCGACCGCCCGGAAGTCGTGCAGCAGCCGCACCCGGCTGCCGCCGCCGGGCAGTGCCTCGACGATCCACTCGCCGCCCATCGCGGCGACGGGGTCCTGCGAGACCTCCTGGCGGAAGCGGATCCGCAGCCCGTCGCGGTCCAGGGTCCGCCGCGAGGTCCAGGACTTGACCTCGCCGTTGGCGGTGGCCCAGATCCGCAGCCGCTCCTCGTCGTCCGACCGCTCCAGATACTCCACGTGCAGGCTCGGCGGGAAGACGAACGGCCAGTCCTGCGCCCGCTCCACCAGGCCAAAGACGGCCTCCGGAGCGGCGGCCACCGTGATCGTGTGCTCGGTCCTGTGCGTCTCGTGCTGCGCGTTGTGCTGCGCGTTGTGCTGCGCCTTGTCCGCCATGCTGATCCTGATCCCCTCTGTCCGCCCGGTCCGCCCGCCCCGGACTGTCCGCCCGCGGGCGCGCACGGCCGGGCCCGCTGTCAGTAGTTGCCGAGCCCGCCGCAGACGTTCATCGCCTGGGCGGTGATCGACGCGGCCGTCGGGGAGAGCAGATAGCCGACGAGCCCGGCGACCTCGTCCGGCGTGGAGTAGCGGCCGAGGGGGATCTTCGCCTCGAACTTCTCCAGCACCTCGTCCTCGGTGATGTCCCAGGCACCGGCGTAGCCCTGGCGCACCCGCTCGGCCATCGGCGTCTCGACATAGCCGGGGCAGACGGCGTTGACGGTGATGCCCGTCTTCGCCAGCTCCAGGCCGAGGGCCTTGGTGAAGCCGACGACGCCGTGCTTCGACGCCGAGTACGGCGCTCCCAGGGCCACGCCCTGCTTGCCGCCCGTCGAGGCGATGTTGACGATCCGGCCGGTGCTCCGCTCCAGCATTCCGCCGGTCGTCAGCACCTCGCGGGTCATCCGGAAGACGCTGTTCAGGTTGGTGTCGATCACGTCGAGCCACAGCTCGTCGGGGATCTGCGCGGTGTGGCCGCCACCGCTGCGGCCGGCGTTGTTCACCAGGACGCCGACGGGGCCGAACCGGTCCCTGGCCTCCTGGACGAAGGCGCGTACCCGCGCGGTGTCCCGCACGTCGCAGGGGGCGCCGTCGACCTCGCGGCCGGCCTCGCGCAGCTCCTTGACGGTGTGGGCGACCCGGTCGCCGTCGCGGGCGCAGAGGAAGACCCGCGCCCCGCCCTCGGCCAGGCTCCGGGCCACGGCGAGACCGATCCCGCTGGTGGCACCGGTGACGATGGCGACGCTTTCTGCTCCTGGCGGCATGACGGCTCCTCAGCGGTTCCTGCGGGGTCTGCGACGGGTGTCTGCGACGGGTGTTGGCGACGGGCGTCCGTGGTGGAGGTCCGTGGTGGGTGTCTGCGACGGGTGTCTGCGACGGCTGTCGGTGACGGCTGATCGTGGTGGGTGTCCGCTCCGGATGTCGGACGACAGCGAGGGTTTCAGCGGCCGCTCGAATCGCGCTCGACCCGCGGCCCGGCCCGGGCTCCAGCGGCCTTCCACCCGCCTGCGAGACCAGGCACGCAGCGTGGAACGACCTGAACGACCGCACGATGTCAAGCGATGCCGGGTCACACGAACGGGTCAAAAACAGACCCGGCAACACCGGGCAATACCGGGCAACACCGTTGAACGAGGAGGCCATTGATGACGGATCACGAGCCAGACGCCAAGGAGGCCGGCGCCGTGACCTTCGTGAACACCTTCACCGTGCACGCCGAACCCGAGGTGTTCGAGAAGGAGTTCGCGCGGACGTCCGAGTTCATGGCTCGGCAGCCGGGCCTGATCCGGCACACGCTCTCCCGGCACGCGGAGCGGCCCGGCCAGTACGTCAACGTCGCCGAGTGGCGGGACGTCGCCTCGTTCCGCGCGGCCGTCTCGCACGCCGACTTCCAGCCGCACGCCGGTGCGCTGCGGGCCCTCGCCGAAAGTCGGCCGGAACTGTATCTGGCCCGGCTGCGCCGCGACGGCACGGCGGCGTCCGAGGGCCCCGCGCCCGACGGGGCGGCCGGCGCGGGGGAGAGGATATGACCGCCCGTCGGGTGGTGATCACCGGCCTCGGGGTGATCGCCCCGGGCGGTGTCGGCACGAAGGCGTTCTGGGAACGCATCGTCTCCGGAGTCTCCGCGACCAGAACCATCACGGCCTTCGACCCGGCGCCGTTCCGCTCCCGGATGGCCGCCGAGGTCGACTTCGACGGGGCCCGCCACGGACTGTCCGCCCGTGACACCGCCCGCCTCGACCGCGCCTCCCAGTTCGCCCTGGTCGCCGCCCGTGAGGCACTGGCCGACAGCGGTGTCGAGATCGACGGGAGCAACGCGCACCGGACCGGCGTCAGCCTCGGCTCCGCCGTCGGCTGCACGCTGAAACTGGAGGAGGAGTACGTCGCGCGCAGCGACGGCGGCACGCGGTGGCTGGTCGACCACGCGGCGGGCACCCCGTACCTGTACGACTACTTCGTGCCCAGCTCGATGGCGGCGGAGGTCGCCTGGGAAGCGGGCGCCGAGGGCCCGGCCGCACTCGTCTCGGCGGGCTGCACCTCCGGCCTCGACTCCCTGGGTCACGCCGTCGAACTCATCCGTGAGGGCAGCGCCGACATCATGATCGCCGGGGGTAGCGACGCGCCCATCGCGCCGATCACCGTGGCCTGCTTCGACGCCATCAAGGCCACCTCGCCGCGCAACGACACCCCCGACCACGCCTCGCGGCCCTTCGACCGGACCCGCAGCGGCTTCGTCCTGGGCGAGGGCGCCGCCGTCCTCGTCCTGGAGGAGCGCGAGTCGGCCCTGCGGCGCGGGGCGCAGGTGTACGCGGAGATCGCCGGCTTCGCCGCGCGCGCCAACGCCCACCACATGACCGGACTGCGCCCCGACGGACTGGAGATGGCCGCCGCCATCACCGGCGCGCTCGACGACGCCCGCCTCGACCGGGAGGCCGTCGGCTACGTCAACGCGCACGGCACGGCCACCCGGCAGAACGACATCCACGAGACGGCCGCCATCAAGCACAGCCTCGGCGAGCATGCCCACCGGGTGCCGGTCAGCTCCATCAAGGCGGTCATCGGCCACTCGCTCGGCGCCGTCGGCTCCATCGAGGCCGCCGCCTCCGCCCTGGTGATCCGGCACGGCGTGATTCCCCCCACGGCGGGACTGCACGAGCCGGACCCCCAACTCGACCTCGACTACGTGCCGTTGACGGCCCGCGACCAGCCCGTCGACACCGTGCTGACGGTGGGCAGCGGCTTCGGCGGCTTCCAGAGCGCGATGGTGCTCACCGCATCCGAAGGGAGGCGCCCATGACCACCGCGCCCACGACCGCCGGGCCGACGACGACCGAGGCCGGGACCGCAAGGGCCGTGGTCACCGGGGTCGGCGTCCTCGCGCCCAACGGGATCGGGGCCGAGGAGTACTGGGCGGCGACCCTGCGCGGCCGGAGCGGCATCGCCCGCATCACCCGCTTCGACCCGTCCTCGTACCCCTCCCGGCTGGCCGGTGAGGTCACCGGGTTCTCGGTGCGCGACCACATCCCCAGCCGGCTCGTCCCGCAGACCGACCGCACCACGCAGTTCGCCCTCGCGGGCGCCGACTGGGCGCTCGCGGACGCCGGGCTGAACGCCGACAGCCTGCCCGCGGACGAGCGCGGGGTGGTCACCGCCAGTGCCTCCGGCGGCTTCGAGTTCGGCCAGCGCGAACTGGGCCACCTGTGGGGCAAGGACCCCAAGCACGTCAGCGCGTACATGTCCTTCGCCTGGTTCTACGCGGTCAACTCCGGCCAGGTGTCCATCCGGCACGATCTGCGCGGGCCCACCGGGGTCCTCGTCACCGACCAGGCGGGCGGCCTCGACGCGGTCGCCCAGGCCAGACGCCGTATCCGCAGGGGCACCCCGCTGATGCTGACGGGCGGCATGGACGCCTCGCTGTGCCCGTACGGGCTCGCCGCGCAGATCTCCGCCGGGATCCTCAGCCGGAGCGAGGACCCCACCCGCGCCTATCTGCCCTTCGACGCCGCCGCCGACGGCCATGTGCCCGGCGAGGGCGGGGCGATCCTCACCCTGGAGGACGCGGACCGGGCCCGGGAGCGCGGGGCACGGGTCCACGGGGAGATCGGCGGGTACGCCGCCACCTTCGACCCCCGCCCCGGCTCGGGCCGCCCCTCCAACCTGGAGCGCGCCGTGCGCGGGGCACTGGACGACGCCGGACTGCGGCCCGGGGACATCGCGTTCGTCCTCGCGGACGGTGCCGGCGAACCGGAACCCGACCGTGTCGAGGCCCAGGCCCTGACCGCGGTCTTCGGGCCCGGCGGCGTACCGGTCACGGTCCCCAAGACCATGACGGGACGCCTCTACTCGGGCGCCGCGCCGCTCGATCTGGTCACCGCCCTGTTCGCCCTGCGGGACGGCCTCGTCCCGCCGACGGTCCACGTCGAGGAGACCACGGGCCACGACATCGACCTGGTGACCGGCGCCCCGCGGCCGGTCACGGGAGACGCCGCGCTGGTACTGGCACGGGGCCGCGGGGGCTTCAACAGCGCCATGGTCGTACGCGGTCCTGCGGCGGCCTGAAACCCATCCACCATCACCCCACTTGGAGACGTCATGTCCGCTTTCACCACCGAGGACCTGTTCCGGATCATGCGCGAGTGCGCGGGCGAGGAGGAGGCCGTCGACCTGTCCAGCGCCGCCGCGGAGCAGGAGTTCGCCCTGCTCGGCTACGACTCCCTGGCCCTCATGGAGGCCATCAGCAGGGTCGAGCGCGGCTACGGCATCACGCTGCCCGAGGAGACCCTCGGCGAGGCGCTGACCCCCGCGGCGTTCGTCACCGCCGTGAACGCCGCGCTCGCCGACCGCATGCCCGCGGCGGGGGCCGCCTGATGACCGAGGCGGGCGCCGGCGCCGGGGGAGCTCCCGCCGTGGAGAGCCCGGCGCCGGACATCCGGATCGCGGGGTGCGCGGTCTGGCTGCCGCCCCGCACCCCGGTCGCGGACGCCGTCGCGGCCGGACTGTGCGACGAGGCCCTGGCCACGACCACCGGCATGCTGTCGGTGGCCGTGGCGCGGGACGAGCCGGCCCCCGAGATGGCGGCCCGCGCGGCCCGGACCGCCCTTGAGCGGTCCGGCCTCGGGCACGCGGGCGTCGACTCCGCGTCCGGCACCGGCTCCGACGGCGTGTCCGGCTCCGATGGCGTGTCGGGCTCCGGCGACGTGTCGCTGATCCTGCACGCCAGCTTCTTCTACCAGGGGCACGACCTGTGGGCGCCCGCCTCGTACGTCCAGCGCACGGCCGTCGGCAACCAGTGCCCCGCGATCGAGGTCGGCCAGGTCTCCAACGGGGGCATGGCCGGGCTCGGGCTCGCGGTCGACCATCTGCGGGCCGGCCCGGCGGCCGGGGAGCCGGACCGGAGGGTCCTGCTGACGACCGGCGACGCCTTCCGCCCGCCCGGCTTCGACCGCTGGCGCAGCGACTCCGGCACCTTCTACGGGGACGGGGGCACCGCCCTCGTGCTGTCCTCGTCGGAGGGCTTCGCCCGGATCAGAGGCCTGGCCACCGTCTCCGTGCCGGAGCTGGAGGGGATGCACCGCGGTGACGACCCGTTCGGCCACGCCCCGTTCAGCCATCGGCCGGTGGTCGACCTGGACGCCTGCAAGAAGGACTTCCTGGCCACCCACCGGGTGCCCAGGGTGATCGCGGCGAGCGGGGCCGCGCAGGACGCCGCCGTCGAACGGGCCCTCGCCGCCGCCGGGGTCACGCTCGCCGACGTCGACCGGTTCGTCCTGCCCCACCTGGGCCGCAAGCGGCTGCGGGCGGGACACCTCGCCCGCTTCGGCATCGCGGAGGAACGCACCACCTGGGAGTGGAGCCGGGGCATCGGGCACCTCGGCGCCGGCGACCAGATCGCCGGGTTCGACCACTTGGT
This sequence comes from Streptomyces liliiviolaceus, assembly GCF_018070025.1. Taxonomy (NCBI): domain Bacteria; kingdom Bacillati; phylum Actinomycetota; class Actinomycetes; order Kitasatosporales; family Streptomycetaceae; genus Streptomyces; species Streptomyces liliiviolaceus. Next base: position 2,822,293 of record NZ_JAGPYQ010000001.1, read on the forward strand.
CTCCTCCGGGAGCCTCGGCGCGGGGGACCTCGTGGTGTGGATGAGCGTGGGCGCCGGGTTCACGTACTCCTGCGCGGTCGTCGAGATGCTGGAACGGCCTGCCTGGGCGGCCACGACACCCACCCCACACACGAAGCTCGCAGGAGAGGCCGCATGACCGCTGAACATCCCCTGCCCGTGGCCCTGTTGCTGCCGGGCCAGGGCTCCCAGCATCCGCTGATGGCCACGGGCCTGTACGGGTACGAGCCGGTGTTCACCGAGGCGATGGACGAGTTCTTCGACGCGGCGGGCCCCGAGGGCGGTCCGCTGCGCGAGGACTGGCTGGCCGAACGGCCCGCCACGGAGCTGGACCACGTCACCCGCTCGCAGCCGCTGCTCTTCGCGGTGGACCTCGCGCTCGGCCGGCTGGTCCTGAGTTGGGGCGTACGCCCGGCCGCCCTGCTCGGGCACAGCATCGGGGAGCTGGCCTCGGCGGTGCTGGCCGGGGTGTTCAGCACGCGGGACGCGGTGGGTCTTGTGCTCGACCGGGTCGGGCGGCTGGCGAAGGCCCCGCCCGGCGGGATGCTCGCGGTCGCCGCGTCCACGGCGGAGGTGGAGCCGTATCTGAGCGGGGACGTGGTCGTGGGCGCGGTCAACGCCCCGCGCCAGACCATCCTGGCCGGTCCCGACGGACCGCTGGACGAGGCCGGCCGTGCGCTGGGGGAGGCAGGGTTCGTCTGCCGCCGGGTCCCCTCCCTCAGCGCCTTCCACAGCCCCGTGCTCGAACCCGCCTGCCGGGGCGCGGCCGAACGCTTCGCCGTGGTCCGGAAGAACACGCCGTCCGTGCCGGTCCACTCGGCCTACACGGCCGCCCCGTTGACGCGGGACGACATCGACGACCCGTCCTTCTGGGCACGGCAGCCGGTTGCGCCGGTGCTCTTCTGGCCCGCGCTGGAGGGGCTGCTCGCGACGGGCGACCATCTGCTGGTGGAGGTGGGCCCCGGGCAGGGCCTGTCCCAGGTGGCCCGCCGCCATCCCGCCGTCCGGCGGGGCACGAGCACGGTGGTGTCCCTGCTGCCGGCCCGACCGGGTCCACCGGAGGCGGACCGGGCCGCGATCGAGGCCGCGGTGGCGCGCATCGAGGGGGCGGGCCACGCCGTCACGACGGCGGCCCACCCGCACCCCGCGCCGACCGCCTGACGGCACGTACGGCGGCGCGGCGCCGCACCCCCGTGTGCAGTCGCACCCCGCATACAGCCGTACACCGCTGACGCCCCGCCCCCGTTCATCGCACGGGGGCGGGGCGTCGGCTTCGTCACCTGCGGGCCGGTGGGGGCTGGTCGCGCAGTTCCCCGCGCCCCTGGGGGGGGGCGGGTGTGGGCTTGGTCTTCTGCGGGTCGGTGGGGGCTGGTCGCGCAGTTCCCCGCGCCCCTGAGGGGCGCGGGCGCGAGGGCGTGATCAGGTGCGGGCGGTCGCCGTGACGTACCGCACCGGCGTGTCGATCGTGAGCGGTCCGTCCCCGTCCCGCATCGCGTCGAGCGAGGTGATCAGCCGCTCGCGCAACTGCTGCCGCTTGTCGTCCGCGAGGTGGTTCCAGAGCAGGCGCATACCCTGCGTGTGGGACCAGTCCACCCACGCCAGACCCGACTCGGCCACCAGCCGCACGGACTCGTCGACGACCGACACGTCCTGGAAGCCCGCCTTCTCCAGGGTGCGGGCGAGGTCGGCCGGGTCCGCGAGCCAGCTGTTGAAGCGCTGCGACAGCCGCTCGGGCTGCCACTGCGGCGGCAGGTCGAGCAGCAGCTCGCGCGGGATGAGCTCGGTGAACACCGGCGGCAGGAAGGGGAAGGTGTCGTCGCTGAACACCGGACTGGTGAAGGCGAGCCGCCCGCCGGGGGAGAGCAGCGGCGCGTAACGGGCCAGTGCCGAGGGCGCGTCGGGCAGGAAGATGACGCTGTAGCTGCCCAGGACGACGTCGAAGGAGCCCGGCTCGAAGTCGGGGTGCTCCCCGTCCATCACCCGCAGCTCGACCGTGTCGGCGGCGCGCAGCGCGGCCTCCTTCGCGGCCTCCTCGATCATCGCCTCGGCGACGTCGATGCCCACGACACGGCCCGTCGGCCCCACCCGCTCGGCCGCCGGGAAGACACAGGCACCCCGGCCGCAGCCGACGTCGAGGACCCGTGCGCCCTCGCCGGGGGCCGCGCGTTCCACCAGGCGCCGGCCCATCGGAGTGAAGAACTCCACGCCGAGCCGGTCGTAGGACGCCGCGGCGCTGTTGAAGGCCGCCGCCACTTCGGATTTGTACGTGGACGTGTCCACTGAATCTCCCGCTCTCTCGGTGGACACACCACTTTTCCCGGCCGGTCTCGGGCACGGATGGAGAGGCCTTGGAGCGCCACTGGACCGCCGCTGGACAAAAAGCAAAGAAGTCCCTGGGAGGCCGATCCGCTCTTGTTCCGGAGGATCGTGTCTCCTAAGAATTGATTCCGGAACGTACCGCCGCACCGGTTCCGGATCGGCAGCGACCGATTCAGGGCCGAGCGGGGGACCGATTTCATGCCGATTCACGAGGAGAAAACGTGAGCGACCAGATAGCGAGCGTCCGGCGCCTGGTGGAGGCGTACAACACCGGGAAAACGGACGATGTGGCCGACTACATCCATCCGGAATACATGAATCCGGGAACTCTGGAATTCACCTCGATGCGCGGCCCGGAGCTTTTCGCGATCAATGTCGCGTGGGTCAAGAGGACGTTCTCGGAGGACGCGCGTCTGGAGGAGGTGGCCATCGAGGAGAACGGCGACTGGGTGCGCGCCCGGCTGGTGCTCTACGGGCGGCACGTCGGCGAGATGGTCGGCATGGCCCCCACCGGGCGGCTGTTCTCCGGCGAGCAGATCCACCTCCTCCACTTCGTCGACGGCAAGATCCACCACCACCGCGACTGGCCCGACTACCAGGGCACCTACCGCCAGCTCGGTGAGCCGTGGCCGGAGAAGGAGCACCGCCGTCCGTGACGGCGGATTCCTCGAAGGCGACGGATCAGGGGTAGGGGGAAGCGCGATGGAATTCGGTGTGCTGGGACCGCTGTACGTCCGGGTGGACGGGGAGACGACCGCCCCGAGCGCCCCGAAGCTGCGGAACGTACTGGCGATGCTGCTCGTCCACACGGGACAGGTGGTGCCCGTGCCCTCGCTGGTGCGGGATCTGTGGGACGACGATCCACCCGTCAGCGGGCTGACCACGCTGCAGACGTACATCCTGAACCTGCGCAAGATGTTCTCCGCGGTCACCGGGCTGACCACCGACGAGGTGGCCCGCGACATCCTGGTGACCCGCGCGGGCGGATACGTGCTGGCCGCCGAGGCGGGCACGCTCGACCTGCACCGCTACCGCCGTCTGGTGACCTCCGGCCGGGAGGCGCTGGTGCGCGGCGACGACGCGGCCGGGGTACGGGACCTGAACGAGGCGCTGCTGATGTGGCGGGGCCCCGCGCTGGTCGACGTACCGGCCGGGCGGGTGCTGGAGAGCCGGCGCCGGCAGCTGGAGGAGTCCCGGCTCGCCGCCTTCGAGTACCTGGTCGACGTGGAGCTGCGGCTCGGCATGTACCGCGAGGTGCTGGCCGAGCTCGCGGCCCTCACGGTGGAGAACCCGCTGCACGAGGGGCTGCACGGCCAGTACATGTGGGCCCTGCACCTCAGCGGCCGCAGGGCCCAGGCGCTCCAGGTCTTCCATCGGCTGCGGGGCGCGCTGGTCGCGGGCCTCGGTCTGGAGCCGGGGCCCCAGGTGCAGCGGCTGCACCGGGCGGTGCTGAACGCGGACACCGACTTCGAGCCCCGTTTCGCGGTGGGCCGGACCCCGGTCGCGGTGCCGGCCAGCGCGTTCGGCGGGGCGCGCCCCTACTGACGTGCCGGTGCCGTACGGCGTACCGCTACTCAAATTTGATTGCGTCGCCGGGTCCAGCGTGACTAGGGTGCATCTAGGCAAATTTGATTAGCTGGAGGGGTCATGCCGGAGGAGCGCGAGCCGGAGCAGTCGGAGCAGCGGTCGGAACAGCAGTCGGAACAGCCGTCGGGACCGCAGTCGGAACCGGGGTCGGAACAGCCCGAGGAGACACCCGTCGACAGTCCGACGGGCTGGGTCGCGGCGCACATACGCCGCTACGACCGCAGCGGCGGCAAGGAGGGGGCGAAGTGGTACGGGCTCGACACCCTGCTCCTCACCACCCGCGGCCGGAAATCGGGAAAGCTGCGCCGCACCGCGGTGATCTACGGCCGTGACGGCGACAACGTCGTCGTGGTTGGTTCGAACGGAGGAAAGCCCGAGCATCCGCTCTGGTATCTCAATCTCGTCGCCTCGCCCGAGGCCCATGTCCAGATCGGTGAGGAACATCTCGACGTGCGGGCCCGTACGGCGACCGCCGAGGAGAAGCCGGATCTCTGGAAGCTCATGACGGGGCTTTTCCCGCAGTACAAGAGTTACCAGAAGAAGACCACCCGGGAAATTCCCGTGGTGATTCTGGAGCCCGTCGAGCCGTAATCGCCGGCGGTGCACGTCAGACATTGCATGCACGGAAAGGAAAGGTGTCTGTGTTGAATGAATTCACGCGCCGTGGATTCCTCGGCAGCGCGGCGGCGGTCGGCGGGGCCACGGTGGTGGCCACGGCCGTCCCCGGTGCCCAGGCCGCCGAGGCCGCCGTCCCGGAAGCGGCACAGGGCGGCGCGTGCGGCGCCAGGACCGGGCTCGTCCAGGTGGACCGGACGGACCGGCGCTACCAGGACCTGGTCAGCCGGGGATTCAACGGACGGTTCCGCGGCAAGCCCGACGCCGTGTACGTCGTGCACACCGCGGACCAGGTCGTCGACGCCGTGAACCGGGCCCTGGACGCGGGGCAGCGGATCGCCGTGCGCAGCGGCGGCCACTGCTTCGAGGGCTTCGTGGACGACCCCGCCGTGCGGGCCGTCATCGACATGTCCGAGATGCGGCAGGTCTCCTACGACCCCGCCAAGCGGGCGTTCGCCGTGGAACCCGGGGCCACCCTCGGGGAGGCGTACCGCACCCTGTACCTCGACTGGGGCGTGACCATCCCGGCGGGCGTCTGCCCGCAGGTGGGCGTCGGCGGCCATGTGCTCGGCGGCGGGTACGGCCCGCTCTCCCGCCGCGACGGAGTGGTCGCCGACCACCTCCACGCCGTCGAGGTCGTCGTCGTGGACGCCTCCGGCCGGGCCCGCAAGGTCGTGGCCACCAACGCGGCCGGCGACCCCAACCGCGAGCTGTGGTGGGCCCACACCGGGGGCGGCGGCGGCAACTTCGGCATCGTCACCAAGTACTGGTTCCGTACGCCCGGGGCCACCGGCAACGACCCGTCCGGGCTGCTGCCCAAGGCGCCGAAGTCGACCCTGCGGCACATCGTGACCTGGGAGTGGTCCGCCCTCACGGAGAAGGCGTTCACCCGGATCATCGACAACCACGGGGCCTGGCACCAGCGCAACAGCGCCGCCGACACCCCGTACGCCAGTCTGCACAGCGTCTTCTACCTCAACAGCAAGGCGGCCGGGCAGATCCTGCTGGACATCCAGATCGACGGCGGACTGGACGGCGCCGAGGGGCTGCTGAACGACTTCGTGGCCGCGATCAACGAGGGCACGGGGGTGGAGCCCGCCGTCCAGCGGAGCACGGAGCCGTGGCTGCGCGCCACGCTGGCCAACAAGTTCGACACCGGCGGGTTCGACCGGACCAAGTCCAAGGGCGCGTATCTGCGCAAGCCGTGGACCGCCGCCCAGACCGCCACCCTCTACCGGTATCTGAGCGCCGACACCCAGGTGTGGGGCGAGGTCTCGCTCTACTCGTACGGCGCGAAGGTCAACTCCGTTCCGGAGACGGCCACCGCCACCGCCCAGCGCGACTCCATCATCAAGGTGTGGATGTCGGCCACATGGATGGATCCCACACAGGACGACGCCAACCTCGCCTGGATCCGGGAGATCTACCGCGACGTCTTCGCCACCACCGGCGGCGTCCCGGTGCCCGACGACCGGACCGAGGGCACCTTCATCAACTATCCCGACATCGATCTGGCCGACCCGGAGTGGAACACCTCCGGAGTGCCCTGGCACACCCTCTACTACAAGGGGAACTACCCGCGCCTGCAGAAGGTCAAGGCCCGCTGGGACCCCAAGAACGTCTTCCGGCACGCGCTGTCCGTACGGCTGCCCGACTGACGGCGACGGCACGAGAGCACGACGGCAGACGGCAGACGGCACGACGGGAGGGGGGGGGCCGCGGATCGCGGCCCCCCCCTCCCGTCGTCCTGCCCGCCGTTCAGCCGCGGTCCGCGAGGAACAGGCCGCGGCCCGACTGGATCCCCTCCACGTAGGCGACCTCCAACCCGGCCCGGGTGAACGCCTCCTCGTACTCGGCGCGGGTGAACAGCGTCAGCGTGTGGCTCTCCGCGAAGTGCTGCACACCGCTGTCGGGATCGGCCACCACGTAGTGCACCACCATGTGCGAGGTGTGCCCGCGGCGCTCCGTGTGGGAGACACGGGTCAGCGTCCCGGCGCCCACGGTCACGGTGTCCCCGCTCACATGGCGGTCGAGGGCCGTCTCCAGGAACCACCAGGGGTCCACCGCCACGACACCGCCCGGTGTCAGATGCTCGGCGAACGACCGCAGAGTCGCGGTCAGTTCGGCGGTGTCCCGCAGATAGGCGATCGAGCCGAACATGCAGGTGATCGCGTCGTAGGAGCGCCCCAGGGAGAGGTCGCGCATGTCGCCGCCGTGCAGGACGGCGGCGGGCACCGCGGTGCGGGCCATCGACAGCATCGCGTCGGACAGTTCGAGTCCCTCGACCTTGTCGAAGAGCTGGGCGAAGTGCCGCAGATGCGCGCCGGTGCCGCAGGCGACGTCCAGGAGCGAGGCCGCCGCGGGGTTGCGGGCCCGTACGAGCCCCGCGACGGTGGCGGCCTCCACCCGGTAGTCCTTGCCGCGCGACTCGTGCAGCAGCTCGTAGATCTCGGCCATCCCGGCTCCGTACATGGCGACTTCCCTCCTCAGCTGGAACTGCTGGAACTGCTGGAACTGCCGACACCGGTGGCACGGGCCTCGCCGCCGAACCCGCCGGCGTGCTCCGCCGCCCAGCTCGCGAACGTGCGTGCCTGACGGCCCGTGACCCGGCGCACCGCATCGGTCACCGGGCCGGGGGTGACGGCCGACTCGGCGAGGTAGTCGAGCAGCATCTCGACGACCGGCGGCGGCATGACGGCGCTCATCGCCGCCCGCCCGGCCTCCCGGCTCAGCTCCTCGAAGCGGATGTCCCGGCCGGTCGCCTCCGCGATCGCGGCCACCTGCTCGACCTGGGTCAGCGCCTGCGGCCCCGTCACCAGGTACTGGGCGCCCGCGTGGCCGTCCTCCAGCAGCGCGGTCGCCACGACCGCCGCGATGTCCGCCTCGTGGACGATCGCGCGGGCGGCCTTGCCGTAGGGGGCGCGCACGACGTTCTCCGTACGGATCGAGTCGCCCCACTTCCAGAGGGTGTTGCCGGCGAACTCGTCGGGGCGTACGAAGGTCCAGTCAGCCCCGCTGTCCTCGACGGCCCGTTCCACCGCGCGGTGGTGCTGGTGGCTGGGGTTGCTCTCGTCTTCGAGCACCGAGCTGGACGACAGGACGACGATGTGCCGGACCCCCGCCTCGCGGGCGAGCGCCGCCACCTCGTGGGCGGTCTCCGGCACCGGGAAGAGGTACATCCGGTCGATGCCCTCCAGAGCGGCGGGCAGGCTCTGCGGCTTCTCCAGGTCGCCCTCGACGACCTCGACGCCGGCCGGCAGCGCGGCGGTCGCGGGTGTCCGGGTGAGCGCCCGCACATGGTGCCCGGAGGCCGCCAGGCTCCGGGCGACATGGCGGCCCACCTTGCCCGTGGCACCGGTCAACAGGATGTTCAAGGCCCCTCCTCGGCGTACGTACGAAACGGTGCTCCCCGGCACGCCGGACCGGCGCGCTGTCCTGTGCAGGGGAGGCGGTTCCAGGGGCCCAGGCTGTCGCGCCGGGCTAGAGGACTCCGTGAGCCCCGCTGGACTTCGGTGGACCCCGGTGGGCGTCGGACGGCATCCGGCCCCGCTCCAGCGGGACTTGACCGGTCCTGCAGCCGTTCTCAGGCGGGTCGGGGGCAGTCTGGCGTGACATCGTCCGCGAGACTGTGAGGAATCGCCATGTCAATGGCCGAGCGCAAGGCCCTGTGTCTGGAAATGGTCGCCGCCTGGAACCGGTGGGACCTGAGCGGGATCATCAAGCACTGGTCGCCGGACATCGTGCACTACTCCGAGGACACCGAGGTGAGTTCCGCCGACATGATCAAACTCATGGAGGGCGGGCTGCAGGCGTTCCCCGATCTCCAGCTCGAAGTGAAGAGCATCATGGCCGAGGAGGACCGGGTCACGCTGCGCATCACCGTGACCGCCACCCACTCCCACGAGTTCATGGGCGTGCCGCCGACCGGCGAGCGCGTCAGCTGGCACCTGGTGGAGGAACTGCGCTTCGAGGACGCCAAGGTCGTCGAGCACTGGGACGTCATCAACATGCGCCCGCTCCTGGTCAAACTGGGCAAGCTGCCGGACATCCCGAAGGTGGAACTGGAAACGAGCGCCTGACCCGCACGGACGTTCAGCCGTCGGTGCGTCGGTGCGTCGGTGCGTCGGTGCGTCGGTGCGTCGGTGCGTCGGCGCGTCGGCGCGGCGGTCCGGCGGGCGCGGCCCGGGGGCGGCCGGGGGCGCGGACGTGTTCCGCGCCCCCGCGTCCCCGGGCCGCGCGGGCCGCCGGGACGCGCGTCCCGGTCGTCCTCCGTCGCGCCCGGGGCGGCTAACTAAGCTGGCGCCCAGGCGCGCGGCGGACAGGAAAACGCCGCACCAGACGGAACGGGGTGACGATGTCGGCGACGCGGTTGCTGGTCCTCGGGGTGGTACGCGGGTTCGGCAGGACGCACGGTTACCGGGTGCGGGCCGAGTTGCTGTCCTGGGGGATCGACGACTGGGCCAACGTCAAACCCGGTTCGATCTACCACGCGCTGCGGCAGCTCGCGAAGATCGGCCTGCTGGAGGCCAGCGAGATCGCGCACTGGCCGGGGCGGGTGGACTACAGCGTGACCGCCGAGGGGGACGCGGAGTTCTTCCGCCTGCTGGTCGACGCCCTCGAACGGCCCGAGCACCGCGCCGACATGCTCAGCGCCGGCCTCGCCCTGATGCCCGCCCTCTCCCGCGAGCGAGCCGTGGCGGCGCTCTCCACCCGCCTGGCCGTCCTGGAGGCGCAACGGGCCGTGCTGCGCAAGGAGTCCGCCCCGGTCCACGCCGAGGGCCTGCCGGCGCATCTGGGCGAGCTGTGGACGATGCGTACGCGCTACGCCGACCTCGGCGTCGAGTGGACCCAGGACCTGCTGGCGCGGGTCAGGTCCGGCGAGTACGAGATGGCCGGCGAGCACGGCCCCACCTTCGGGACGCCGGGGTCGTGGCGCGCCCTCATCGGCCCCGGGACGGCGGGCCGTTGACGGACGGCCGTCTTCGCACGACCTACTAATCAAACTTGCATAGTGGGTCGTTCGTGCTCTAGCTTGGAGCAGTAATCAAATTTGATTACTGCTCTGCGTGTCGTTCGTTTCCTGCCATGGCGCACAGCCCCTCGTGGCGCATCAGGACCAAGGAGTCACAGATTGAGTTCGCAATCCACACTTGCCATCGAGACGTCGGGACTCGTCAAGACCTTCGGTGAGACCCGGGCCGTCGACGGTGTCGACCTGGCCATCCCGCAGGGTGTCGTCTACGGCGTGCTGGGCCCCAACGGCGCGGGCAAGACGACGACGATCCGGATGCTGTCCACCCTGCTCACCCCCGACGGCGGCACCGCCCGGGTCCTCGGGCACGACGTGGTCAAGGAGGCCGGGGCGGTCCGCAGCCGCGTCAGCCTCACCGGCCAGTTCGCCTCGATCGACGAGGACCTCACCGCCACCGAGAACCTCACCCTGCTCGCCCGGCTGCTCGGTTTCTCCCGGTCCCAGGCCGCCGCCCGGGCCGAGGAACTGCTCGCCGCCTTCGACCTCACGGAAGCCGCCGGACGCCAGTCCAAGACCTTCTCCGGAGGCATGCGGCGCCGCCTCGACATCGCCGCCAGCCTCGTCATCACCCCCGACCTGCTCTTCCTCGACGAGCCCACCACCGGACTCGACCCGCGCAGCCGCAACCAGGTGTGGGACAGCGTGCGGGCCATGGTGGCGCTCGGCACCACGATCCTGCTGACCACGCAGTACCTGGACGAGGCCGACCAGCTCGCCGACCGGATCGCCGTCATCGACCACGGCCGGGTCATCGCCGAGGGCACCACTGGTGAACTCAAGTCGTCCGTCGGCACCGGAGCCCTGCACGTACGGCTCGTCAACGCCGAGACCCGCCCCGAGGCCGCCCAGTTGCTCACCCGGGCCCTCGCCTCGCCGGTCTTCCAGGAGTCCGACCCGTTCGCGCTCTCCGTACGCACCGACGACAACGAGCGGGTCGCGGGCGCCCTCGCCGAACTCGCCCGCTCCGAGATCGCCGTCTCGGACTTCGCGTTCGGCCGGCCCAGCCTCGACGAGGTCTTCCTCGCCCTGACCGGGCGCCCCGCGGAAGACGGCACCAGCGACCAGGAGGACGCGGCATGACCCTCACATCCCAGACGACGGTCACCCCGGGCGTACCGAACGACGCCCTGCGCAAGGCCCTCACCAGTCAGATCCGCCCCTCCCGTCCCAACCCGCTGACCGCCGTACGGGTCTCGGCCTGGCGCACGATGCGGAAGATGAAGCACTACGGCGTGGCCGTGCTGTTCGACGTCACGCTGATGCCGATCGTCTTCCTGCTGACCTTCACCTACCTCTTCGGCGGCGCGTTCGCCGGCTCGACCAAGGAGTACCTCCAGTACTTCCTGCCGGGCGTCCTCGTGCAGACCGTCATCATGCCGACCGTCTACACCGGTACCGCGCTCAACATGGACATCACCCGGGGCATCTACGACCGCTTCCGGACCCTGCCGTTCTGGCAGCCGGCCACGATCGTGGGCAGCCTCCTCGGGGACATCGTCCGCTACGTGCTGGCGCTGACCACCACGATGGGTGTCGGGCTGGCGCTGGGCTTCCGGCCCGACGGCGGAGTGGGCGGCGTGCTGGCCGCGATGCTGCTCCTGCTGCTCTTCGCGGTGAGCGTCAGCTGGATCTTCGCCGCGCTGGGTGTGGTCGCCAAGGCGCCCGAGACGGTGTCGGGGTCCAGCATGCTGGTGATGTTCCCGCTGGTCTTCACGAGCAACATCTTCGTGGAGCCGGAGACGATGCCGGGGTGGATGGAGGCGATCGTCAACGCGAATCCGGTCAGTAACGCGGCCACGGCTGTTCGTGGACTTGTCCACGGGGATGCCAGCGGGGCTGATATCGGGTGGGTGTTGCTGGCCAGCGGGGTCATTACGTTGATCTTCGCGCCGTTGACGATGCATCTGTATCGGGCGAAGAGTCGGCAGTAGTGGTGTGGGGGCGCGGGGTTGTCGGTCGTCTGCGGGTGCGTCGTGGCTGGTCGCGCAGTTCCCCGCGCCCCTTAAAAGCCAAAAGACTGCGCCGTTCCCCGCGCCCCTGGGGGCTGCGCCCCCTGAAAGACGAAAGACTGCGCCGTTCCCCGTGGCCCTGGAAGTGGCCGGGGTCCTGAACGAGTCACGGCAGCCGGGTCGGTTGTCTCCCCCGTCGGCTGGTTCGTGCTGCCGTGGCTCCCCCCCCCTCCGCCCCCACACGAAAGCGGCGCCCCCGAAGGCCTTCGGCCTGGGGGCGCCGCTTTCGTGTGGGCTACTCGCCGGTCGGGGTCGCCGCCGCGGCCGCCGTGTCCGCCGCCTGGGCCTTCAGGGCGCGTTCGACGCCCGAGCGGGACTCCGAGATCAGGCGGCGCAGGGCCGCGCTCGGCTCGGCCGAGGCCAGCCACTCGTCCGTCTTCGCCAGGGTGTCCGCGGAGACCTGGACCGACGGGTAGAGGCCGACCGCGATCTGCTGGGCCATCTCGTGCGAACGCGAGTCCCAGACGCCCTTGACCGCCTCGAAGTACTTGTCCGTGTACGGGGCGAGCAGTTCGCGCTGGCCGAACTGCACGAAGCCGCCGATCACGGCCTCCTGCACGGCGTTCGGCAGCTTGTCGGACTCGACGACCGACGCCCAGGCCTCCGCCTTGGCCTCCGCGGTCGGACGGGCGGCGCGTGCGGTCGCCGCGTGACGCTCACCCGCGGCCGTCTTGTCCCGCTCGTACTCGCTGGTGATCTCGGCCTCGTCGAAACGGCCCACCGCCGCGAGCCGCTGCACGAACGACCAGCGCAGCTCGGTGTCGACCGCCAGGCCCTCGACGGTCTCGCGGCCGTCCAGCAGGCCCTCCAGGAGGTCCAGCTGCTCCGGCGTACGGGCCGTCGACGCGAACGCGCGCGCCCAGGCCAGCTGGTGGTCGCTGCCGCCCGCGGAGGACCGCAGATGGGCCAGCGTGGCATCCGTCCAGCGGGTCAGCAGCGCCTCGCGGGCGTTCGGGTCGGCGTACAGCTCGACCGCCGTCAGCACCTGGCGGTGCAGCGACTGCACGACGCCGATGTCCGACTCCTTGCCGATGCCGGACAGCACGAGCGAGAGGTAGTCGCGGGTCGCCAGTTCGGCGTCGCGGGTCATGTCCCAGGCCGAGGCCCAGCACAGGGCGCGGGGCAGGGAGGCCTCGAAGTCGCCGAGGTGCTCGGTGACGAACGCGAGGGAATGCTCGTCGAGGCGGACCTTCGCGTACGACAGGTCGTCGTCGTTGAGGAGGATCACGGCCGCGCGGGGCTTGCCCACCAGCTGCGGCACGTCGGTCAGTTCGCCGTCCACGTCCAGCTCGACGCGCTCACCGCGCACCAGCTTGCCGCTGCCGCCCTCGGAACCGGCCGGGTCGGCCAGGTCGTACAGGCCGACCGCGATGCGGTGCGGGCGCAGCGTCGGCTCGCCCTTCGCGCCGGCGGGCAGCGCCGGGGCCTCCTGGCGGATCGCGAAGGAGGTGATGACGCCGTTCGCGTCCGTCTCGATCTCCGGGCGCAGGATGTTGATGCCGGCCGTCTGCAGCCATTTCTGCGACCACGTGCCCAGATCGCGCCCGCTGGTCTCCTCCAGCGCGCCGAGCAGGTCGGACAGCTGCGTGTTCCCGTACGCGTGCGCCTTGAAGTAGGCCTGCACGCCCCGGAAGAACTCGTCCTCGCCGACGTACGCGACGAGCTGCTTGAGGACGCTGGCGCCCTTGGCGTACGTGATGCCGTCGAAGTTGACGAGCACGTCGTCGAGGTCGTTGATCTGCGCCATGATCGGGTGCGTGGAGGGCAGCTGGTCCTGCCGGTACGCCCACGTCTTCATGGAGTTCGCGAACGTGGTCCAGGAGTGCGGCCAGCGGGAGTTCGGCGCGTACGCCTGGCAGGCGATCGAGGTGTAGGTGGCGAACGACTCGTTCAGCCACAGGTCGTTCCACCACTCCATCGTCACGAGGTCGCCGAACCACATGTGGGCCAGCTCGTGCAGGATGGTCTCGGCCCGCACCTCGTACGCGGCGTCCGTCACCTTCGACCGGAACACGTACTGGTCGCGGATGGTCACCGCGCCCGCGTTCTCCATCGCGCCCGCGTTGAACTCCGGCACGAACAGCTGGTCGTACTTCTTGAACGGGTACGCGTAGTCGAACTTCTCCTGGAACCACTCGAAGCCCTGCCGCGTGACCTCGAAGATCGCGTCCGAGTCGAGGAACTCCGCGAGCGAGGGCCGGCAGTAGATGCCCAGCGGCACGCTCTGCCCGTCCTTCTCGTACACGCTGTGCACCGAGTGGTACGGGCCGAGGATCAGCGCCGTGACGTACGTCGAGATGCGCGGCGTCGGCTCGAACTCCCAGACGTCGTCCTTCGGTTCCGGCGTCGGCGAGTTGGAGATGACGGTCCAGCCGGAGGGCGCCTTCACGGTGAACTGGAAGGTGGCCTTCAGGTCCGGCTGCTCGAAGCTCGCGAAGACACGGCGGGCGTCCGGCACCTCGAACTGGGTGTAGAGGTAGGCCTGCTGGTCGACCGGGTCGACGAACCGGTGCAGCCCCTCACCGGTGTTCGTGTACGCGCAGTCGGCCACGACCCGCAGGACGTTGCGGCCCTCCAGGATGCCCGGGAGCGCGATCCGCGAGTCCTTGAAGACCTCGGCCGGATCGAGGGAGTCACCGTTGAGGACGACCTCCTGGACGGCCGGGGCCACCAGGTCGATGAAGGACCCGACGCCGGTCTCGGCCGAGTCGAAGCGCACCGTGGTCACGGACCGGTAGGTGCCGCCCTCCACCGCGCCGGAGAGATCCAGATCGATCTCGTACGAGTCAACGGTGAGCAGCTTCGCCCGCTGCTGCGCCTCTTCGCGGGTCAGGTTTGTGCCAGGCACGCGGTCATCTCCTCGTGATGGGTCAGTTGCGTCATCCTTCCACGGCGGCTGCGGGAGTGCGATGTCCGTTTCCCGCCGGTGTGCGCGGGGGGTGCGGGGCGAAGCTGGAGCCATGACCAGCCATCACGTACGGCCCATCGGACCCCATGCGTTGAAGGAACTCCGTGCGACGGACGACGCGGGCCTTCCGTGCGTCCCCTTCGCCGCCCCGGAGGGCGGGGCGCCGCTCCGCTGCTGCCTGCGGCGCAGTGAAACGGGGGAGCGGATCGCCCTCGTCTCGTACGCGCCGCTGCGGCGCTGGGCCGCGGAGACCGGTGCGCGGCCCGGTGCGTACGACGAGCAGGGGCCCGTCTTCGTCCACTCCGAGGAGTGCGCGGGGCCGGACCTCGTCGGTCACCCCTTCGCGCGGCCGGGCGTTCTGCGCGTCCTGCGCCGGTACTCCGCCGAGGGGCACATCCTCGGGGGCCGCCTCCTGGAGATCCCTGACCAGCCCGACGAGGCCCTGGATGAGGCGCTGGACGAGGCCTTCGCCGACTCGTCGGTGGCCCTGGTCCACATCAGGGCCGTGGAACACGGCTGCTACCTCTACGAGGTCCACCACCCCTAAAGGCGGGGCTGCGCCCCGGCTCGTCGGTCGTCTGCGGCCCGGTGGGGGCCGTTCGCGCAGTTCCCCGCGCCCCTCAAAAGCGGGGCTGCGCCCCAGCTTTTGCCCCATGGACCCGCACCCGACCGGCACTCCGCCCAGGCCCGCGCCCTTTAGGGGCGCGGGGAACGGCGCGGGCAACCCCCACCGGCCCGCGGACGACACTCCGCCCTTCAGGGGCGCGGGGAACTGCGCGAACGGCCCCCACCGGGTCGCGCCCGACACGCAACCCCGCGCCGGCGGTCAGCTCAGTTCCGCTGCCACCAGCTCCGCGATCTGGATCGCGTTCAGCGCAGCGCCCTTGCGGAGGTTGTCGTTCGAGACGAACAGCGCGATCCCGTGCTCGACCGTCTCGTCCGCACGGATCCGCCCCACGAACGACGGATCCTGCCCGGCGGCCTGCAGCGGCGTCGGAATGTCCGAGAGGGCGACACCGGGCGCCCCCGCCAGCAGCTCCGTGGCCCGCTCCACGCTCAACGGCCGCGCGAACCGCGCGTTGACCTGGAGCGAGTGCCCCGAGAACACCGGCACCCGGACACAGGTCCCGGACACCTTGAGCCCCGGGATCTCCAGGATCTTGCGGGACTCGTGCCGGAGCTTCTGCTCCTCGTCGGTCTCGTTCAGGCCGTCGTCCACGATCGACCCGGCGAGCGGAAGGACGTTGAAGGCGATGGGCCGCTGGTAGACCTGCGGCTCGGGGAAGTCGACCGCCGAACCGTCGTGGGTCAGCTTGTCCGCGTCGGCGACGACCTTCTGCGCCTGGCCGTGCAGCTCGGCGACCCCGGCGAGCCCGGACCCGGAGACGGCCTGGTACGTGGCGACGACGAGCGCTTCGAGCCCCGCCTCCGCGTGCAGAGGCTTCAGCACGGGCATCGCGGCCATGGTCGTGCAGTTCGGGTTGGCGATGATCCCCTTGGGCCGGTCCGCCACCGCGTGCGGGTTGACCTCGGAGACCACCAGCGGGACCTCGGGGTCCTTGCGCCACGCGGAGGAGTTGTCGATCACGACGGGCCCCTGCGAGGCGACCTTCTCGGCCAGTGCCCTGGACGTGGCGCCGCCCGCGGAGAACAGCACGATGTCGAGGCCGGAGTAGTCGGCGGTGGAGGCGTCCTCGACCGTCACGGACTTGTCCTTGTAGGCGATCGTCGAACCGGCCGAACGGGCCGAGGCGAACAGACGCAGCGTCTCCACCGGGAACTCGCGCTCGGCGAGGATCCTCAGCATGACGGTGCCGACCTGACCGGTGGCTCCGACGATTCCTACCTTCACAGCGACTCCTTCTGCCTGCTCATTCTGCGTGCTCATCTTCTGGCCGGGACCTGGCCGAGTTTCCATCATGTGTCTCACCCGGGCCCGTGTGTCCAATCCTTTGCCCGCGCACTGAGACGGTGTGACATACGCCTCCGTCGCGCGGAGCGGGCCCGCGGAAGCCGCCCGAAGCCGCTCGAAGTCGCCCGACGCCGGGCGAACGTTTCGTACGCCTGCGGCGTCCTAGAGGAAACGCGGTGAGGGGAGGGGTGCTGTGCTGCGCAGAAAGACCCGCCGCGTCCAGGGGGCCGAGGAGTCGGCCGGGGGAGCCTTCGACGACCCCCTGGACGCGGCACAGGAGCGTCGGGTGCGTGCGGTGCTCGCGCTCGGCGGGGTGCCGCAGACGGACCTGCCGGACGGGGTGCAGCAGGTCCGTCTGCGGCTGCTGGAACGGGCGGCGAGCGGCGCGGAGGCCCCGCGTGACGTGTCGGCGTGGGCGGCGGTCGTCGCCTCGAACCTGGCCATGGACTGGCACCGGGCCAGGCGCCGCCAGGAGCGGATCGGCGAACGGCTGGCCTCACTGCGGCCTCCGGAGCACACCGGGGGCGACTCCGGCGAGGAGACGAAGGTGCTGTCGCTCGCCGTGGCCCAGGGCCTGGACGAGCTGCCCGACGCCCAGCGGCAGATCCTCGTGCTGCGCTTCTACGCCGACCTGCCCGTGCGGGGCATCGCCGAGGAGCTCGGCATCCCGGAGGGCACGGTCAAGAGCAGGCTGCACTCGGCGGTCCGCGCGCTGCGCACCCGCCTGCACGAGGACGAGGTGGTGTGACATGCCCGAGTACGGAGGAGCCGAGTACGAAGAAGCCGCGTACGAGGGCATCGACGCGCTGCTCGCCGCGCTCACGGACGAACCCCTGCCCGCGGGGGCGCGGGACGACCCGGAGTTCATGGCGGAGCACCGGTCGGCGGTCGCGGACGTGGCCCTGCTCGGGGAACAGCTGCGGATCATGGGCGACACCCTGGCCGACGGGCCGACGGATACAGGGCCGACGGACACAGGGGCGACGGACACAGGGGCGACGGACCCCGGCCGACCGGGGGCGGGCCTGAAGGCGAGGCCGACCAGGGCGTCCGCGCCGCTCCGGCCACCGGGAGCGCCGAAGAAGGCGCCGGGGCCCCGGCGCCTGCGCCGCTACGCGGGAGCCGCCATGGGCGCCCTCGTGATCGCGGCGGGCACGGCGCTCCTCGGCGGACTGGTGTGGCTCGGCGCGCAGGGAGGCGCGGACAGCGACGCGGGCTCCAAGAGCGACACGTCGGCCGCGAAGAGCGAGGGCGGCGGTGACGGCGGCGGCGACACGTCGGCGTACCCGCCCGAGATGCGCCTCGCGTGCTCCAGGATCCTCGCCGAGGGCACCGTACGGAGCATCGCGTCCACGGGCGACGGCAACGTACGCGTCGTGCTGGAGGTCAAGCGCTACTACCGGCCCGAGCAGTCGGCGGCGGACCACCCGACGGTCACGGTCACACTGCCCGAGGAGGCGCGGGAGGACCTGAGGACCGGCACGTACACCCTGGTGAGGGTGCCGCTGTATCCGCGGGACGGGCCGGACTACGAGACCGGCCGGGGGGTCGGCGACGCCCGCGAGGAGATCCTCGGGGCCCTGCCGGGAGCGCGCGGCCTGGAGTGCGCGGGACCGGAGGGCGGCCGGGGCTGAGCGGGCCGGCGCGGGGGAACGCGGAGGGCGGGCGCCCGGTCGAACCGGACGCCCGCCCTCTGTGTCAGTGCCTGCTGGAGGCTACGGCGTGACCTTCTCGATCAGGACGCTGCCCGTGCCGGCCGCGGTGCCCCGCGCGTTCACGAGCTGCACGCGCCCGAAGAACGTACGGCCGGCCGGCGGCGCCGCGTTCGCGACGACCTGCGCGGTGACCGACGTCGAGGCGCCGGTGGCGAGCTTCACCGGCGTCGCGGCGACCTCCACCTGTCCGAGCGACGGCGCGAAGTACACGTCCAGGTAGTCGTACGCGGTGGTGCCGGCCGGGACCGAGTAGCCGTCGACCAGCACGGTGTACGTACCGGCGGCGGGCGACGGCACGGAGACGGCCTCCTCGGAGTCGCCGTCCGCGGACGAGCCGACCAGGGTGCCCTGCGCGTCGTAGACGGACAGGTCGAGGTCGGCGGCGGCGTCGGAGACGTTGCCGATGCTCACGTCGAGCGACTCGGCGCCCGCGGGCACGTCCACCGTGACGGTGTCCGTGGCGCCCTGGGCGATGGTCGGCCGCGTGCTCTTGGAGGAGCCGAGCGGACCGCCCTTGAGCGAACCGTCGACCGCGGCGAGCTTGTTCGTCACCTTCCACGAGGCCGGGGTCGGCGTACCGACCTTGGCGTCCGGGACGGTCACGACGGCCGGGTCGAACTCGGCGCCCAGCACCTCGACGTTCAGCTTGTACGGGTTGTCGAGCAGCGGCGACGTACGGCGCGACTCGACCTCGATCTCCCAGACGCCCGGCTGCGGGTCGCTGTAGGACCGCAGGTCGGGGCGGCAGCCGTTGCCGTCGAGGTAGTTGTTGTAGCAGAACGGCGTCGACGTGTTGTCGACCGGGACGCCGTACGGGTGGATGGCGATGAACCGGGTCTGGCTCCCCGTCTTCAGCCCGCCGATCGCGACCTCAAGGTTCTTGGCGCCCTCGGGGACGGTCACGAAGTACGACGTGGTGGAGTTGCGCTGGACCTTGCCGGACGCCGCGAAGGCGTACTTCTGCGCGGCGGCCAGCGGGGCGGAGACCACGACGGTGGTGAGGACCTGCTTGTCGACGCCCTCGGTACGCGGGTCGTCGACCTCCAGGATGGCGCTGGTCAGCCCGGCGCTCTTGGGCCTGGCCTCGACCTTCACCGTCACCGGCTTGTTCAGCGGCAGCGAGATCTCGTCCTTGCCGACGATCCGGAACGTGTGGTCCCGGTTGTTCTCCAGGTTCAGCTCGTGCCGGATCGCACGGTCCGCGCCGGTCGTACGGGTCACGGTGACGTCGTACGTCTTCTTCTGGCCGGCCTTCAGACCGCCCTCGCGGTCGTAGAGGCCGGTGCCGAAGCCCGGGGTCTTGAGCGCGAAGTCGATCGCGGTGTCGACCGGGGCCTTCACCGTGTACTCGTGGGCGGTGGCGCCGTCACGGATGGAGTCCCAGGCGTCCTCGATGTTGATGAGGCCCGCGCCCTCCGCGTACGCCTGCGTGCCGCTGATGTGGTCGGCGGTCGAGGTCAGCGCGGTGCGCAGCTTGGCCGGCGTCAGGTCGATGCGCTTCTGCTTCGCGGCGCTGAGCAGCAGCGCGGACGCGCCCGCGGCCTGCGGGGACGCCATCGAGGTGCCCTGCAGCATCGAGTAGCCGGGCGGCAGGGAGTAGCCCGCCTCGGCGACCGGGCCGCCGGGGAACCAGGTCTGCGTGGTGTTGATGGAGGCGCCGGGCGCGGTCAGCGTCGGCGTGAAGCCGCCGTCCTCGCGCGGGCCGCGCGAGGAGAAGGGCAGCATCGCGTACTTCTTCTCGACGGCCGAGCCGTAGTTGGACGCCCAGGTCGCCTTGGAGATGGACGCGCCGACCGAGATGACCTTGTCGGCCAGGCCGGGGTCGCCGATCGTGTTGGCGCCGGGGCCGGAGTTGCCGGCCGAGATGACCAGCTGCACGCCGTAGGTGTCGATGAGGCGCGTGTACAGCTCGGCGCGCGCGTTGTTGCCGTCGTTGAGCGCGGGCAGGCCGCCGATCGACATGTTCACGATGTCGACGCCGCGGTTGGCGACGAGGTCGATCATGCCCTCGGTGAGCGCGACGTTCGTGCAGCCGCCGCTCCAGGTGCAGGCGCGCGAGGAGACGAGCTTGGCGCCGGGCGCCGCGCCGTTCATCTTCCCGCCGAACAGCTTGTTGGCGGCGGTGATGCCGGCGACGTGCGTGCCGTGCTCGGACTCGATGATGCCGATGTTGACGAAGTCGGACTTCTTGCCGACCCAGTCACCGCCCAGCGGGTCCATCGGGACGTCCTTGCGGATCTCCACGACGAACGGCACGCGCTCGGCGATCTCGGTGGCCGGGTCGTCGGTACCGAAGTAACCGATCTGGTACCCGTCCTTGTACGGCTTCATCGGCGCGTCGTCCGTGAAGTCGTTGTTGTCGTTCAGGTCGACGCGGACCGTCCCCGCGGCGGCGTCGTAGAGCACGCCCCAGCTGTCGGTGGTGTCGCCGTCGCGGTTCAGGTCGCCGTTCGCGTCGCCGCCGACGGACGCGGACTCACGGAAGCGGCTGACCGCGTAGTTCCCGGCGGGTGCCTTCCAGCTCTCGCCGTCGTAGGTGAAGACCGGGCCCGAGCGGGCGTTGACCATCGCGCGCCAGGTCGCGTCGCCGTCGACCAGCGGGTCGGTCGCCGTCACCCAGTCGACGATCTTGCGCTCGCCGGTCGTCGTCTTCTGCAGCGCGGGGTGCGCCACGTCGACACCGGAGTCGAGGATGCCGATGGTGATACCGCGGCCGTCCGCCTTCGGGTTCTTCTTCACGAAGTCGACGGCACCCGTCTCGAAGGACGGGTTGTACGGGTTCACCGCGGGGGTGTTCTTGCCCGGCGCCGGGTACGCGGCGGCCGTGGCGCCCTTCTTGGCGCCCTTCGCCGTGTCGGCGGACGGGGTCGGGTCGTCCAGCACGATCTCCTGGCGCAGGTCGATGCCGTGCACGGAGGAGAGCTTGGAGGCCGCCGCGATGGCCGACTCGGCCTTGGCGGTCGGCACGGTCGCGCGGACGTAACCGAGCTTGTCGTAGGTGCGGCCGACGGAGCCGCCCTTCACCGCGTCGAGCTGCCCCGCGACCTGTTCGGTCTGCCCCGGCGCGGTGGCGATCATCATCGTGACGTTCTTGTCGCCGGACGCCTGGGCCTGCGCGAGGAGGTCGGCGTCGGCCGAACCGAGCTTGCCGCTCGTGGACTTGACCGGCGTGTCGGCGGGGGTGGTACCCGGGCCGTCCGCGGCGAAGGCCATGGGTATCGGCCCGACCGAGGAGAGAGCGGCCACGAGTCCGGCGGCGACGGCTATGCGTGCCGCGCGTCTCGCCCCGCTGATCGGAGCGCGCTGAGAGTGGAGGGTCATCAGCATCCTTGTGAGTAAAGGAAAAGTCCGTTCACGATCGGATCGACGTCGGACCGATCGCGTCAGTCCGGAATGTGAACCCGGATGACCGCTCAGCTTTACGCAAGAAACGGAAGTTTGGGGAGAGCTGACCGTGACGTGAACTGTTCATGGCGTAATTCCGCCATACGTCATGGAGCCGATCTCCGGCCAAACCGGGACGTGCGGATGCCCCTGACGTAACGTCTGGCCATGCGCAAGGAGTTGAGGGTGGCGGCCTACGCCGTGTGCGTGCGTGACGGGCGGATGCTCCTCGCACGCTGGGTGGCCCGGGACGGCAGCAGGCGCTGGACCCTGCCCGGCGGCGGCATGGACCACGGCGAGGACCCGTACGACACCGTGATCCGCGAGGCCGAGGAGGAGACCGGATACACCGTCGAGCCGGTCACCCTGCTCGGTGTCGACTCGATCCTGCGCACCTATCCGCGCCGCGTCGGCGCCGCCGACTTTCAGGGCCTGCGGATCGTCTACGAGGCCCGGGTGACCGGCGGCGAACTGCGCCACGAGGCCGACGGCTCGACCGACATGGCGGCCTGGCACCCCCTCGACGAGGTGCCCGCGCTGGAGCGCGTGGGACTGGTCGATGTGGGACTCGCCCTGTGGCGGGAGCGCCCCGGAGCCGGCCGGGTGACCGGCATTCCCGAACACCCGGCGGATACCTGAGAACACCCGGCCGCCACCTGACAGAGGGCGGCGAGACCTACCCCCTACCCCGCCAGATGAACGTGGAGTGACCGGCTCGCCTCCGTTCGAGGAGGGCTCGGTGGACGCGGAGGGTAGTCCAAGATCGACGTACGGTGATCGGCGCTGCCCGTTGCCGTCCAGTTAACGTGCAGGTCACCCCCGGTGCCAACCATCAAGTACGAGCGGGAGGTTCGCGTCGGCGGACCGACCGCGACCACTGCTGACGCGCCGCACCAGGGGAGACCGCGCCATGTCGCGCATACGCTCTGTCGCCACCGCCGCTCGTGACCGCCGCGCCTTTCTGGCCGCCACCGGGGCGGTGTCGCTCTCCGCGGGCATCGGCTTCGCGCTGCGCCCGGGGACGAGCGAGGCCGCCACCCACACCGCCGCCACCCAGGGGCAGCCCATCGCCGTCTCCCGCAGGGCGCCGGCCGCACCCCTGGCCCCGTACACCCGGGGCACCACCCTCTCGACCATCGCCACCGCGCGCCCGGGCTCCGGGTACCGGCGGCTTGGCGACGGACCCGCCTGGTCCCGCGTCGTCCGCGGCGACCTGGCCGCCCCGAAGTCCGGCCGGGACGGGCGGCGCACCGCACTTGCCGCGTTCGTGCAGTTCACCGATCTGCACCTGGTCGACGTACAGCACCCGCTGCGGTACGAGTATCTGCGCGCCCAGACCGCCAGCGCCTGGCGGCCGCAGGAGTCCCTGTCGGTGGCGGGCGCGGTCTCGCTCGTCGAGCGGGTCAACGCGCTGCGCGGCGCCCCCGTCACCGGCTCGCCCCTGCACTTCGTGATGACCACCGGCGACAACACCGACAACAACGCCAAGACGGAACTGGACTGGTTCCTGAAGGTGATGAGCGGTGGCCGCATCACCCCCAACTCCGGTGACCTGGCCCGCTACGAGGGCGTCCAGAACAGCGACCTGAAGCTGTACTGGCAGCCCGACGCGGCCCTGCGCGACGCCGACAAGCAGCTCGGCTTCCCCCGTATCGAGGGCTTCCTCGCCGCCGCGATCCGCGAGGTGCGCAGCCCCGGCCTCAACCTGCCCTGGTACTCCACGGTCGGCAACCACGACTCGCTGCCCGGCGGCTGCTACGCGCCCGGCGACTCCTTCTTCGCCGAGTTCGCCGTCGGCGGCAGGAAGCTGATGACGCTCGACGAGTCGGAGGGCGTCGCCATCTGGAAGAACGTCAAGAAGGGCGGCGACCCCAAGGGCGCCGGCTTCAAGGCGATGCTGAAGTCCCAGGCGCGCAGGATGCGTTCGGTCACCCCGGACGAGGCCCGCGCCCCCTTCACCCCCACCGAGTACCTCCAGGCCCACCTCGACCCGGCGCACACCGGCACGGGCCCCGTCGGACACGGCTACTCGCAGGCCAACCTCGCCGCGAAGACCCAGTACTACACGTTCCGGATCGCGGACGACGTCCTCGGCATCAGCCTCGACACCACCGACCCGGGCGGCCACTACGAGGGTTCCCTCGGCACGGCCCAACTGCGGTGGCTGGAGCGCACGCTGAAGGCGGCGGAGAAGAACAAGGAACACGTCATCGTCTTCAGCCACCACACGAGTAAATCGATGCGCAACCTCCGCGAGGACCCGGCGCACCCGGGGGAGCGGCGGCACGGCGGCGACGAGGTGCTCTCCGTGCTCGGCGCCCACCGCCCGGTGCTGGCCTGGGTGAACGGCCACAGCCACAAGAACGCCGTCACCCCGCACCCCGGCCCCGACGGCCGCTCCTTCTGGGAGGTCTCCACCGCCTCCCACGTCGACTTCCCGCAGCTCGCCCGCGTGATCGAGATCGCCGACAACCACGACGGCACGATCTCCCTGTTCACCACGCTGATCGAGTCCGCGGCCCCCCACGACACGGACTTCACGGACCTCTCCCAGACAGGCCTGGCAGCGCTGTACCGAGAACTGAGCTTCAACGCCCCGGGCGCCCGAACGGACCTGAGCGGGACCCCGGCGGACCGCAACACGGAACTGGTACTGAGGAAGAGCTGACGCTCCGGGGGCGCGGGGAACGGCGCAGTCTTTCGTTCAAGGGGCGCGGGGAACGGCGCAATCTTTTAGGGGCGCGGGGAACTGCGCGACCAGCCACAACGCACCCGCACCCGACACACAGCCCCCGGACCCCCACAAAATGCGGCTGAATCCCACTCAACCACCCCACCCGTAGGCAACCCACCCGACACTCACCAGGTCCCTCCCGTCGGCATCGCGACGAAGGGACCTCACATGTCACCCCGCACCGCACGTGCAACCCGCCTGGCCCTCACCACCGCGGCGACACTCACCGCAGCCGCGCTGGCGACCCCCGCGGCCCTGGCGGACGCCCCGCCCGCATCGGCGAGAGATCACGGCGCGACCCGACGCGCAATGGACGCAGCGGTCGAGGCCGGAGTCCCCGGCGTAGCGGCCCAGGCCGACAGGAACCGCACCACCTGGAAGGCCACCGCGGGCGTGGGCGACCTCAGGACGAAGAAGCCCCGCTCGGCGGAGGACCGCTACCGCGTAGGCAGCATCACGAAGACGTTCACCTCGACGGTCGTGCTCCAGCTGGAAGCGGAACGCCGGCTTTCGCTGGACGACACCGTGGACAAGTGGCTGCCGGGAGTGGTCAGCGGCAACGGCCACGACGGCCGCCGCATCACCCTGCGCCAACTCCTCAACCACACGAGCGGCATCTACAACTACACGGCGGACGACACCTTCGCCCGCACGTACTTCCTGAAGGACGGCTTCTTCGAGCACCGCTTCGACAACCTGCCGCCCCGCGACCTCGTGAAGATCGCGACGTCCCACGCGCCGGACTTCGCGCCGGGCACCTCGTGGAAGTACTCCAACACCAACTACGTCCTGGCCGGCATGGTGATCGAGAAGGCCACCGGCCACTCGTACGGCGACGAGATCCGGCAGCGCGTCATCCGGCCGCTCGGACTGAACGCCACACTCGTCCCGGGCACGTACCCGAAGGTGCCGAAGCCCAGCAGCCGGGCGTACGGAAAGCTCGCCGAGACGGCCACCGGCCCGACGTACGACGTCACGGAGCTGAACCCCGGCCTCGCTTCCGCGGCGGGCGAGATGATCTCCGACTCGGGTGACCTCAACCGCTTCTACTCGGCGCTGCTGCGCGGCAGGCTCCTGCCGAAGAAGCAGCTCGCCGAGATGAAGACCACCGTCAAGGTCGGGGAGATCCCGAACGCCGGTTACGGCCTCGGCCTCATCGAACGGAAACTGAGCTGCGGTGTGGTCGTCTGGGGCCACGGCGGAGGCATCCACGGCTCCAACTCGGAGGCGGTGACGACGGCGGACGGCCGCCATTCGCTCGCCTTCAACTTCAACAACGACTGGTCGGGGGACACCGACGCGGTGATCGAGGCGGAGTACTGCCCGCAGCCGAAGTAGCGACGGGGGCCGCCGGACACCCGGCGGCCCCTCCCCTCCTGGCGCTGCCCTCGCCCTCCCTACCGGGGCAGCACCACCACATAGGCCGCCGGATCACGGTCCCCCGACGCCATCAGAGCCGTACGCACGACGGTCGCCTGCTGCTCCATCGAGTCCCGCAGCTTCTTCGGCGTGACGTGGACGACCGTGATGCCGAGGCGTTCCAGGTGCTCGCGCTTGCGGGCGTACTCGGACCACATCGCGTCGTCGTCGTGGCGCGGGGCCCGGGTGTCGAGTTCGAGGGCGACGGCGTGGTCGGGCCAGTACGCGTCGAGGCCGCCGAGGAGCGGGCCGCCGGGCAGCCGGAGGTCCACGTTCCAGACCGGGTCGGGCAGACCGTGTTCGGTGACCAGACGGTAGAGCCGGTCCTCGGCGATGGCCCGGCCCTCGGCGAGGAGGGAGTCGACGGCGTCCACCACGTGCGGTCGGCTCAGCAGCCGGGCATGGGTCAGCTCCCGTACGACCGCGGCGGGTTCGCAGTGTCCGCCGCGCACCGCCTCGGTGAGCAGCCGGCGTACGACCCCCGCGTCCGTGATGTCGGCGACCGCGTCGGCCAGGGCGCGCGGTACGGGCGCCACGGGGATACCGCCGAGCTGCACGGGCTCCGGCATGCCCGGGGTACGGACGATCCGGACGCAGCCCGTCGAACGCAGCCGCCGCAGCCGCGGGACGAGGACGTCGACGCGGTCCAGGGAGAGCAGCGGGGGAGCGTCCGTGAAGCGGTGCAGGGCGAGTGCGGCGAGCCCGGTGATCATCGCGTCGGCGTACTCCTGCGGGGCGTGCGGTTCGGCGGCGCCGGGCTGGGCGGGGACGGCCGGTTCCGCGACGGGGCAGCGGGCCGCGTACATGAGGACCGCGTGCAGCCGCTCCTCGCTGGTGGCGGGTCCCGGGCGGAGCAGGTGGACCCCCGGCAGGAGCTGCTGCCAGGAACCGCCCGGCCGGCACTGCGCGTTGATGTCGGCGGTGCTCACGCCCCGCGCCCGCAGCTGTGCGGTGGTCATGAGGCGCTGCTGGACGTCGGACAGGTGGCGGAGGGGCCGGGGGGAGAGCGGGGTGTTGTGGTTCATGCCGTCGAATCTGCCGCGCCCGACCGGCTGCCTAACCGCTGTTACAAGCCCGTCGTCAAAACCGGACAACACCGCCCTAAAGTCCACCGCCCGAACTGCCGAAACCCCCTGGTCCGTAAGGGGGTCACGGCACCGATCACCCGAATTCCGTAACTGTTACGTCCACCCCCAAGGTCAACATCAAGCAGACCGTCCCCCTTTGGAGGAGCCGCACCAGGAGCGCCCCCGAAGGGGCGCGGGGAACGGCGCAATCTTTTGGGGGCGCGGGGAACTGCGCGACCAGCCCCCACGCACCCGCACCCGAAACTCAACCCGCGGCAGCCCCATCACACGCCTGCCCCCGCAAGGCCCGCCCGAGGTCGTCCCTCGCTTCCAACACCAACCTCCGAAGCGCAGGCGCAGCCTCAGCCCGAGCGGCGAGCCACGCATCGGCAGCCGCCAAGGTCCCGTCAGAGTCCTGCAGCGCGGGGAACAACCCCCGCACCACATCCATCCCGATCTGGATCGACCGCTCCGCCCACACCCGCTCGATCACGTCGAAGTACTTCGACGCGTAGGAAGCGGTCAGCTCCCGATGGGACGCCTGCGCGAACCCCCCGATCGTCGCCTCCACCAGCGCGTTGGACAGCGAGTCCGACTCCACCACCGCGGCCCACGCCTGCGCCTTGACCGCCGCGGACGGCCGCGCCGCCAGGCACCGCACCTGATGCCGCTTCCCGGACGCGGTGTCGTCGCGGGCCAGCTCCGCGGCGAGCACGGACTCGTCCGCAAGACCGTGCGCGGCGAGCGGTTCCAGGAACGCCCACCGCAGCTCCTGGTCCACCTCAAGCCCGTCGATCTTCGCCGTCCCGTCCAGCAGCTCCCGCAGCAGCCGCAGATCGTCCTCACCGGAGGCGACCGCCGCGAAGAACCGCGCCCACGTCAGCTGGTGCTGGCTGCCGGGCCCGGCGGACCGCAGCTCCCGCAGCGCGCCCTCGGCGAGCAGCCGCCCGCCGGTGGCCCGCCACTCGGGCGCCACGTAGAAGGTGAGCGCGGAGTTCGCCCACGCGTGGAGCGTCTGGAGCACGCCGATGTCCGACTCGCGGCCCGCGAAGCGCAGGACGAGGTCGACGAAGTCCCGCGCGGGCATGAGCGCGTCGCGGGTCAGGTTCCACAGCGCCGACCAGCACAGGGCGCGGGCGAGCGGGTCGGTGAGGTCGCCGAGGTGGGCCCGCAGGGTGTCCAGCGACCCCTGGTCGAAGCGGATCTTGCAGTAGGTGAGGTCGTCGTCGTTGACGAGGACCAGCTCGGGGGCGTCGGCCCCGGCCAGCTCACCGACGACCGTGCGCGGTCCGTCGACATCCACCTCGGCGCGCGCGTACCGCACGAGCGGGCCGCCGCCCGTCCCGTCCGCGCCCTCCCGCCGGTAGAGGCCGACGGCGACCCGGTGCGGCCGCAGTTCGGGGTGCGACTCGGCGGCCTCCTGGAGGACCGTCAGCTCACCGACCCGGCCGTCCGCGTCGAGGAGCACCTGCGGGGTGAGGGAGTTGACGCCGGCGGTCTGCAGCCAGGACCGCGACCAGGCCGCCATGTCCCGCCCGCTCGTCTCCTCCAGGACGGACAGCAGATCGCCCAGGCGCGTGTTCCCGTACGCGTGCCGCTTGAAGTAGCGGCGGGCGCCCTCCAGGAACGCGTCCCGTCCGGCGTAGGCGACGAGTTGCTTGAGGACGGACGCGCCCTTGGCGTACGTGATCCCGTCGAAGTTGAGCTTGGCGTCCTCCAGGTCGCGGATGTCGGCCGTGACCGGGTGCGTGGAGGGCAGCTGGTCGGCGCGGTACGCCCACGCCTTGCGGTTGTTGGCGAAGGTGACCCAGCCGTCGGTGAAGCGGGTCGCCTCGGCCATCGAGAACGTGCCCATGAAGTCCGCGAAGGACTCCTTCAGCCACAGGTCGTCCCACCACACCATGGTCACCAGGTCGCCGAACCACATGTGGGCCATCTCGTGCAGGATCACGTTCGCCCGGCGCTCGTACGACGCCTGCGTCACGTTGCCGCGGAAGATGAACTCCTCGCGGAAGGTCACACAGCCCGGGTTCTCCATCGCGCCGAGGTTGTACTCGGGCACGAACGCCTGGTCGTACTTCCCGAACGGGTACGGGTAGTCGAAGTGGTCGTGGAAGAAGTCGAGGCCCTGCTTGGTGATCAGGAAGACGTCATCGGCGTCGAAATGCCGGGCCAGGCCCTTGCGGCAGAGCGCGCCGAGCGGGATCTCCAGCCGCGTCCCGTCGTCGAGGACCCGCTCGTAGGAGTCGGTCACATAGTGGTACGGACCGGCGACGACGGCCGTGATGTACGTCGAGATGGGCTTGGTCTCCGCGAACTTCCACACCCCGTCGGTCAGTTCGCCGACGCCGTTGCTCCACACCACCCAGCCTTCGGGGGCCCGCACCTCGAAGCGGAAGGGCGCCTTGAGGTCGGGCTGCTCGAAGTTCGCGAAGACGCGCCGGGAGTCGGCCGGCTCGTACTGCGTGTAGAGGTAGACCTCGCCGTCCTCGGGGTCGACGAAGCGGTGCATGCCCTCACCCGTGCGGCTGTACGCGCACTGGGCGTCGACGACCAGTTCGTTGTCCTCGGCCAGGTCCTCCAGGAGGATGCGGGAGCCGTCGAAGACCGCGCCCGGGTCGAGGTCCCTGCCGTTCAGCGAGACGGCCGTGACGCCCGGCGCGATCAGGTCCGCGAAGCTCGTGGCGCCCGGCTCCGCGCTGCGGAACCGGATGGTCGTCACCGACCGGAACGTACGTGGCTCGGTGTCGGTCCCGCCCACCGCGGAGCGCAGGTCCAGGGACACCTCGTACGCCTCGACGGACAGCAGTGCTGCCCGCTCGCGGGCCTCGTCGCGGGACAGATTCTCACCGGGCACGGGCGGCACTCCCTCATGGCGTCATGGGTACGTGATGGGTACGTGTGAACAGGACCGATCCTGCCATGTGCACCTGACGCCGGGCACCGGGGAATGGCACGAGCGACCGATCGCGTTGAACATGAGCCTGGTGTCACCGATTGCCGGGCGCCCGCGTTCCCCCGACGAGGAGAAGCATGTCTGAGCAGACTTCCGCCAAGACGCCGGTCGACTTCTGGTTCGACCCGCTGTGCCCGTGGGCGTGGATGACCTCGCGCTGGGTCCTGGAGGTGGAGAAGGTCCGTGACATCGAGGTCCGCTGGCACATCATGAGCCTGGCGGTCCTGAACGAGCCGAGGCTCGACGAGCTGAACGACCACTACCGCGAGATGATGACCACCACCGCGTGGGACGGCGTCCGCGTGGTGACCGCGGCCTGGCAGAAGCACGGCGCCGACATCCTCGGCCCGCTCTACACGGCGCTCGGCAACCGCATCCACAACGGCGGCCTGGGCCCGACGCGGGAGGCGATCGCCGGTGCGCTCGACGAGGTCGGCCTGCCCGCGGACCTGATCGACTACGCGGACCAGAAGGACTTCGAGTTCGACGCCGAGCTGCGCGCCTCGCACAAGGAGGGCATCGACAAGGTCGGCCAGGACGTCGGCACGCCCGTCATCGCGGTCCCCGGCGCCGACGGCGAGCAGATCGCCTTCTTCGGCCCGGTCGTCACCCCGGCCCCCAAGGGCGAGGACGCGGCGAAGCTGTGGGACGGCACGCTGCTGGTCGCCTCGGTGCAGGGTTTCTACGAGCTGAAGCGCACGCGCACGCAGGGCCCGGACTTCAGCAACCTGTAGTCCGGCACCGGCTGGTCGGCGTCACTCCGGCTCGGGCAGGCGCAGGGGCTTCCTGAAGGGCTTCTCTTTCCAGTACGTCCGGAGGTTGCGGCACTGCTTGGCTCCGCCGTCGACCGGGGCCAGGCACACCATGAAGGTGCCCACGTTGTTCGTGTCCAGTTCCTTCTTGAGCCAGTCCGCTTCATCGGGCTCCAGAAAGCGGTGCTCCTCCTCAAGGCTCCGACAGGTGCTGCAGCTCTTCATCGGCATCCCGTAACCATCACCCGGAGCCCCCCATACCGGAAGGCCCCCGCGAGTCACGTCCTCGCGGGGGCCTTCCGTCCATCCACCCGCCGCGTGAAAGGTGAGAAGACGATCACGAGGCCGGGCTCTTGTTGCAAGTCTCTTGCAAATACGGTCTAGCGGCAAGAGGGGCGCGTGGTGTGTTCGTCAGGCCCCGGCGCGCGCCGCCCGCACCCGCTGCCGGGCGTAGCCGACCGCCGCCAGGAACAGCGTCATGCCGCCCGTCGCGTACAGCTGCACCCGCGTGTCCGGCTCCCGGGCCATCAGGACGAAGATCGCCAGCATGCCCGCCAGCGCCACCCATGTCAGCACCGGAAACGCCCACATCCGTACGGCGAGCCGCTCCGGGGACTCCCGCTCCAGCTGCCGCCGCAACCGCAGCTGCGAGATCGCGATGAAGATCCAGACGACCAGGATCACCGCGCCGATCATGTTCAGCAGCCAGGGGAAGACGTCCTCGGGCCGCCAGTAGCTGAGCAGCACGCAGCCGAAGCCGAACACCGAGGAGGCGAGCACGGCGACCCGCGGCACCCCGCCGGACACCCGCCCGAGCACCCGCGGCCCCTGCCCGCGCTCCACCAGCGAGTACGCGATGCGCGAGGCCCCGTACACATTGGCGTTCATCGCGCTCAGCAGGGCGACGAGGACGACGACGTTCATGAGCGGCCCGGCACCCGGGATGCCCAGGTGGTCGAGGGTGGCGACGTACGGGCCCTTCTCGACGACGGCCGCGGAGTTCCAGGGGACGAGCGTCACGATGACGGCCATCGAACCGATGTAGAAGAGCGCGATGCGCCACATCGCCGTGCGTACGGCGCTCGCGACGCCCCGGACCGGGTCCTGCGACTCGGCCGCGGCGATCGTCACCGTCTCCAGGCCGCCGTACGCGAAGACCGAGGCGAGCAGGCCGATGACGAGGCCCTCGCCGCCGTTCGGCAGGAAGCCGCCCTCGCCGGTGAGGTGGGTCAGGCCGGGGGAGTCCGTGCCGGGCAGCAGTCCGGTGATCGCCAGGACGCCGAGGACCAGGAACAGGGCGATCGCGCCCACCTTCAGCGCGGCGAACCAGAACTCGAACTCGCCGAAGTTGCGCACGGCGGCGAGGTTCGCGGCGCAGAAGACGACCATGAACAGGGCCACCCACGCCCACTCCGGCGTACCGGGCAGCCAGCCCGTCATGATCTTCGCCGCGGCGATGCCCTCCAGGCCGACGGCCGTGCACAGCAGCACCCAGAACGCCCAGCCCGCGGTGAACCCCGCCCACGGCCCGACGGCCCGCTCGGCGTGCGCGGAGAAGGAACCCGACGACGGATACGCGGCCGACATCTCGCCCAGCATGCGCATCACCAGCATGACGAGGAGACCGGAGACGGCGTACGCGACGACGATCGACGGGCCCGCGGCGGCGATGCCCGCGCCGGAGCCGACGAACAGACCCGCGCCGATCACCCCGCCGAGGGCGATCATCGACAGATGGCGCTGCCTGAGACCGTGCGTGAGGGAGGCGTCGGAGTGGGGCGCGACGTCCTGAGTGGTACGGGACATGAGTGGGGGTGGTCCCTTGCGTGCGACTGAGACTGGGCAAAAACGCCCACAGTCTGGGCGGCCCCTCCGCTCGCACGAAGGAGCCGTCCACTATCCGGACACGCCCGCCACCAGCGGTGATGTCCCGACTACGCGGCGACCGGGGTGTAGTGCGAGGCGTCGCCCGCTATCGAGTGGCTCTCCTTGCCCTCGATGCCGACCGGCACGTCACCGGCGACCGTCACCCGGTTGAGGCGGCGCGGCAGACCGTCGTAGTTGTCGATGGCGTAGTGCTGGGTGATCCGGTTGTCGAACAGCACCAGCTGGTTCGGCGACCAGCGGTGGCGCAGGACGTTCTCGGGCCGTACGACATAGGCCTGGAGCAGGTCGAGGATCTTGCGGGACTCGCCCACCGAAAGACCCACGATCCGCTGGGCGAAACCGCCGATGAACAGCCCGCGCTCACCGGTCAGCGGGTGGACCCGGACCACCGGGTGGGCGGTGCGGAAGTTGATGGACGTGAACTGGGCGCGCTGGGCGGCGTGCGCCGCGTCGATCTCCTCGTCCGGCACCGCGTAGTCGTAGTCGTTGGTGTGCTCGGCCCACAGCGTGTCCGCCAGCCGCCGCAGCGGCTCCGGCAGATCGCGGTAGGCGGCGGCCGAACTGGCGATCAGCGTCTCGCCCCCGTACGGCGGGAGCGTGATGCTGCGCAGGGTGCTGGCCTGCGGCGGATTGAGGACGAATGTGACATCGGTGTGCCAGTGGTTGGCGGCCCGGCCGCGCTCGCTGTCCACGGGCAGCACGTTCGGGGCGCCCTGGACGGCGGGCACGGTCGGATGGGCGGTGGTGAGGTCGCCGAAGTGCCGGGCGAAGGCCTGCTGGCCCTCGTCGTCCAGGTCGACGTCGTCGAAGACCAGCGCCTTGTGCTCGTCGAGGGCGCCGCGCAGGGCGGTGACCGTCGCCTCGTCGAGCGGTTTGGCGATGTCGACGCCGGATATCCGCGCGCCGATCCTCGCGGTGACCTTCTGGATCTCGATGTCGGGCATGGAGGTTCCTCTCGGGTGTTCAGACGCGGGCGAGCGCCGGGGGGACGTGCTGGTTGGCGGGGCGGGGGAGGCCGTATCTGCCGCGCAGGGTCTGGCGCGGGCCGTACTCCTCGCGCAGCAGGCCACGGGCGCGCAGGAGCGGGACGACGTGGTCGACGAACGCTTCGAGGCCGGACGGCAGGACCGCGGGCATGATGTTGAAGCCGTCGGCGGCGCCGCGCGTGAACCACTCCTCGATGGCGTCGGCGACCTGCTCGGGCGTCCCGGTGAAGGTGAGGTGGCCGCGCCCGCCGCCGAGCCGGCCGATCAGCTGCCGCACGGTGAGACGTTCGCGCCGGGCGAGTTCCACGACGAGCGTGTAGCGGCTCTTCGCCCCCTCGATGGAACTCTCGGGCGGCAGATCGGCAGGCAGCTCTCCGTCCAACTCCAGCGTGCCGGGCGGCAGTTGCAGCAGACTCTCCAGTCGGCCCACGCCGTGCGTGTACACGATGTGGTCCTCCAGCACCTGCTCGTTGGCGCGCGCCTCCGCCTCCGTGGAGCCGAGCACCGGGACGATGCCGGGCAGCACCTTGATGTGGTCGGGATCGCGGCCGGCCGCCACCGTCCGCGCCTTGAGGTCGGTGTAGAAGTCCTGCGCGTCCTCCAGGGTCTGC
The DNA here is from genome assembly GCF_018070025.1 of Streptomyces liliiviolaceus. Classification (NCBI taxonomy): domain Bacteria; kingdom Bacillati; phylum Actinomycetota; class Actinomycetes; order Kitasatosporales; family Streptomycetaceae; genus Streptomyces; species Streptomyces liliiviolaceus. The sequence continues at coordinate 2,856,204 of NZ_JAGPYQ010000001.1, forward strand.
TGGGCGGTGAACACCGCCTCCGCGTACCGGGACGCGAACGCCTTGCCGTCCTTCGACGAACCGGCCTGGACCAGCAGCGGGTAACCCTGCGGGGAGCGCGGCACGTTCAGGGCGCCCTCGACGCCGAAGTACCTCCCCCGGTGCCGGGGCGGATGGATCTTCGTGTCGTCGCCCCAGACGCCGGCCGCCTTGTCGGCGACGATCGCGTCGTCCTCCCAGCTGTCCCAGAGCTTGAGCGCCACATCGAGGAACTCGGCGGCACGGGCGTACCGCTCGGCGTGCGCGGGCTCCGCGTCCAGGCCGAAGTTGCGGGCGGCCTCGGCACCGGCCGTGGTGACGATGTTCCAGCCCGCCCGGCCCCCGCTGATGATGTCCAGCGAGGCGAACTTGCGGGCCAGGTTGTAGGGCGAGTTGTACGACGTGGAGGCGGTCGCGATCAGACCGATGTGCTCGGTGGCCGTCGCCAGCGCGGTGAGCAGCGTGAGCGGCTCCAGGGCGCCGGCCGGCCGCTGCGCGAGATTGCTCCACAGCTGCGGCCCGTCGGCGAGGAAGAGCGAGTCGAAGGTGCCGTGCTCGGCGGTACGCGCCAGCCGGACGTAGTGATCCAGCTCCACGTGCGCGAACGGATCGCTCTCCGGGAGCCGCCAGGAGGCCTCGTGATGGCCGGTGTTCATGAGGAAGGCATTGAGGTGCAGCCGACGCCGGGTCACTGGTGGGTCTCCTGTTTCTCCTTGTGTTCCTGGTTCTTCTGGTTCTCCCGGCCCGCGTGGTCCTCCGTCACGCCGAGCGCGGCGAGCAGCCGCTCGCGGTACTCGCCGAGCAGCGGATCGCGGTACGAGCGCGGATGCGCGCGGTCGATGGTCAGGTCGAGGCCGATCCGGCCCTGGTCGAGCACGAGCACCCGGTCGGCCAGCACGATCGCCTCGTCCACGTCGTGCGTGACGAGGAGCACGGAGGGCCGGTGACGCTCCCACAGCTCGCGCAGCAGACCGTGCATCTTGATCCGGGTGAGCGCGTCCAGGGCGCCGAACGGTTCGTCGGCCAGCAGGAGTTCGGGCTCCCGTACGAGGGAGCGGGCCAGGGCGGCACGCTGGGCCTCGCCGCCGGACAGCTCGTTGGGCCAGGCCCGTTCGCGTCCCGCGAGACCCACCTCGGCGAGCGCGGCGCGGCCCCGCTCGGCCGCCTCCTTGCCGTCGCTGCCGAGCAGGACGTTGTCGAGGACGCGGCGCCAGGGCAGCAGCCGGGAGTCCTGGAAGACGACGGACACCCGGTCCGGGGCGGTCAGTTCACCGCTGCCGGCGACCTCGTGGTCGAGTCCCGCGATGGCGCGCAGCAGGGTGCTCTTGCCGGAGCCGCTGTGCCCGAGCAGGGCCGTGAGCTGTCCGGCCGGCAGGTCCAGGTCCACGTCGTCGAGGACGGTCCGCCCGTCGAAGGACCGGGTGAGACCCCTGAGCCGGACGGCCGGAGCCGCGGAATCCGTCGGGGCCGTCGGGGCGTCCGGGGTGGGCCGGGACGTCAGCTGTTCAGTGTGCGTCGCCATGACAGCACCCTCCGTTCGATGAGGCGGACCGCGCTGTCGGAGACCAGGCCGAAGATCCCGTAGATGAGCAGGCCGACGAGGATCACATCCGTCTGGCCGTAGTTCTGGGCCTGGAACATCAGGTAGCCGAGGCCGCTGGTGGCGTTGATCTGCTCCAGCACCACCAGACCGAGCCAGGAGCCGGTGACGCCGAGCCGGAGTCCCACGAAGAACCCGGGCAGTGCGCCGGGGATGACGATCTCCCGGATGAAGCGGAGCCTGGACAGCCCCTGCACCTCGGCGAGTTCGACGAAGCGGTGGTCGATACCGGACAGCGCCGAGTACAGGTTCAGATAGATCGGGATGTAGACGACGATGGCGATGATCGCGATCTTGAAGGTCTCGCCGATGCCCAGCCACAGGATGAACAGCGGGATCAGACCGAGGGTCGGGATCGCCCGGTTGAGCTGGACCGTCCCGTCGATCAGCGCCTCGCCGACCCGGCTGAGCCCGGCCGTCAGCGCGAGGACCACCCCGGCGGTGAGCCCGAGGGCGAACCCGGTTCCGGCGCGCTGCAGCGAGGTGAGGATGTCGGTGGAGAGCGTGCCGTCGCTCCACAGCTGACCCGCGGTCTTCAGGACCGTCCAGGGCGCGGGGATCGCGTTCGTGTCCAGTTGCCCCGCGGCGGAGGCGGCGGCCCAGAGCGCGAGGAACAGCACGGGGCCGATGAGCCGGGAGGCGGGCAGCCGCTTGCCGGGGGAGAGGGCGCGACGCCGCCTGGGGGTCCGGCGTGCGGGGGCGGCGGCCTCGGTGGCCCCGGAGGTCTCACCGGCCCCGATGCTCTCGCCGGTTTCGCCGGTTTCGCCGCTCTTGGACACGGCGGTCGCCGTGGCGGTGGTGGCCGCGGTGGTGGTGGTCATCGCGCTCACTTCCGGTACTCGGCGGAGACGGCTTTCGCCGCGATGCCCTCGAAGCGCCGGTCGAAGAGCGAGTCGACCTCGAACCCCTTCACGAACCCGCCCTCGGCCAGCAGGTCCGCGGTCTCCTGCTCCCACTTCACCGCCTCGTCCCAACTCGGCGGGAACAGCGGCTTGTTGGCCAGTTCGGTGATGGCCTCCGCCTGCGCGAGGCTGAGGTTCTGCGTCTTGACGTAGAACTCCCTGTTCCAGTCGTCGGGATGCTCGTACGCCCACACCTGGCCCTTGGCCCACCGTGGGATGTACGCGGCGACCGCGGCGGCCTTCGCCCGGTCGGCCAGCACGGAGGTGGGCGCCCACAGCAGGCTGAGGAGGTCCACGACGTCGGTGGGGATGGTGTGGGCGCCCTTGGACCCGTACTGCTTGAGATAGGCGGGCGACTGGCTGTTGGCGAGCGGGGCGATGTCCACCTGGCCCGCCTGGAGCGCGGTGAGGAACTGGTTGCTGGTCAGCGGCACCAGATCCACGTCGTCGTACGCCAGCCCGGCCTGCTTGAGCGCCCGCAGCAGGACGACTCCCTGGGCCTGCCCCTGCGAGAAGGCCAGCTTCTTTCCCTTGAAGTCCTTCACGGACTTGATGTCGCTGCCGGGCTTGGTCGCGAAGAGGTAGTTGGGCTTGCGGGTGATGTTGATCGCGACGATCTTCGCGTCGTAGCCCTGGTAGTGCGCCTGGATGGGCGGGATGCCCGCGTTGTTGGCGACGTCCAGGGACTTGGAGCGGAAGGCGTTGATGACGTCGGGACCGGCGCCGATGTTCGCCCAGGAGGACACCTTGAACGGCAGGTCGGTCAGCCCCGCGAGCTTGAACTGCAGCTGCTGGACGCCCTGATAGGAGGAGATCTTCAGGCTCGTACCCGAGGGGACCTTGTCGGCCAGCGGGGCGGTCGCCGCCCCCTCGGCCCCGCTGTCGGCGGCGCTGCTGTCCGCGCAACCGCTGAGCCCGGCAGCGGCGGCCGCGCCGAGCAGGGAGGAGAGGAAGAGCCGCCGGTCGACTCCGGACGCGGACAGAGGTGGCATGGGAGGACTCCCTGAATTCATGGGGCGGTGCACGGGGCCGCGCTGCGGCGGACGGCAGGAGGGTGCGCGAGGAACCCGGCGGGGTGCGGCCGGGGAGGGCGGGACACGCGGAGGAGAGGTGCGCGGGAGCGGGACGGCACACGGGACGGCACACACGCGCGGTACGCGGCGGGAGGCGCCGGACGGACGCGGAGAGACGCGGAGAGACGCGGAGGACACGGACGACGCGGAGGACGCGGACGGAACGGATCGTCGGCGCGTCGACGTGTCAACGCTTCGGTGTGGCCACGCTCGGGCGGGTCAACAACAGAAGGTGCGGCAGCTCATGGACACGATGCTCCTGGCCTGGTGCGATGCCTGTCAACATTCGGATTTTCTGAATTAAATAGGTCCCGGTGAAGAGGCCTAGGGGACCGAAGAGGCCCGGAGTCTGCCCGGGGACACGGCGAGCGGATCCCGGTAGAGCACGTCCAGGGCCACCGAGCCGCCCGCCACGGCCAGCACCGAATCCGGGAAACTGGTCGGTGCGACGGCCGCCGCCCGGTCGGGCCCGACCTCTTCGCGCAGCGCGGCGAGGCAGTCCTCCCGGTGGATGGCGCCCACCTCGGTGACGACGACCGTGTCCGGGTTGAGCACGTCGAGCAGCAGCCCCACGGCCCGCCCCGTCATCCGTGAACGGTGCAGCAGCAGCCGTACGGCGTCCGCGTCGCCGCCCGCCGCGGCGGCCAGCACATGCATGGGGTTCGCGCCGTGGATGACGCCCGCCTCCCGGGCCCGCCGGCACAGGGTCCGCTCGCTCAACTCCGCCTGGAGGCAGCCCGTCCGGCCGCAGTCACAGCGCTCCGTGCCACCCGCGAGCGGCAGATGGGCGATCGAGCCCGCCTGGGAACGGGGACCGTGATGGACCTCGTCGTGGGTGGCGAACGCGGCGTCCACGACGTTGCCCGCGAAGAGGTGCAGCAGGCTCAGTCCCTCGCCCGCCACCGCCCCGAACAGCCGCTCCCCGTTGACCAGCGCCCGCGCGTGACCGTCCACATGGACCGGCAGGCCGGTGCGCGCGTGCAGCACCTCGCGCACGGGCACGTCCCGCCAGCCGAGCAGCGGATGCTCCACGACGGTCCCGGAGGCCCGGTCCACCCAGCCGCCGGCCGCGAAGCCCACGGCGAGGGGGGTACGGCCCCGGGCGTCCGCCAGCAGGGCCCGCAGCCCGGCGGCGGCGTGCGCGAGGATCCGGGCCGGTTCGGCGGCGGCGCCGTCATGACCCAGCCGCCGCTCGGCCACGACCCGGCCGCGCAGGTTCAGCAGGGCGACCGTGGTGTACGGCACCGCCACGTGCACGCCGCCCACGACGAACCGGGAGCCGTCCAGGTCGACCGGTACGTGGGGGCGGCCGACCCCGTTCGACCGGCGCGGTCCGGGTGCCTCCCGGATCAGACCGAGCGAGGTGAGCCGGGCGCAGTGGTCGGTGACCGAGGCCGGGGAGAGGCCGGTCAGCCGGGCGACGGTGCTGCGGGCCACCGGGCCGTGGTCCAGGACCGACCGCAGCACCGCGCTGGCGCTGGTCCTGCGGCGGTCGCTGTCGACGGCGCCGGGGCGTACGGGGCGTGGTGGTGCGAGGGAGGAGCTGGGCATGGAGAACTTCCTCGGGGAGGGTCCGACACTGCGCCGACGTCTGTCGCGTCCAGGCGAGCGGGAATCCCTCCGCGCCCGCCTCAGGGGTGGCGACAGGTGGCCGTGCCCTGGCGACGCAGGTCGACGTATCGACGCGACGCGAAGTTCTCGGCTTGGGGAACCATGCGACGAGGGTAGGCGCTACGGCCCCGCGGGACCAGGGCGGGCTTGTTTCGCCCCCGCCGCCCCTACCCGTCCCGTCACTGTGTCCTCAAACGCCGGACGGGCTGAAAATTCAGCCCGTCCGGCGTTTGAGGACCGGGGGTTCGGGGGCCGGCCCCCGAGTCGTTGACGGGAACGGGTAGGGGCGGCGGGGGCGAGGAGAAGCCTCGCCGGATCACACACCCTCCGTGACCAGCATCACGCCCCCACAGGTGTACGGCCCACCCTTTGTCGAAGGTGCACCAACCCCCGCCAACCCCCTTGTCGACCACTGACGGAGATCGACGCGATCCCCCTGGGATAGCGTCACGAACGACCCCCGTCCTCACCCCCCGCCGGAGCCCCGATGACCACCGCCGTCGCCCAGACAACCCCGCGCCAGGTCCTCGCCGACCTCCTCCCCGCCTCCCGCGTCAGGGACATCGCCCTCGTGGTCGGCGGCGCTGCGCTCACCGGCCTCGCCGCCCAGATCGCGGTCCCGGTCCCCGGCTCCCCGGTCCCGGTCACCGGCCAGACCTTCGCCGCCCTCCTCGTCGGCACGGCGCTCGGCGCAGGCCGCGGCCTCGCCTCCCTCGCCCTGTACGCGATACTCGGCCTCGCCGGTCTGCCGTGGTTCGCCGAGGGCTCCTCCGGTGCCACCGCCTCCTTCGGCTACATCCTCGGCATGCTGCTCGCCGCGACCGCCGTGGGCGCCCTCGCCCGCCGCGGCGCCGACCGCTCGGTGGTCCGCATGGCGGGCGCGATGCTGCTGGGCGAGGCGATCATCTACGCGATCGGCGTCCCGTACCTGGCCGTCGTCGCCGACATGACGACCGCCCAGGCCGTGGCGGCGGGCCTCACCCCGTTCCTCATCGGCGACGCCCTCAAGGCCGCCCTGGCGATGGGCGTGCTCCCGGCGGTCTGGAAGCTCGTCAACCGCGAGAGCTGACCGCCGCCACGCCGTAGTTCCCGCGGAAGAGGCTCGCCGGGTCGTAGCACGACCTAAGCCCGGCGAGCCTTTCGCGCGTCCGGGTCCGGGGGGGGGCGTACAGCCCATCCGCCTCCGTCAGGACCCGCTCCGCCCCTCGCCCTCGCGCCGCTGCGTCCACCACAGGCCCGCCACTCCCGCGGAGATGAGCGCGGCGCCCGCCGCGCCGAGCGGCAGCATCTGCTCGGCCGGACCGGTCCTGGGCAGTTCCTCGCCCCCGGACTTGCCGCCCGAGGTGTCGCCCGAGGAGTCACCGGCCTTGTCGCCGCCCGGGGTGACGGGACTGTTGTCGGTGCCGAGCAGAAGAGGCGTCGCCGGAGCGTTCGGTGAGGGGTTGTTGGCGCCGAACGGGACCGGGCCCTGCTGCCAGAACGTCTTCTTGCCGTCGGCGTCCTGGACGGGCAGACAGATCTTGCCCTCCTTCTTCAGATCGAACGTCGCGTCCACGGCGTACGACTTCGACTTGCCGGCGGCCAGAGTGTCGATGGCGCAGGCGAAGCCGCTGTTCGATCCCTCGGGGAGATCCTTTTCGGCGATTTCCGAGCATCCCTTGACGCTCTTGACCGAGAGGCCGTCGAAACCGACCACGAGCAGTCGAATCGCACCGCTCTCCTTTGTTCCCCCGTTCTTCACCGTGGCGGTGATCGCCGTCTCCTGGGAACCGTTGTCGACGCTGATCTTCTCGGGCAGCGAGGTCGTCAGCTTGACACCCGCGGGTGCTTCGTCAACGGCCTTTCCCCCCTTGTCACTCATCGGTCCCGGGTCGTCCGCACCGGCGGAGAAGGAAAAGACCATCACCGCCGAGAAAGATGCGGTGAGCAGCGATCCCGTGGCGATCGTCCTACGACGAGAACTCATGTTCGTCCCCCTTGTAACCCCGTGACTGCGCCTGAATTCGCAGTACTTGAAGAGGTACCACAAGATTTCTCCGCACTATGCTGGTGCGGCACAAAGTTGTGTCCATTGTGCTTCTTTGCGGTTCTTCTGTGGCGGGTGTTGAAGGGGGGCATGGGGGTGCCGGAAATAACGAGGGGCGGTATTCCGGGATTGCTGGTTACAGGTCGATACCGGTTGGTCGAGAGTATTGGACAAGGAGGAATGGGCCGGGTGTGGCGGGCCGCCGACGAAACGCTCGACCGGCAGGTCGCCGTCAAGGAGATGCGTATAGACGGCATGGACCAGGAGGACGCCAGGACCCGCCGCGAACGGACCCTGCGTGAGGCCAGGGCCACCGCCCGGATCGACCATCCCAATGTGGTGCGGGTGTACGACGTCGTGGACGAGGGCGAGCGCCTGTGGATCGTGATGGAGCTGGTCGACGGCCGCTCCCTCGAACGGGTCGTGGCGGAGGACGGGCCACTGAGTGCGCGCGCCACGGCCCGGATCGGGCTCGAACTGGTGGCGGCGCTCGACCAGGTGCACGCGGGCGGTGTCCTGCACCGGGACATCAAACCGGGCAACGTCCTGATCGAACGGCGGGCCGGCCGGGTCGTCCTCACCGACTTCGGCATCGCCGCCATCCAGAACGCGGAAGCCCTCACGATGGTCGGCATGCTGGTCGGCTCCCCCGACTACATGGCGCCCGAGCGCGTCTCCGGCCGCCCGCAGGGCCCGCCGTCCGACCTCTGGTCCCTGGGCGCCACCCTCTGCGCGGCGCTGGGCGGCCGCTCCCCGTTCTCCCGCGCGACGACCCTCGCGACGCTGCACGCGGTGCTGTACGAGGAGCCGGAGATCCCGGCCGCGGCGGGGGAGGGGGAGTTGCGGGACGTACTCACGGCCCTGCTCAGGAAGGACCCCGCGGACCGTCCCGCGCTGGAGGAACTGGCCGCGCTCCTCGGCCCGGCCGCGGACGGCACGAAGGGGACGGCGGCGCTCACGGCCACGGTCACGGTCCCCGGCGGCGGGGAGCCGGCTCCGGAGACCACCCCGGCGCCCCCGGAGCCGGAGGTCGAGCCCCATCCGGAGCCCGGGGAAGCGGCGGCCACCGGCCCCGCTCCGGAGGCCCCCGAGTCCCCACCGGTCGAACCCTCGCCGGCCGAGCGCCCGACCCCCCTGTACGTACGCATCCCGCCCCCGCCCCCGCCCCCGGAGCCGGAGCCGGTGGAGGACGCCGTACCGGCCGGGCACACCCGCACTCCCGAGGCACCCGCCCCCGAACCACCCCCCGAGGTGGAGAACACGTCCTCGGAAGCCCCTGCCGAGGGCACCCCCGAGCTCCCGTCCGAGGGCGCGACACCCGGGCAGGCGTTCCGCGTGCCCGGCGTCCGGCCGGAGAGCCAGGAGTCACCGACACCGACACAGTCAGAACTGCCGCGGTCGCAGCCGCAGTCGCCGCAGTCACCGCAGCCGTCGGTGGCGGAGCCGGAGGAGAACTCCGAGCTGCCCACGAGGCCCAGGGCCGCCCCGACGCCGACCCCAACCCCGGCCCCGCACCCGACCGCACCACCGCCCACCGGAGACCGGCCCCAAGCCCTCCGCGGTCTCCGTGGCCTCCGCGGACGAAAGGGCCTGATCGCCGTCGTGGCCGTGGTCGTCGCCGGGGCACTCGCCGGCCTGCTCATCCCGATGCTCGGCGGCTCACCCGGCGACAAGGACAAGGCGTCCCCCTCCTCGTCGTCGTCCCCCACCGTCGCGGGCACCGCCCGCCCGCCGAGCCTCCCGGCGGGCTCCCGCACGGAGGCGGGTCTGTACGCCTGGGTGCCGCCCGACGGCTGGGACCGGGTCGTGCAGAGCGGCGCCGAGGTCCACTACACCTCACCGGACCGCAAGCAGGAGATCCTCGCCAACGCCTCCCCGGCCCGCGGCGATCTCATGGATCAGTGGAAGAAGACGGAGGAGACCACGAGCAAGGGACTCGACTACCGGCGGATCCGGCTGGAGGAGACCACGTTCCGGGGGGCGCCCGCCGTCGTCTGGGAGTACACGGTCACGGCCAAGGGACTGCCCTGGCACGCCCGGCTGCTCGGCTTCGACGTCGAGGGCACGTCGTACGAGCTCACCACCTGGTACCACCCGGACGTGGGGGAACGGGCCCTGCGCGTCTACGAGGACATCAAGAAGAGCTTCACGCCCCTGTGACCGCGTACGACGAAGCCTCCGCGGCGAGGGCCACGGAGGCTTCGTACGGAACAGCGGTTGTCGCAGGGGCGGGCGGCCGCTAGACCTGCTCGGTGTCGGCCGCGTCCGACGACTCCCGCGGCCCGCCGTCCTTCCCGCGCCGCACCTTCTCCAGTACCAGCGAGATGCCGACGACCACGGCGGCCACCAGCAGCGACAGCAGCACGGTCTTGCGGCCGTCGTGCTCGGTGTCGGTGAGCATGTAGCCGAGGACGAAGACGATCAGCGCGATCGTCGCCCACGTCAGGTACGGGTACAGCCACATCCGGACGACCAGCTTCTCCGGCGTCTCGCGCTCGATGATCTTCCGCATGCGCAGCTGCGAGAGGCAGATGACGAGCCAGACGAACAGGGCGACCGCACCGGAGGAGTTGACGAGGAAGAGGAAGACCGAGTCGGGGAACTCGTAGTTGAAGAACACGGCGACGAAGCCGAAGGCGACCGACGCGAGGATCGCGGGCATCGGCACGCCCCGGGCCGTGGTGCGGGCGAAGGACTTGGGCGCGTCACCGCGCCGGCCGAGCGAGAAGGCCATGCGGGAGGCCGTGTAGAGGCCCGAGTTGAGACAGGACAGGACGGACGTCAGCACGATGAACTTCATGATCTCGCCGGCGTTGGCGATACCGAGGGAGTTCAGGGCGGCGACGTACGAACCGTCCTTCTGGATGGACTCGGAGTCCCACGGCAGCAGCGTGACGACGACGAAGATCGAGCCGAGGTAGAAGACGCCGATCCGCCAGATGACGCTGTTGGTGGACTTGGTGACGGCGCGCTGCGGGTTCTCGGACTCGCCGGCCGCGAGGGTCGCGATCTCGCTGCCCATGAAGGAGAAGACGACGAGCAGGATGCCGGTGAGGATCGAGCCGGGTCCGTGCGGCAGGAAGCCGCCGTGCTCCGTGAGGTTCCCGAGCCCGGCGCCGTCGGTGTCGGCACCCGGCAGGATGCCGAAGACCGCGAGCCCGCCGATGACGATGAAGGCGCCGATGGCGACGACCTTGATCCCGGCGAACCAGAACTCGAACTCGCCGTACGAGCCGACGGAGCCGAGGTTCGTCGCGGTCAGCACGAGCATGACGATCAGCGCCCAGCCCCACTGCGGTACGGCCGGGATCCAGCTCTCCAGGATCACCGCGCCCGCGGTGGCCTCGATCGCGAGCACGACGACCCAGAAGAACCAGTAGAGCCAGCCGATCGAGAAGCCCGCCCAGCGGCCGAGCGCCCGGTCGGCGTGCGCGGAGAACGAGCCCGAGGTCGGATTCGCGGCGGACATCTCGCCGAGCATCCGCATCACGAGGACGACCATGGTCCCGACGAGGGCGTACGAGAGGAGGATGCCGGGGCCCGCGGTGGCGATACCGGAGCTGGAGCCGACGAAGAGGCCGGCGCCGATGACTCCGCCGATCGCGATCATCGACAGATGCCGGTTCTTGAGCCCGGCCTGGAGTCCGCCGTCGGGTTCTCCGGGGCCTTCCGGGCCGTTACCGGCCTTCGTCAGGGTCGGCTGCGAGGTCATGGGGGGATTCCTTTGCGCCGGGGACTGTGGGGAGTGCGGGGAGTGCGTGTGGGGGTGGGGCTCCGCGAGCCGGTCCAGTGAATCCCAGGCGAATGGATTCGTGAACCTTTGAATCCAGATCGTTACTTGAGGTTTCTCTGAGGTTCTATAGTGTTACCCGCACTTTTCCGCCACTTGCCTCAGAGGGTTTCCTGCGCCTGCCCCGACGGGGCCGAACCGAAACAGCCGTGTCACACTCGGACCATGCGCGTGTACCTCGGTTCCGACCATGCCGGTTTCGAACTCAAGAACCACCTCGTCGAGTGGCTCAAGTCAGCCGGGCACGAGCCCGTCGACTGCGGGCCCCTCATCTATGACGCCCAGGACGACTACCCGCCGTTCTGCCTGCGCGCCGCCGAGCGTGCCGCGGCCGACCCCGAGGGTCTGGGCATCGTGATCGGTGGGTCCGGGAACGGCGAGCAGATCGCCGCCAACAAGGTCGCGGGGGTGCGGGCGGCTCTCGCGTGGAGCGTGGAGACCGCGGCGCTCGGGCGTCAGCACAATGACGCCAACGTGGTGGCCGTCGGGGCGCGGATGCACTCCGAGGAGGAGGCGACGAAGTTCGTCGAGACCTTCCTGAACACGCCGTTCTCGGGCGACGAGCGGCACATCCGCCGGATCGACATGCTGGCGTCGTACGAGAAGACCGGGGACCTCCCCGCGATCCCGGCCCACCACCCGCAGGGCTAGAAGCTTTTTTCGCCCCCGCCGCCCCTACCCGTTCCCGTCACGTACTCAGGGGCTCCGCCCCCGAACCCCCGGTCCTCAAACGCCGGACGGGCTGAAACATATTCAGCCCGTCCGGCGTTTGAGGACGAGCGCGAAGCGCGACAGGGGGGTCTGGGGGCGCAGCCCCCAGTTTCGGGAAGGGGCGGGGCTGGGGAAAAGCAACCCGTAGGAGGACCCGTGCCGGAGGGGCACACCATCCATCGGCTGGCCGAGGACTACCTCGGCGGATTCGGCGGCCGCAAGGCCCACGTGACCAGCCCCCAGGGCAAGTTCACGGACGCCGCCGCCCTCCTCGACGGCACGGCCCTCACCACCGCCGAGGCCCACGGCAAGCACCTCTTCCTCCGCTTCGAGACGGACGACTGGATCCACATCCACCTCGGCCTCTTCGGCAAGGTCACCTTCGGCGGCGCCCCCGCGCTCCCGCCGACCGACACGGTCCGTCTGAGGCTCCGGAACGACACCGCGTACGTGGACCTCCGCGGCCCCACCACCTGCACCCTCATCACGGACACGGAGAAGCAGGCGGTGCACGACCGCCTGGGCCCCGACCCGCTGCGCGAGGACGCCGAACCGGAGCGGGCGTACGCGCGGATCTCCCGCAGCCGTACGACGATCGCCGCCCTGCTGATGGACCAGAAGGTCATCGCGGGCGTCGGGAACGTCTACCGCGCGGAGGTCCTCTTCCGGCACGGCATCGACCCGTACCGGACGGGCCGGGACATCACGCGCGCCGAGTGGGACGCGATGTGGGCGGACCTGGTGGCCCTCATGCGCGAGGGGGTCCGCAACAACCGCATCGACACGGTCCGGCCGGAGCACGAGCCGGAGGCGATGGGCCGCCCGCCGCGCAAGGACGACCACGGCGGCGAGGTCTACGTGTACCGCAGGGCCACCCTGCCCTGCCTCGTCTGTGGCGGCGAGATCCGCACCGCCGGTCTCGCCGCCCGCAACCTCTTCTGGTGCCCGGTCTGCCAGGAGAACTGAAGAACCGAAGGACTGACAGACCGGGCACCGGGTTCGCTCAGTCGAACGGGTCGAGGGAGATGGTCGCGTCCTTCGGGTCGCCGTCGTGCACCAGCGACTCGTGGTTGCCGACGTCGTCGAAGGCGAAGGCGTACGCCTGCCCGTTCTGCATCTGGTCGTGCACCAGCCGGGCGTAGTGGTTGCTGACGCCGTCCTGGTAGAAACCGGACGCGTCGGCGTCGGGCTGCTCGGAGTTGGTGAGCAGGGTCGAGCGGTTGTACGCGGCGCACAGGGTCCGCGAAATGGGGCCGCGCACCTGGTCGTTGGGGGCGTCCAGCTTGTTGTAGCAGCCGAACACGGAGTCGGAGTCGGGCTTCTCGAAGGACGTCACGACGGCGCCCGTGCCGTCGGTGAAGTCCATCTTGTCGCCGTTGACCTTGCCGAAGAACTTCGTGTCGGGCTGGTCCTTGAACGGTGTCACCGTGAGCGTGTCGCTCGCGTACTTCGTCCAGACCCGGTCGATGTAGTCGTCCAGCACGTCGGCCGGGATGGCGCCCGAGCCGATGGCGTGGCCGGGGGCGAGCACCCGCAGCGGGGTTCCGTCGCCGCGGGTCTCGACCAGTTTCTCCCAGCCGCCGCCCTGCTCCTTCAGCCCGTTCACCACGGACTGGTAGCCGCCCGCCTTGAGCTTGCCGGTCTCCTTGGTGGAGCCGTCACCGGCGGTGAGGCCCACCGAGTACGGCGCGGAGAACATGTCGACCTGGGTGGAGTTCAGCCACAGACCGGAGTCGTTGAGCGTGTACTCGGTCCAGTTGAACAGGATGTCGTGGTTGGGGTCGGAGGCGTTCTGCACGGCGGGCTGCACGAGTCCGCCGTCGGCGAGCCGGAAGTCCAGCTTCTGGCCGTACGAGAAGTAGACCCGGCCGGAGAACTTCGGGAGCTGGACGGTCTTGGACGCGCCGTCGGCCGGGCCGGCGAACGAGGCGTCCGGCGCCGGGACCGGCGGGGCGCCGCCGGCCGGCCAGGCGTGGAAGACGCCGGACTCGTCGGCGTACCCCTGCTTGCCCGAGGCGAGTTCGGTGCCGATCACGTACACGTACACCTGCTCGCCGCTGCCCGAGGTGTTCTTCAGGGTGAGCGGGATGGTGTCCGGGACGGCCGAGGCCCGGTCGGCGGGGCCTACGACGACGGCGACGGCGCCGAGCGCGGCCGCGACGGCCAGGGAAGCCGTCAGCTTGCGGGGGGAGAACAGGTGCATGAGGTCCTCGTCGGTGGGGGGTTGCGGGCGGGCGGGCGCCGCCCGGCCCGGGTGGGGCCGGAGCCGAGCGGCGACGGGCTCGGGTGCGGGATCAGCAGCTGAGGTTGCCGCCGGGCTCGACACCGAGCAGCTGGGTGAAGCGCTGGTAGTTGTCGATACGGCTCTGGACCTGGCCCGGGTTGCCCCCGTTGCACTCCAGACTGCCGTTGATCGACCGGATGGTCTCGCCGAACCCGGCGCCGTTGACCATGGCGTCGTGCGGCGTCATCGTGCCCGGGCCGGTCTGGGTGTTCCAGTACCAGAGGCCGGTCTTCCAGGCGACGGCCGCGTCGTTCTGCACGAGGTCGGGGTTGTTGAGCAGGTCGATGCCGAGCGCGTCGCCCGCGGCCTTGTAGTTGAAGTTCCAGCTGAGCTGGACGGGCCCGCGGCCGTAGTACTTGTCGTTGCCTGCCGGGCAGCCGTAGGGCTGGCTGGTGTCGCAGTAGTGCGGGTAGTTGGCGGTGTTCTGCTCCACCACGTACTGCAGGCCGCCGGTCTCGTGGCTGACGTTGGCGAGGAAGGCCGCCGCCTCCTGCTTCTTGACCGTGTCGCTGCCCGTGTTGCTGAAGCCGGGGTAGGCGTCGAGCGCGGCGGTCAGACCGCTGTACGTGTAGAACGAGTTCCGGCCCGGGAACATGTCGTTGAACTGGGCCTCGCTGACGACGAACGCGGCGGCGGAGGTGTCCGCGCCGGCCTTCTGCGCGGAGGCCGTCGGGGCGAGCGTGAGCGTGCAGAGGGCGGCGGCCGCGCCGGTGGCGGTCAGCAGCCCGAGGATGCGTCGGTGCACGGTGTCACTCCTGGGGATCGGGTGTGGGGGGACGGCGCGGAAGGGGCGGGCGGAAGAAGGTGGGGGGACTTCCGCCCGGTGCGTGCGCCGGATGAGGCGGTGCGTGCGCCCGGTGGGGCGGTGCGGGCCGGTCCCCGACGGACCGGCCCCGACCCGGTCGTCAGCCGCCGACGTTGACGTCGATGCAGGCGTAGAAGGCGTTGTCCGTGTCCGCCACGTTCCAGACGGCCAGGACCTTCTGCTTGCCGCTGAGGCCGCCGAAGTCGACCTGGTGGTTCACCACGGCGCCCGGCTGCGCGCCGCCGTCGTCGAACAGGGCGATCCGCTGCCCGCCGACGTAGTACTCCCAGGTGCTGGTCGAGTGCCGCGCCGTGAGCTTCCAGGAGAACGTCGTGTTCTTCTGCACCGGCGTGACGGTCCAGCCCTTGCTGTCGTCGTCCAGGTCCGAGAAGCGGCTGTTGCCGCCGCTGCAGCTGGTCAGCCCCTTGGGGCCCTCGACGCTCTGCGGCTCGTAGGTGATGTCCCCGCAGGACACCGTGCCCGCGGCGCACTGCGCCTGACGGCTGGGCGGGTCGGAGATGTAGCCGTGGGCGCTCGCCGACCCGGCGGGGAGGCTCACGGCGACGACGGGGGCGAGTACGGCGCCTATGAGGGCAGCCGTCTTCCTGCTGGCGTGCATGGGGACTCCTTCACATCAGGCCTTCCCTGGCACGCACGGCTGTGTGGGGGGCCGTACGCGACGGGACCGGCCTCTCGTGGGTGGGGCCAAGAGGCGCGAAGGTGACGCGCTCCGGCCGGTCCGTCCAGGGATGGTTGCTCCCGCGAAGGGCCAACTCGCCGAACGGAACGGCGCGTTCTGTTGGCCTAGACCATACAAGTGGCTCTTCGAGATGTGTCAAGGGCATGACGGGGCCCCGCCCGGCGGCGACCACCCGTCCGCACCCCGGAACGACGGCACCCCCGCGCCGGCGTGGCGCGGGGGTGCGGCGGGGGTACGGGGGAACGGTTTCCGCAGGTGACGGAGAGAAGCGCCGACCGCCGCGGGGCGACGTGGACGGCCCCGTGCGCGGCGGCCCGCGACGGCGCGTGGACCGCCGAAAAATACCCGCGACCGCCGACGCGCCCCGATCCGGCCCGCATACGTCGGGCGCGACCGGGTAGGCGCAGTCACACCGGACCGTACGCGGCCGATCTCCGCCTGTTCCCACGGAGGTTCACGACGGCACAGCGAAGCGATTCAGAAGCCGTGCGGCAGCCAGGGCGCCACGACGGAGGCGAAGCCGAGCGAGGCCTCCGCGAGGGCGCCCCGGCGCGACTCCCGCACGCGTCCCGCCGCGGCCAGCGAGGCGAGGGACACCCCGCCGAGATAGGCCGCCCCCAAGTCCCTTACGGACAGGGCGAGATCGGCCGGGTCGGTGGTCCGGGCGCAGGACGCGCCCTTCGCGTCGCCGGAGAGCCGCCAACGCCCCTCGTTCCAGGAGCAGAAGGCGTCCTCGACCTCGAACACCACGTCCACCGGCGCCTGGTACGTCCGCGCCTCCAGCGCCGCGCCGACCTCGACGAGCCGCACATGCAGCGAGTCGCGCGGCGCCAGGTCGCACCGGCGGCTGTCGGAGACGAGATGCTGCCAGGCGTCGTCGAGGGGCCTGTTCCACAGCTTCACCTTCGACGTCAGGTCGATACCGAAGAGGTGCTGCCACAGCGCCGCGTACGCGGCCGGGTCCAGCGCCTCCAGGTCGCGCAGCTCGATCGTGCCCTTCGGCCCGGCCGCGTCCCAGTCCGGCTTGTTGAAGTAGCGCGCGTAGCCCACGACTTCGTCGCCCCGCCGCGCGAGCACGCACTGCAGGGGCGAGGAGCCCTTGCGGTCGCTCTCCGGGTCGAGCAGCATCAGCCGCTCCCAGCCGGGCCGCCGCGCCAGCATCCCGGGCCGCACGGCCACCTGCTGCGCGTACACCGCCTCGCAGGCCTCGGGCACACCTTCCGCGTCCGGCTTCACAAGCCGCAGCCGTACGTCGTCCGTGCCGTCCGGCACCGACAGCCGCACCCGGTCCGTGTCGATCTCGGCGCGCAGCTGCTGGGTCGCGATGCCGTAGCCGAAGCGGCCGTAGATGGCCGGTTCCGACGCCGTCAGGGCGGCGAGGGGCTCACCCCAGGACCGTACGTCGTCCAGCTGGCGCCGCATCATCGAGGTGAGCACCCCGCGCCTGCGGTGCGTCGAGGCGACGCTCACCATCGTGACGCCGGCGGTCGGTACGGACGCGCCGCCCGGCACCGTGAGCCGGAAGGAGAAGGCGCCGGCCGTGCCCACGCACTCGTCGCCGTCCCAGACCCCGAGGGAGCGGTCGTACTCCGTGAGGTCGTTCCACAGGGCGCGCTCCTCGGCCGATTCCGCGACCCCGCCGAACGCGAGCTCCAGTTTCCCGTACCACGCGTCCCAGTCGGCCGGCGTCAGCGCGCGCAAGTCTGTCGTCATGTCCCCATGCCTACCAGGGCAATCCGGGATGAGCGACCGGATTTCTCCCGGGCGGGCGGTGCCGGGTGCCCATCCGGCCGTACGCTCTGCGATGACCGGGCTTCCCTGTGACTTCCGTCCCCGGACGGGGGACAAGTGGGACCTCCCGTGCCAAGCACCTGGTCCGATGGATAGGGTCCCGAACTAATGGCAGCAGGACGAGAGCGGCGCGCAGAAGCCGATACGTTCACGGCCCGGTTGAAGAAGCAGGTACACCGGGTCCGCACCGGCCTGCGCAGATCCGCTGTCGACTACTTCCGCGGCGACGGTTCGGACTGGGTCGCGCTCGCCGGGCTCCTGCTGACCATTCCCGTGATCGCCTGCGTCACACTCATGAACTCCGTCTGGTGCTCGCCCGCGATGCTCGTCCTGCCGATCGTCGCGGGCGGTCTGCTGCTGCGCCCCTCCAGCCTCCTCAGTCTCTACGCCGCCGCCGCCACCGCGCTGATCGTGGAGTCCGTGAAACTCGGCCCGTACACCGAGGGCCCGTCCCGGGTCACCCCGGGCATCGTGCTGGTGGTCGCCGCGTGCGGCTTCTTCGGCCTGCTGATCGCCCAGTTCCGCAGCCGGGTCGGGGTGCCGTGGCGGCGTGGCGGCACGATGCTGTTCGACCTGCGCGAGCGGATCCGGGTGCAGAGCAAGCTGCCGAAGCTGCCGATGGGCTGGCACCGTGAGATGGCGCTGCGGCCGGCCGGCGGCCAGTCGTTCTCCGGCGACTTCGTCGTCGCGGCCCGCACGAACGGCGGGCGCACCCTGGAGGTCGTCCTCACCGACGTCTCCGGCAAGGGCATGGACGCGGGGTCGCGTGCGCTGCTCCTGTCCGGCGCGTTCGGGGGTCTGCTGGGCTCCCTGCCGCCGCACGCCTTCCTGCCCGCGGCGAACGGCTATCTGCTCCGCCAGGACTGGGACGAGGGCTTCGCCACCTCCATCCACCTGGTCCTCGACCTGGACTCGGGCGACTACGAACTCTTCTCCGCCGGACATCCGCCGGGCCTGCAGCTCAGCGCGGGCAACGGGCGCTGGGAGGAGAAGGTCGCCGAGGGACCGCTGCTCGGGGTGTACGGCGGGGCGCAGTTCGACTCCGTCAAGGGCTCTCTGCGCCCCGGTGACGTCCTCATGCTGTTCACGGACGGCCTGGTGGAGACGTCCGAACGGGACATCGTCGAGGGCATCGACCGCCTGACCGGGGAAGCCGACCGGTATGTGGCGGGCGGCTTCCACGGGGCGGCCTGGCATCTGATCGAAGCGGTCGCGAAGGACGTGAACGACGACCGGGCGCTGCTGCTGATCTGCCGCGAGGGGGCGACGACGGGGCCGGCGACGCTTTGAGCTGCCGGTCGACTGCGGATTCTTCGACTGCGGGCCGGTGGGGGCTGGCCGCGCAGTTCCCCGCGCCCCAGGCACCTGGGGCGCGGGGAACTGCGCAAAGGGGGGCGAGGGGCGCAGCCCCCATGCAGTGACGGGGAGGGTAGGGGCGGCGGGGGCGAGGAGAAGGCCCCCTCAGCCCACCGGCGCGGACTCCCGCGGCTCGGCGGCCTGTTCGGCCGCCCGCGCGGCCTTCCCCCCGGGCAGAATCCGGGCCAGCCACCCCGACCGCCCCGCAGCCAACGGCCCCAGCACGGCGAGCACGAGCACATACCCCGCGATGAACGGCGACAACCGCTCATCGAGCCCCGCCACCGCAGCCATCGTGGCAAGGATCAGCGCGAACTCCCCCCGAGCGAGCAACGTGGTCGAGATGTTCGCGGCGGGCCCGGGCCCGAACCCGTAGATCCGCGCGGCCCCCAGCCCGGCCAGCACGTTCATGGCCAGCGTCAGGGCGACAGCCGCCAGCACCGGCCACAGCACGGTCGGCAGATCCCCCGGATCGATGGACAGCCCGAACGCGAAGAAGAACATCGCGCCGAAGGCGTCCCGCAGCGGATGCACCAGCTTGAGGATCCGCGGCCCCGAGGTCGTGCTGCCGAGCATCAGACCGACCATGAACGCCCCGATCGCGTCCGCCACCCCGAACCACTCCGAGACCCCCGCCATGAACACGGCCGCACCGAGGAAGGAGATGACGAGCAGTTCGTCGTCCCTGGTGTCGAAGAGGCGGCTCACGATCCGCGTACCGAAGCGCGCGGCGAGCGCCAGCAGCAGCAGGAAGGCGAAGGCCTTGCCGCCGTCCAGGACGGCCGAGCCGAGCGAGTCGGCGCCGGACAGGATGGGCTGGAGGGCCGCCAGGTAGAGGGCGAGGAAGATGTCCTCGACGACGATGATCCCGAGGATCGGCTTGGTCTCGGCGTTGCCGAGCCGCCCCGTGTCGACCAGCACCTTCGTGACGATCGCCGACGAGGAGATGCCGAGCACACCGGCGAGGACCAGCGCCTCGGACGTACCCCAGCCGAGGGCGAAGCCGAAGCCCAGGCCCGCGCCGACGTTCAGGGCGAGGTAGGTCCCTCCGGAGAGCGCCATCCGGCGCCCGCCCGCCTTGAGGTCGTCCATGTGGAATTCGAGGCCGAGGTAGAAGAGCAGCAGTACCAGGCCGAGCGCGGACAGCATCTCCATCTCGTGCGGGTCGGAGACGAGCACGAAGCCGGGTGTGTGGGGGCCGAGGAGTATCCCGGCCAGGATGAAGAGGGGGATGGTGGGGAGCCCGATCCGGGCACCCACGCGGGCGAGAACGGCGGCGGCCAGAAAGGCACCGCCCATGGCGATCAAAAGCTCTGCGTGTCCGATGGGCCCGTTCCTCCTTGGTCGAGGGGGTGGTCGGCTGAATAAGAAAAGTGGGTCAAGAGAACGTCAAGAAAGCGTCAGTACTTAGTTTACCAAACGATTAAGGGGTGTCGATGAAGACGCGGTCCTCCCCACCCGGACCCGCGACCCGGACCCCGCGGCCGTCGCCGACGAACCGACCGCGATGACCGTGCCGGCGAGGGCGGCGCTACGGGGCACACTCGACGCATGACCGACAACGAGCCCCGCCCGCGGCTGACCCTCACCGAGATCGAGGCCCTGGCGCGCGACGCGCACGCCGCTCAGACGGACAAGGCGGGCCGCCCGTACGCCGAGCATCTGCGGGCGGTGGCCGAGGGCGTGCGGGCCCGCGGCGGCGACGAGGACCAGATCGCAGCCGCCTGGTTGCACGACTCGGTGGAGGACGACGCACTCTCCGAGGGCTGGCTGCGCGAGGCCGCGCTCTCCGCCCGTACGAAGGCCATCGTGCTGGCCGTCACCAAGCGGCCGGGCGAGCCCCCGCAGGCGTACGCCACCCGCATCCTGGCCACACCGGGCGCGCTCCTGGTGAAGGAATCGGACCTGGCCCACAACGCGGACCCGGAGAGACTGGCGGCGCTGGACGACGCGACCCGCACGCGCCTGACGGAGAAGTACCGGAGAATGCACGAACTCCTGGGCCTGCAAACGCCAACGCGCCCCTGAGGCGCACCCCCTCAGGGGCGCACCTCAGGGGCGCGGGGAACTGCACACTCGACTGCATCCGGCCTGCGGGGACGCTTTCAAGGAGCGCGGGGAACTGCGCGGCCGGCCACGACGGACCCGCAGTCACCCCGCTACCGCAAGCGCACAGGCACAGGCGTACGCAGGGGCGAACGCCCGGAGGGGCGACCCGTCAGGACTTCGCCCGCTCGCGGGCGAGCTCCGTCGCGTCCCGCCGAAACGCCCACTCCATCTTCGGCTCCATCGCGAAGCGGAACATCCGCTGCACCAGGGGCGTGCACAGCGCGGTGATGACCGCCGCGGCGAAGACGGACACGAAGACCTCGCCGACCGGATGGCTCAGCCAGGCGTAGTCGTCGTACCAGCCCCAGAAACGGGACCCCTTGGCGAGGAAGCCGTGCAGCAGATAGCCGTACAGCGTGCCCGCCCCGAGAACCGTGAACCACATCTTGCGCCGCGGCACCCACGCGAAGAAGCACGACGTGAGCACCATCGAGCAGCCGAACATCGCGAGCGTCATCACGACACCGGCCCACCAGGGCGCACCCAGCTCCTGGGCGCTGTCACGGTGGTAGAACCACGCCGAGTTCATCCGCGGCCCCGCCCAGTACGCGAAGGCCAGCGTGAGCGCGAGGACCGGCACCGACAGGATCCGGACCTCGCGGCGCCGCATCAACTGGAAGTGCTCGGGCTTCATGAACAGGCCCACGACGAAGAACGGCAGGAACTGCAGGACCCGTTGGAGGTCCAGGTCGTCGCCGATGTCGGGGGAGACGGAGGCGAGGACGGCGATGGCGAGAGCCAGCGGTACGGGCCAGCGCACGACCTTCCACAGCGGGACCGTCATCCGCCACACGAACAGCGCGACCAGGAACCAGGTGAGATACCAGGGGTCCAGCAGGCTGATCGGATGGCTCGGATCGTCGTCGGCCCACCTCTTGAAGAGGGAGTACGCCACCTCGAAGAGGACGTACGGCACGACGACACCCGTGATCAGCCGGCGCAGCCGGTCGGGGCGCATGTCGAAACTGCGGGAGAAGTAGCCGGAGATGATGATGAAGGCCGGCATGTGGAAGGTGTAGACGACCATGTAGAGCGCCTCGGCGGCGCGGCTGTGGTCGGTCAGCGGTTCCCAGGCGTGGCCCATCGCGACGAAGACGATCGCGAGGTACTTGGCGTTGTCGAAGAAAGCGTCACGCTGTTTGGCGGGTCTGACCTCCGGCGCGGCGGCGGCGCCCGCGTCCGGCGTTCCTGCTGGTCGCGGACTCGGTACTCCCGGCGCCGGTGACTGTGCCGGTGGGAGTGGAGCCCTCTGTTGGCCGTGCGGACGGAGCGAGTTCGTCACAGACCCTCCCACCAGGAGCCGGGGGAGACGATCCGCGACCTCGCCGCGCATGCGGGGGACGAGGCGGCGTAGGACATCTGAAGCACCCTAGCGTTGTCTGTGGGATTCCGTAAAACCCCTGAGTCGAATCCTGCTTATCGTCCCTCGGGTACCCAGGATTTGGTGAAGTTGACATGGCAATGACTATGGCGAGCGCCACATCCGGCAGGGGTGTTACGTCCTGATTCGTCACGACTAAACATCGCATACCACCCGCGGGCGACTCTGGTGGAATGTCCGATCGAGTCGGCTTTAGTGCCCTGTTACACCCCTGCCCGGCAGGGTGCGGGTGTGCCTGTGCCAACAATTCGAATTACCTGCGAACAGGTTGTGTGCGCAGGTGTGTGGGCATGGAAACGATCTTTCTGAATTCCTCGTGGGAGGGACGCCTCGAATTGCCGTGCGGGGCCTGGCCGTTCACGTCGGTGACCGATGGATGCCTCACCCGCCGCATACGGCGGCCCTGTTGGTGGCACGATGGTTCTGGCGGGGGTGTGCGGGGTTGCACCTCCGGGCCGGGAGCGGACCGACCGTAGGGTGTGATCAGTTGTGGCCATTTCGCTGTCAGTGGTGCTGCTGTTGGCGATCGTCCTGGTGGTGTTGATACGGGGTGGATCGATCAAGCCGGGGCCGGCGGTAGTCGCCGTCCTCTTCGGCTTCTTCCTAGCCTCCACAGGCATGGCGGACGACATCCAGCGCTTCCTCAACTCGATAGCGGAGACCATCAACTCGATCCAGTTCTGAGCGGGTGCACGGGCCCGGCGATCCATGGGCGCGCGGCGCGGGAGCGGACGGGACGGCACTGCCCGGACCCGTCGCCCGGCGGATCCCGCGCACGGCCGGCCCGTCGACGACCCCGGAATCGGCCCTTCGTCTTCGCTACTGCCACCGCTTCTGTCGCCGCCGAGGCCGCGGTCGAGGCGGTGCTCGCGCCCCGGCGCCCGGCACATGAACGTCCGCCCCCAGTACGCCCCTTACGGGCCCCTGCCGGGCCATGGGGCGCGCGGTGAGGGCGCGAGCGCAAGCGAACCCAGCGAGAGCGAAGGAGTGCGCCGGCGTGGACGCGGTGGACGTGGAGGGCGGGTCGGGCGGACTGGGCGGGTCGGGCGGGGAGACCGTCTGGCGGTTGCGTGAGAGCTGGGAGAGCCCGGTCGGGACCCTCCGATGGGACCGCCTCGGCCCGCGGGACGGCCCACCGGTGGTGCTGCTGCACGGCACCCCGTTCTCGTCCTACGTGTGGCACGAGATCGCCCCCGCGCTGGCCGCCGAGGGACACCGGGTCCACGTCTGGGACATGCCGGGCTACGGCGCCTCCGCGAAGAACGACGGCCAGGACGTCTCGCTCAAGGCGCAGGGAGAGGTGTTCGCCGCACTCCTCGACGTGTGGGGGCTCACCGGCCCCTCGGTGATCGCGCACGACTTCGGGGGCTGCGTATCCCTCCGCGCGCATCTGCTCCACGGGGCGCGGTACCGGCGTCTCGCGCTGGTCGACCCCGTCGCGCTGGCACCCTGGGGCTCGCCCTTCTTCCGGCTGGTCGCCGCGCACACCGACGTCTTCGGACAACTACCGCCCGCGCTGCACGAGGCCCTGGTCCGTGAGTACGTCGGCTCCGCGAGCCATCGCGGACTGCGGCCCGACGTCCTGGCCGCACTGGTCGCCCCCTGGACGGGCGACGCCGGGCAGGCGGCCCTCTACCGCCAGATCGCCCAGGCCGACCAGGCCCACACCGACGAGATCCAGGGCCTGTACCCCTCGATGGACCTGCCCGTCACCGTCTGCTGGGGCGCGGAGGACACCTGGATCCCGCCCGCCAGGGGAGAGGAACTGGCCGCCCTGATCCCCGGCGCACGCCTGCGCACGATCCCGGCCGCCGGCCATCTCGTACCCCTGGACGCCCCGGCCCGCCTCCTCGCGGCCCTGCTCACGTTCCTGGGTGATTGACGGGTGATCGAGCCGCGGCCGGAAACGCGTCAGGGCCAGGCGGAGGAGGGAACCTCCGGCCTGGCCCTGAGCCGTACAGAGCGGGCGACGGGAATCGAACCCGCGTAGCTAGTTTGGAAGACTAGTGCTCTACCATTGAGCTACGCCCGCACAGCATGCACCGCAGGTCAGTGACCCGCGGTACTGAAGCATCGTAGCGGGTCGTACCCCTTCGCCGCACACCCCGTTCCGATGGGCGGCGATGCCCCCGGAAATGCGGGCGTGGCACGGTCCCCGGGCATGTACCCTACGTGTCGCACCAGACGGGGTGTGGCGCAGCTTGGTAGCGCGTCCGCTTTGGGAGCGGAAGGCCGTGGGTTCAAATCCCGCCACCCCGACCACCGTGCCGGACCACCGGCGAGATCACCTTTTTGGGGCGTGTCCCGGCTGCGGCTACTATGCAGAATGCGCGCCCGTGTGTCTGCATTTTTACGTCCCTCAAGGGCCGCCAGTCCGCTGAGGCTCCGCCGTATCCGGCGGTGACCGTCAGCAGAACCCAAAGAAGTCAGCCCCCAAGGAGACCGAACCGTGAAGAGCGCCGTGGAGACCCTGAACCCGACCCGGGTTCGGCTCAGCATCGAGGTGCCCTTCGAGGAGCTCAAGGACAGCCTCGACGCGGCGTACAAGAAGATCAACCAGCAGGTCACGGTGAAGGGGTTCCGGAAGGGCAAGATTCCGGCTCGTGTCATCGACCAGCGGTTCGGCCGCGGTGCGGTTCTTGAGGAAGCGGTCAACGACGCGCTTCCGAAGTTCTACACCGAAGCGGTCAACGAAGCCGAGCTGAACGTCCTCGGCCAGCCCGAGGTCGACATCACGGAGCTGAAGGACGGCGAGACGCTGAACTTCACCGCCGAGGTCGACGTGCGCCCGACGATCGAGATCCCGGACTACTCCGGCATCGAGGTCGAGGTCGACGCCGTCGAGGTCGGCGAGGAGGACATCGACAAGGCCGTCGAGGAGCTGCGTGAGCGCTTCGCCTCGACCGCGCCCGTCGAGCGTGCCGCCGAGGAGGGTGACGTCGTCACCCTCGACCTGGAGGCCAAGGTCGACGGCGAGGTCCTGGAGGACGGCGTCGCGAGCGGCGTCTCCTACACCATCGGCTCCGGTGAGCTGCTGGACGGCATCGACGAGGCCGTGAAGGGCCTGGAGGCCGGTGGCGAGGCCACCTTCTCCTCCGAGCTCAAGGGCGGCTCGGCGGCCGGCAAGGAGTCCGAGGTCACCGTCAAGGTCAGCCAGGTCGCCAAGCGCGAGCTGCCCGAGCTGGACGACGACTTCGCGCAGCTCGCGTCGGAGTTCGACACCCTCGAAGAGCTGCGTGCCGACAGCCGCAAGCGCCTTGAGAACATGAAGCAGTACGACCAGGCCACGCAGGCCCAGGAGCGAGTCCTGGAGAAGCTGCTCGAACTGGTCGAGGTGCCCGTCCCCGAGAAGCTTCTTGAGGACGAGATCAACACCCGCAAGCACAACCTTGAGCACCACCAGCTCGGTCAGATGGGCCTCGACCTCGAAAAGTACCTGGAGATCCAGGGCAAGACGGCCGAGGAGTTCGACGCCGAGACCAAGGAAGCGGCGGTCAAGGGCATCAAGACGCAGTTCGTCCTGGACGAGCTCGTCAACAAGGAGAAGCTGAACGTCAACCAGGAGGAGCTCACCGAGCACCTCATGCGGCGTGCGGCTTCCTCGAACATGTCTCCCGACCAGTTCGCCCAGGCGGTCGTCGAGGGTGGCCAGGTCCCGATGCTGGTCGGCGAGGTCGCCCGCGGCAAGGCGCTTGCCGTGGTCGTCGAGGCCGCCACCGTCAAGGACACGAACGGCGAGGTCGTGGACCTCGACGACGAGGACGAGGACGAGACCTCTGCGGATGCCTCTGCCGAGGGCTCGACGGAGGAGGCCGCCGAGGCCGCCCCCGCCTCGGAGAAGACCGAGGCCTGACCGCCTCACAGCGCGCACGCACGCACCGCGGGCCCCCAGGACACGTCCTGGGGGCCCGCGGCCCTCTGGGGGCCCGCAGGGCCCCGTCAGGGGGCGCGGGGAACTGCGCGGCTAGCCCCCTCCGGCCCGCAGCCGCGTCTGCCTCCGAGGGGGCATCGGCGGGTGCGGCTTGTGGTGGGTTGCTCGCGCAGTTCCTCGCGCCCCTGAAGGGCCCCGGCGGGCCCGGCCCCGCCGGGGGCGCGGGGAACTGCGCGGCCCGCCCCCACCGGGCCGCGGTCGCGTGTGCCTCTGAGGGGGGATCGGCGGGTGCGGCTTGTGGTGGGTTGCTCGCGCAGTTCCCCGCGCCCCTGAAAGGCCCCTGCGGGGCCTGCCCCCACCGGGGCCGCGGTCGCGTGTGCCTCCAAGGCGGCGTCGGCGGGTGCGCCCCCGGGCGGAAGGGAGCGGGCTGAGGTCCGTGTAATCCCTGCTGG
Source organism: Streptomyces liliiviolaceus (assembly GCF_018070025.1). Classification (NCBI taxonomy): domain Bacteria; kingdom Bacillati; phylum Actinomycetota; class Actinomycetes; order Kitasatosporales; family Streptomycetaceae; genus Streptomyces; species Streptomyces liliiviolaceus. The sequence goes on from NZ_JAGPYQ010000001.1 coordinate 2,882,684, forward strand.
ACCCAGCGGAGCGCATGCGCTCACAGCGAACAGTTCCTTCTGCGGGATTCCCCGGAGGGACCCGCGCGTTAGGGTCCATGAGTACGAGGGCAGGGGAGTCCCCGGAGCCGTCCGACACGGCACGCACACGGGGTCCCACGCCCCCAGCAGAAGACGTGTAGACGGCCCGGCGCCGTCGTAAGACGAGCAGGTGGATACGTGACGAATCTGATGCCCACAGCCGCCGGCGACCCCATCGGTGGTGGCCTCGGCGACCAGGTCTACAACCGGCTGCTCGGCGAGCGGATCATCTTCCTCGGCCAGGCGGTCGACGACGACATCGCCAACAAGATCACCGCACAGTTGCTGCTCCTTGCCTCCGACCCGGAGAAGGACATCTACCTCTACATCAACAGCCCCGGCGGCTCGATCACCGCCGGCATGGCGATCTACGACACCATGCAGTACATCAAGAACGACGTGGTGACGATCGCGATGGGCATGGCGGCCTCCATGGGCCAGTTCCTGCTGAGCGCGGGCACTCCGGGCAAGCGCTTCGCGCTGCCGAACGCGGAGATCCTGATCCACCAGCCCTCGGCCGGTCTCGCCGGTTCCGCGTCGGACATCAAGATCCACGCCGAGCGGCTGCTGCACACCAAGAAGCGGATGGCGGAGCTGACCTCGTTCCACACCGGCCAGACGGTGGAGCAGGTCACCCGCGACTCGGACCGGGACCGCTGGTTCGACCCGATCGAGGCCAAGGAGTACGGCCTCATCGACGACATCATGCCCACCGCTGCCGGAATGCCGGGCGGCGGCGGTACCGGCGCGGCCTAGGACGGCCCAGCGCCGACCGGGCGCCGGCGCAGGCCGGCGCCAGCCGCTCCGAGACCCCAGCCGACCGCCTCAGCCCTTATCAGGCTCTTCAGGAGACACAGTGAACGACTTCCCCGGCAGCGGACTGTACGACCGCGCGCAGGCCGAGTACACGGGTCCTCGCGCGGAGTCCCGCTACGTCATCCCGCGCTTCGTCGAGCGCACCTCGCAGGGCGTGCGTGAGTACGACCCGTACGCGAAGCTGTTCGAGGAGCGCGTCATCTTCCTCGGCGTGCAGATCGACGACGCCTCCGCCAACGACGTCATGGCGCAGCTGCTGTGCCTGGAGTCGATGGACCCCGACCGTGACATCTCGGTCTACATCAACAGCCCCGGCGGCTCCTTCACGGCGCTCACCGCGATCTACGACACGATGCAGTTCGTGAAGCCGGACATCCAGACTGTTTGCATGGGTCAGGCCGCCTCCGCCGCCGCGATCCTCCTGGCGGCCGGTACGCCGGGCAAGCGCATGGCACTTCCGAACGCGCGCGTGCTGATCCACCAGCCCTACAGCGAGACCGGCCGCGGCCAGGTGTCGGACCTTGAGATCGCCGCGAACGAAATCCTCCGGATGCGCGGTCAGCTGGAAGACATGCTGGCCAAGCACTCGACGACGCCGATCGAGAAGATCCGCGAGGACATCGAGCGCGACAAGATCCTCACGGCCGAGGACGCCCTCGCGTACGGTCTGGTGGACCAGATCATCTCGACCCGGAAGATGAACAACGCCGCGGTCGCGTGACGCATCGCTGTATCGTCTGCCGCTCCTTGACGCGGTTCACGACAAAGTGAACCGCGCCAAGGGGGGCCCGAACGGGGGGCTCGGCAAGGTACCGTCGGACATAAGGCAGCACCAGGAGCCGCTGGACCTAGGCGTCTCCCAGGCGAAGGGGAAGCACACCGTGGCACGCATCGGTGACGGCGGCGATCTGCTCAAGTGCTCGTTCTGTGGCAAGAGCCAGAAGCAGGTCAAGAAGCTCATCGCAGGCCCTGGTGTGTACATCTGCGACGAGTGCATCGACCTCTGCAACGAGATCATCGAGGAAGAGCTCGCTGAGACGAGCGAGGTGCGCTGGGAGGAACTTCCCAAACCCCGGGAGATCTACGAGTTCCTTGAGGGTTACGTCGTAGGCCAGGAGTCCGCCAAGAAGGCCCTCTCGGTCGCGGTGTACAACCACTACAAGCGGGTCCAGGCCGGCGAGAACAGCACCGGTCAGAACCGCGAGGACGCCATCGAGTTGGCGAAGTCCAACATCCTCCTGCTCGGCCCCACGGGCTCGGGCAAGACGTTGCTCGCCCAGACGCTGGCCCGCATGCTGAACGTCCCGTTCGCCATCGCGGACGCGACAGCGCTCACGGAGGCGGGATACGTCGGCGAGGACGTCGAGAACATCCTGCTGAAGCTGATCCAGGCCGCGGACTACGACGTCAAGAAGGCCGAGACCGGCATCATCTACATCGACGAGATCGACAAGGTGGCTCGCAAGAGCGAGAACCCGTCGATCACGCGCGATGTGTCGGGCGAGGGCGTCCAGCAGGCACTGCTGAAGATCCTGGAGGGCACCACGGCCTCCGTTCCTCCGCAGGGCGGACGCAAGCACCCGCACCAGGAGTTCATCCAGATCGACACGACGAACGTGCTGTTCATCGTGGGCGGCGCCTTCGCGGGCCTGGAGAAGCTCGTCGAGTCCCGGGCCGGCGCCAAGGGCATCGGCTTCGGCGCGACGATCCGCTCCAAGAAGGAACTTGAGGCGAAGGACCGCTTCGAGGACGTCATGCCCGAGGACCTGGTGAAGTTCGGGATGATCCCCGAGTTCATCGGCCGCCTCCCGGTCATCACGTCGGTCCACAACCTCGACCGCGAGGCCCTCCTCCAGATCCTGGTGGAGCCGCGCAACGCACTGGTGAAGCAGTACCAGCGCCTGTTCGAACTCGACGGCGTGGAGCTGGACTTCGAGCGCGAGGCCCTCGAAGCCATCGCGGACCAGGCCATCCTCCGCCAGACCGGCGCGCGCGGCCTGCGCGCCATCATGGAAGAGGTCCTCCAGGCGGTGATGTACGAGGTCCCGTCCCGCAAGGACGTGGCCCGGGTCGTCATCACCTCGGAGGTCGTCCGTTCGAACGTCAACCCGACGCTCATCCCGCGCGACGCGCGGGGCCGAGGTCCGGGCGAGCAGAAGACCGCGTAAGCGGCGCGCACATACGCGAGTCACGGCGAAGGGCCCCGGTCACCGACCGGGGCCCTTCGCCGTTGCGTGTGCCGCGTCACTCAGAGCTTGACGCGGACCTCCTTGCGGAACTTGGCCGTCAGTTCCGCGGCTGCCTGGAGGTCGGCGCCCTTGCCGGCCATGGCGTTGGCCATGTCGATGTTGATGATGACGCCGAGCGTGCTGTGGTCGCCCCAGATGCACACCGGCATGCTGATCGAGGACGGGCCGGAGGCCGCGTCACCCGTGGCGTCATCGTTCGTGATCTTGGTTTCCTGGCACTTCAGGACCGCGCCGTCGAGACCGCTGGGCGAGTAGCTCTTGGGGCTGCCGACGACCTCGCCCTCGTCCGCGCCGTCCTTCTCGGAGCCTTCCTTCATGTCGACGAACATGGCGTCGACGACCTTCTCCGGGTCGTCGATCTCGCCGTACACGCCCATGAACTGGATCATCTCCAGGGCGAGCGGGTTGTTCTCGTCCCCGGCCTGGTACCCCGCGTTGACGTCCTTGGCGCCCTTGACGCCGTGCTTCTCGGCCTTCTTGATGTCGCTCTCGTCGAAGCCGCCGCTGTCGGCCTCTTTGCTCTTCTTGTACTCGGTGAGCACCGTCGCCGGAGTGGTCAGCTTGTGCGGGCCGTCGTCCGCCACGTCCGCGGAGCCGCCGTCACTGCCGCCGATGATGAAGTACGCGCCCACCGCGATCGCGGCCACGACCGCCACCGCGCCGACGATCAGGCCCGTCTTCTTCTTGCCGCCGCCGGGCGGCGGCGGCACCGGGGCGCCGTACTGCGGCTGCTGGCCGTAGCCGGGCTGCTGCGGCGGGACGCCGGGAGGGGCCTGCTGGGGGTACCCGTAGCCGGGCTGCGGCGGGGGAGCCTGCTGCGGGTAGCCGTAACCGGGCTGGGGGGCCTGCGGCTGCTGGCCGTAAGGACCCGGCTGACCGTACGGTCCGGGCTGCTGCGGCTGCCCGCCGTACGGGCCCGGCTGGTTGTAGCTCATTCTGGGTTCCCCTCCAGATACTTATGTGGTGCGAACATCCTCACCCAAGGCGGAGGGCGCCGGAGCGGCGGGGGCCGCACCGTTACCAAGTAATCGAGTTTCGGAGCGGGCCTGTGACACCTCTAAACTGAGTGCGTGACCGACAACGCTCAGCAGCAGCCACCAGCCGACGCCCCCGAACTGCCGACCCAGTACGCGCCGGCCGAGGTAGAGGGGAAGCTGTACGAGCGCTGGGTCGAGCGGGGTTACTTCGCCGCCGACGCGAACAGCGACAAGCCGCCGTACACCATCGTCATTCCGCCGCCGAACGTCACCGGGTCCCTGCACCTGGGACATGCCTTCCAGCACACGCTCATGGACGCCCTGACCCGCCGCAAGCGCATGCAGGGGTACGAGGCGCTGTGGCTGCCCGGCATGGACCACGCCGGCATCGCCACCCAGAACAAGGTCGAGCAGCAGCTCGCCGAGGAGGGCAAGTCGCGGCAGGACCTCGGGCGCGAGGAGTTCGTCGAGCGCGTCTGGCAGTGGAAGGAGGAGTACGGCGGCAAGATCCTCGGCCAGATGCGCCGGCTCGGGGACGGCGTCGACTGGGACCGCGAGCGGTTCACCATGGACGAGGGCCTGTCCAAGGCCGTCCAGACCATCTTCAAGAAGCTGTACGACGACGAGCTGATCTACCGCGCCGAGCGGATCATCAACTGGTGTCCCCGCTGCCTGACGGCCATCTCCGACATCGAGGTGGAGTACCAGGAGGACGACGGCGAGCTCGTCTCCATCACGTACGGCGAGGGCGACGAGACCCTCGTCGTCGCCACCACGCGCGCCGAGACCATGCTCGGTGACACCGCCGTCGCCGTTCACCCCGACGACGAGCGCTACCGCCACCTCGTCGGCAAGCGCATCAAGCTCCCGCTGACCGACCGCACCATCCCGGTCGTCGCGGACAGCCATGTCGACCCCGAGTTCGGCACGGGTGCCGTCAAGGTCACCCCCGCCCACGACCCGAACGACTTCGCCATCGGCCGCCGCCACGGCCTGGAGTCGATCACGGTCATGGACGAGCGGGCGGTCATCACCGTCCACGGCCCCTTCCAGGGCCTCGACCGCTACGAGGCGCGCTCCGCCATCGTCGGCGCGCTGCGCTCGCAGGGCCGGATCGTCGCCGAGAAGCGCCCGTACGTCCACAGCGTCGGGCACTGCTCGCGCTGCCGGACCACCATCGAGCCGCGGCAGTCCCTGCAGTGGTGGGTCAAGGTCGGCCCGCTCGCGCAGGCCGCCGGTGACGCGGTCCGCGACGGCCGGGTGAAGATCCACCCCGAGGACATGTCGAAGCGGTACTTCGACTGGGTCGACAACCTCAACGACTGGAACATCTCGCGTCAGCTGTGGTGGGGCCACCGCATCCCCATCTGGTACGGCCCGAACGGCGAGACGGTCTGCGTCGGCCCCGACGAGCAGCCGCCCGGCACGGAGGCCGAGGGCTGGAAGCAGGACACCGACGTCCTCGACACCTGGTTCTCGTCCGGCCTGTGGCCGTTCTCCACGCTCGGCTGGCCCGAACAGACCCCGGACCTCAAGAAGTTCTACCCGACCGACGTCCTGCTCACGGGCCACGACATCATCTTCTTCTGGGTCGCCCGGATGATGATGTTCGGTCTGTACGCGATGGACGGCGAGGTCCCCTTCAAGACCATCGCGCTGACCGGTCTGGTCCGCGACGAGCGCGGCAAGAAGATGTCGAAGTCGTTCGGCAACGTCGTCGACCCGCTCGACTGGATGGACAAGTACGGCTCGGACGCCGTCCGCTTCACGCTGGCCAAGGGCGCCAACCCCGGCACCGACGTGCCGATCGGCGAGGACTGGGTCCAGGCGGCCCGTAACTTCGCCAACAAGATCTGGAACGCGACGCGGTTCGCGCTGATGAACGGCGCGACGGTCGAGGGGCCGCTGCCGGACGCGTCCGCGATGTCGGCGACGGACCGGTGGATCCTGTCCCGCCTCAACGAGACCGTCGCCGAAGTCGACGCGTACTACGAGGACTTCCAGTTCGCGAAGCTCTCCGACGCGCTGTACCACTTCGCGTGGGACGAGGTCTTCGACTGGTACGTCGAGTTGTCGAAGACGACGTTCATGGCGGGCGGGCCCGCGGCCGACGTCAGCAAGCGGGTCCTCGGCGAGGTCCTGGACGTCACGCTGCGGCTGCTGCACCCGGTCGTGCCGTTCGTCACGGAGACGCTGTGGACGACCCTCACGGGCGGCGAGTCGGTCGTGGTCGCCGACTGGCCCGCGGACAGCGGTTTCCGGGACGCGGGCGCCGAGCGGGAGATCGAGGCGCTCCAGCAGGTCATCACCGAGGTCCGCCGCTTCCGTGCGGACCAGGGGCTGCAGCCGGGGCAGCGGGTGCCGGCGCGGCTGAGCCTCGACGGGACCGCGTTCGCTCCGCACGAGGCGGCCATCCGGCAGCTCCTGCGGCTTCAGCCGGAGGGGGACGACTTCTCCGCGACCGCGACGCTGCCGGTCGCCGGGGCGTCCGTCGCGCTCGACCTGTCCGGGACGATCGACGTGGGGGCCGAGCGGAAGCGGCTCGCGAAGGATCTGGCCGCCGCGGAGAAGGAGAAGGTCGCGGCCAACGCCAAGCTGGGCAACGAGGCGTTTCTCGCCAAGGCGCCGGATCAGGTGGTGGACAAGATCCGGGGGCGGCTTGCGAAGGCCGACGAGGACATCTTGCGGCTGTCGGCTCAGTTGGATGCGTTGCCGCAGGCGTAGGTGGTTTTGAGGGCCCCGGGACCTGTGTGGTTCCGGGGCCCTCGTGCGTTCGTCTTCGGCTGCGGGCCGGTGGGGGCCGTTCGCGCGGTTCCCCGCGCCCCTGAAGAGGGCTGCGCCCTCCCAGGGGTGTGTTTGTCGGGTGCGGGCCGGTGGGGGCTGGTCGCGCAGTTCCCCGCGCCCCTGAGAGCCGGGGCCGCGGGCTCCGTAGACTGGGGGTGTGAGTGAGCTTTCGCAGGACAGCAGTGGGGACGATCCGTTCGATGCGATCGTCGAGGCCGAGACGGAGCGCGATCCCGATCTCGCCGTGATCGAGGCCGGCAGCCGCACTCTGCGTACGCAGGGCCCGGCGCCGCAGTCCGACATTCCCGCGCGCCCGGACGACCCGGAGACCGACAAGGCGCTGCGCGAGGTGGAGACCGAGCTGGCCACGCGGTGGGGCGAGACCAAGCTGGAGCCGTCCGTGGCCCGGATCTCCGCGCTCATGGACGTACTGGGGGAGCCGCAGCGCGCGTACCCCTCGATCCACATCACCGGGACCAACGGCAAGACGTCCACCGCCCGCATGATCGAGGCCCTGCTCGGCGCCTTCGAACTGCGCACCGGCCGGTACACCTCGCCCCACGTCCAGTCGATCACCGAGCGGATCAGCCTGGACGGGGCGGCGATCCCGGCCGAGCGGTTCGTGGAGACGTACCAGGACATCAAGCCGTACGTCGAGATGGTCGACGCGGCCCAGGAGTACCGGCTCTCATTCTTCGAGGTGCTCACGGGCATGGCGTACGCGGCCTTCGCGGACGCGCCCGTCGACGTGGCCGTCGTGGAGGTCGGGATGGGCGGCAGCTGGGACGCCACCAACGTGATCGACGGGGACGTCGCCGTGGTGACCCCCATCGACCTGGACCACACGGACCGGCTCGGGAACACCCCGGGGGAGATCGCCACGGAGAAGGCCGGGATCGTCAAGCAGGACGCGACGGTCATCCTGGCCCAGCAGCCCGTCGACGCCGCGCAGGTGCTGCTCAAGAAGGCCGTCGAGGTCGATGCCACCGTGGCCCGTGAGGGGCTTGAGTTCGGCGTGGTCAGCCGGCAGATCGCGGTCGGCGGGCAGCTGCTGACGCTGCGCGGTCTCGGCGGGGAGTACGAAGAGGTGTACATCCCGTTGCACGGGGCGTACCAGGCGCACAACGCGGCCGTGGCGCTGGCCGCCGTGGAGGCGTTCTTCGGCGTCGGCTCCCAGCGGCCCGAGGCGCTCGACATCGACACGGTCCGCAAGGCCTTCGCGTCGGTCACCTCGCCGGGACGGCTTGAGGTCGTACGCAAGTCGCCGACGGTCGTACTGGACGCCGCGCACAACCCGGCGGGCGCCCGCGCCACCGCCGAGGCGGTCCAGGAGGTCTTCGACTTCAGCCGGCTGATCGGTGTCGTCGGGGCGAGCGGCGACAAGAACGTACGGGGGCTGCTCGAAGCCTTCGAGCCGATCTTCACGGAGGTCGTCGTGACGCAGAACTCCAGCCATCGCGCGATGGACGCGGACGAGCTGGCGGGTATCGCCGTCGAGGTGTTCGGGGACGACCGCGTGCAGGTCGAGCCCCGGCTGGACGACGCGCTGGAGGCCGCGATCACGCTGGCCGAGGAAGAGGCCGAGTACGCGGGCGGCGGCGTCCTCGTGACCGGTTCCGTCATCACGGTCGGCGAGGCCCGGCTGCTGCTGGGAAGGGGCTGAGCCGTGCGGACGCTCTGTGCTTCGACGCTGATCGGTGAGTTCTTCGTGATCGGGTTCGCCGGGCTCGTGGCGATGAAGGATCCCGATCTGTCCATGGCCACGGTCTGGACGGTGTGCGGGGTCGCGATGGTGCTGTGCCTGTTGCTGTGCGGGGTGATCACGCGGCCGGGGGGTGTGCAGCTGGGCTGGGGTCTGCAGGTGCTGCTGATCGCCAGTGGGTTCGTGGTGCCGGTGATGTTCTTCCTTGGGGCGGTGTTCGCGGCGCTGTGGTGGGCGTCCGTGCACTATGGGCGGAAGGTGGAGGAGGCGAAGGCGCGGTTCGCTGCGCAGGCGGGGGTTGGTGGGTAGTTCGGGGTTCCGTTCTTACCTCGGGGTTCCCCCGGGCCCCCTTGGTCCTCAGGCGCCGGACGGGCTTCATCGCTTCGGGTGCGGGTGCGGGTGCGGGTGCGGGTCCGGTGGGGGCTGGTCGCGCAGTTCCCCGCGCCCCTGGAGGGCGGGGCTCTGCCCCTGCCTTCCAGCGCGTGGGCTGGGGGTTTTGGCTGCGGGTCCGGTGGGGGTCGGTCGCGCCGTTCCCCGCGCCCCTGAAGGGCCCCTCCGGGGCCGCAGTTGCGTCTGCCGAGGGCTGTGCGTCGGCGGGTGCGGGCCGTCGTGGGTTGCTCGCGCAGTTCCCCGCGCCCCTGAAAGGCGGGGCTGCGCCCCTGCCTTTCGGCTCCTTTCAGCGTGTCCGGCGTTTGAGGACGAGCGCGTCAGCGCGAACGCAACGGGGGCGGGGGCGGAGCCCCCAGGGGCATGCCCTGTAGCCTCGTCATCCGCATGTTTTTGACCCTGAAGGAGCCACCACCGTGAGCCAGCGCACCCTCGTCCTTCTCAAGCCCGACGCGGTCCGTCGTGGCCTGACCGGCGAGATCATCAGCCGTATCGAGCGCAAGGCCGGCTGGCAGATCACCGCGCTGGAGCTGCGCACCCTGGACCAGGACACGCTGGAGCAGCACTACGGCGAGCACCAGGGCAAGCCCTTCTACGAGCCGCTGGTCACCTTCATGGCGTCCGGCCCGGTCGTGGCGCTGGTCGTCGAGGGCGAGCGCGTCATCGAGGGCGTACGGGCGCTCGCGGGTCCGACCGACCCGATCGCCGCCGCGCCCGGCTCCATCCGCGGTGACTTCGGTGTGATCGTCCGCGAGAACCTGATCCACGCCTCCGACTCCGAGGAGTCCTCCGAGCGTGAGCTGAAGATCTTCTTCCCCGGTCTGGCGTAACCGTCCGACCGGCCGGGGCCGCCTCGCCCGGAGGCGGCCCGGGCCGCGGTGAAAATCTTGTGAAGCGAAAATCCCCTGAAGCTTTGTCAGGCAGGTAGCTTCTGACCTGCGGCCCGCACACAATGGGACGCACAATGAGGGCCGTCTGCGGGCATATGCGTGCCGATCGGGGGAACGCGTTCCCCCGATGGCCCGTCTCCACAAGCGAGGCGGCGCGTCATCTGCTGACAATGGCGAAGACCCTCGCGCAGTGTTCGTGCAGGCGAGACTACGATGGAAGCCTTCACGTCACAGCGCTCACCCTCGCCATCCTGAAAAGCCATCAAAAGCTCCACTTGGGAAGGCCAGACGAATCCTGATGGGGAACTCAATGTCGTTCATCGGCCGTGACATGGCTGTCGACCTCGGGACCGCCAACACGCTGGTGTACGTCAGGGGTCGCGGGATCGTACTCAACGAGCCGTCCGTCGTCGCGATCAACACCAACACCGGTGGCATCCTCGCGGTCGGCGCGGAAGCGAAGAAGATGATCGGGCGGACGCCGGGCAACATCGTTGCCGTGCGCCCGCTGAAGGACGGTGTCATCGCCGACTTCGAGATCACCGAGCGCATGCTCCGCTACTTCATCCTGAAGATCCACAAGCGGCGCTACCTCGCCCGTCCTCGCGTCGTCGTCTGCGTGCCCTCGGGCATCACGGGCGTCGAGCGCCGTGCCGTCATCGAGGCGTCGTCCCAGGCCGGCGCCCGCCAGGTGCACATCATCGAGGAGCCCATGGCCGCGGCCATCGGCTCCGGCCTGCCGGTCCACGAGGCCACGGGCAACATGGTGGTGGACATCGGCGGCGGCACCACCGAGGTCGCGGTCATCTCGCTCGGCGGAATCGTCACGGCACAGTCCATCCGGGTCGCCGGCGACGAGCTGGACAACGCGATCATCCAGCACATCAAGAAGGAGTACTCGCTCCTCCTCGGTGAGCGGACGGCCGAACAGATCAAGATCACGATCGGTTCCGCGTACGACCTCGACAATGACGAACACACCGAAATCCGCGGCCGGGACCTGGTCTCCGGCCTTCCGAAGACCGTCGTGATCTCGGCGGCCGAAGTCCGCAAGGCGATTGAGGAGCCCGTCAACTCGATCGTCGACGCGGTCAAGACCACCCTCGACAAGTGCCCGCCGGAGCTGTCCGGCGACGTCATGGACCGCGGGATCGTGCTCACCGGCGGCGGCGCCCTGCTGCGCGGCCTCGACGAGCGGCTGCGGCGCGAGACGGGCATGCCGATCCACATCGCCGAGGACCCGCTGGACAGCGTGGCGCTCGGCGCGGGCAAGTGCGTGGAGGAGTTCGAGGCGCTCCAGCAGGTGCTGGACGCCCAGCCGCGCAGATGACGTAACTCTTCGATTCCGCCGTACGAGATGATCCCTTCTCGTACGGCGGATCGTTGATATTGAGGCATAAGCTCCCCCATAACACCGCGGGTCCCGCCCGATCGGGCGCCGGTCGGGTGCTCGACCGGATGCTCCGGGGTTCCTTCGGGGTTCCCAGAGTTCGCCAGGACCCTCGGGAACCTGTTGGGTGAGCCATACATGAATTCCGACGAGGAAGGCACGGCCGTCGCACGTGAGGGACACACGAGAGAGCCGGCTGCTCCTGGTGCTGCTGATCGCCATCGCGTTCGCGTTGATCACGGTGGACATCCGCGGGGGTGAGGACTCCCCGGTCGACGGTGCCCGCCGTGGCGCCGCCACCGTCTTCGGCCCGATCGAGGACGGGGTGTCGACCGCCGTCGACCCCGTGGGCAACGCGATCCAGGCCGTGAAGGACTCCGGTGACCGCCACGACCGCGTCACGCAACTGGAGCGCGACAACGCCGAGTTGAAGGCGAAACTGGGCAGCGACGACCGCAACCGCAGCCGCAGCGCGCAGCTCGACAAGATGCTCAAGACGGCGGGCGCCGGGCAGTACGGCATCAAGGGCGCCGAGGTCATCGCCATAGGAGCGGCCCAGGGCTTCTCCTGGACCGTCACCATCGACGTCGGCGCGAACGACGGCATCAAGCGCGACATGACCGTCCTGAACGGCGACGGACTGGTCGGACGCGTCACCACGGTCGGCCCCGGCACCGCCACGGTGCTGCTCGCCAACGACCCCGACTTCACGGTCGGCACGCGCATGGAGTCCACCGACGAACTCGGCTTCGCGTCCGGCCAGGGCGACCGCCCGCTGCGCGTGGAGCTCCTCAACGGCAAGGCCAAGATCAAGAAGGGCGACCGGCTGGTCACCTTCGGCTCCCAGGCCGACAAGCCGTTCGTCCCCGGCGTACCCGTCGGCCTGGTCTCCCGCGTCGACCCCTCCGGCGGCGACCTGACCCGCACGATCTACGTCACGCCGTTCGTGTCCTTCTCCAAGCTCGACATCGTCGGTGTCGTCGTCCAGGCCCCGCGCAAGGACCCGCGCGACGAGGTGCTGCCCGCCAAACCCAAGCCAACGCCCACGCCGACCGTGACCGTGACGGTCACGCCCTCTGCGAACGCGCCCGCCGACGGCCTGCAGCAAGAGCAGTAGGAGCTGACTTCCCCATGCGCTTCAACCGAATGCTGCTCTCCGCCACGCTGGTGATCGTCGCCCTGGTGATCCAGGTCAGCGTCCTGGCCCGGCTGCACCTGCCCGGCGCCGTACCGGACCTCCTGCTCCTCACCGTCCTCGGCCTCGCCCTCGTCTACGGCCACGTCGGCGGCGCCCTCGTCGGCTTCGGCGCGGGCCTGCTCGCCGACCTGGCCCCGCCCGCCGACCACGCCGCCGGCCGCTACGCCCTCGTGCTGTGCGTCATCGGCTACCTCGCCGGACTCGCCAAGCCCGACAACGGCCAGCTCAAGTCCGCCACCGGCCCCATGGCCGTCGTGGTGGCCGCCTCGATCGGCTCCACGCTCCTGTACGCGGGAGTGGGCGCCCTCGTCGGCGACACCGCCGCCCGCCACGTGGGCCTCGGCGGTCTGCTCTTCACGGCCGCCCTGTACGACCTGCTGCTCGCGCCGTTCGTGGTCCCCGGCATCATGGCCCTGGCCCGCCGCGCCGAGAACGATCCGCTCGCCGACACCGGCGGCTCCGGCAAGTCGACCGACGTCGCCGCGGGCTGGATCAGCTCCGGCACCGGCCTGCGCATCGGCAGTCAGCGCGGCGGACTGAGAGTGAAGGCCGCCAAGGCACGGATGGCCAGGGCGGGACGCATCAAGGGGGTCAAGCGACTGTGACCAACATTCCCGAGACCGGCCGGACCCCCCGGGTCCAGATCCGGCTCATCGTCATCCAGATCCTCGTGCTGTCCCTCCTCGGCACCCTCGGCGGACGCCTCTGGTACCTCCAGATCCGCAACGGCGACGAGTACGCCAAGGAGGCGTCCGGCAACCACGTCCAGCAGGTCGTCAGCCCCGCCGTGCGCGGCTCGATCCTGGACGCCCGCGGAGTGCCGATCGCCGACAACGAGACCCGGCTCGTGGTCTCCGCGTCCCGGACCGACCTGCTGAAGATGAAGGACGACGGGGACGCCGTCCTCGCCAAGCTCGCCGACGTCCTCGGCCTGAAGGCCGCGGACGTCCGGGACAAGGTCCGGCTGTGCGACGCGAAGACGCCCCAGCCGTGCTGGAACGGCTCGCCCTACCAGCCGATCCCCATCACCGACGAGGCCACGCCCAAGCAGGCCCTGCAGATCCGCGAGCGCGCCGAGGACTTCCCCGGCATCACCGCGGAGCCGCAGGCCGTGCGCCGCTACGCCGCCCCCGGCAAGGCCAACACCGCCCAGGTCCTCGGCTATCTCTCGCCCGTCACCGACGAGGAGATCACCAAGGCCGAGGACACCGACTCGCCGTATCTGCGCTCCGACCAGGTCGGCCGCTCCGGCCTGGAGCGCCAGTACGACAAGCAGCTGCGCGGCAAGGCCGGCGTCACCCGCTACGAGGTCGACAACCTCGGCCGGGTCATCGGCCAGGCCGAGAGCGACGAGGCCCAGCCCGGCGCGAACGTCGTCACCAGCATCGACTCCCGCGTCCAGCGCGTCGCCGAGTACGAGCTGAACGAGGCGATGAAGGTCGCCCGTACCGAGTTCGACAAGAACACCGGTGAGAACTACAAGGCCGACTCCGGCGCGGTCGTCGTCATGGAGGCCAAGACCGGCCGGGTCGTGTCCATGGCGTCCAACCCGTCCTACGACCCGAACGCCTGGGTCGGCGGGATCTCCGGCAAGGACTACACGGCGCTCACCGGCAAGGACTCCAACTACCCGCTCCTGAACCGCGCGATCCAGGGCCAGTCGGCGCCCGGCTCGATCTTCAAGGTCGTCCCGACCGCCGCCGCCATAAACGCCGGCTACTCCTTCAACGGCCCCTACCAGTGCGCCGCCTCGTACTCCATCGGCGGTCAGGTCTTCAAGAACTTCGAGTCCAAGGGGTACGGCCCGATCAGCCTCGGCCGCGCCCTGGAGGTCTCCTGCGACACCGTCTTCTACAGCCTCTCCCACCAGGAGTGGAAGAAGGACGGCGGCATCAAGCCGAAGAAGAACGCCAAGGACTGGTTCTACAAGACGGCCCACCAGTTCGGCCTCGGCAAGGAGACCGGCATCGACCTGCCGAACGAGGTCACCGGCCGAGTCCCCGACCGCAAGTGGAAGTCGGACTACTGGAAGGCCAACAAGGACGCCTGGTGCAAGTACGGCAAGAAGGGCGGCTCGTACGCGCAGCAGATCGCGTACGAGAACTGCCTCGAAGGCAACCGGATGCGCGCCGGTGACTCCGTCAACTACTCGATCGGCCAGGGCGACACCCTCGTCACGCCGATACAGATGGCGACGATCTACGGGGCCATCTCCAACGGCGGCACGCTGTACGACCCGACCGTCGGCAAGGCGATCGTCAGCCCTGACGGCAAGAGCGTCCAGGAGATCGAGCCGAAGTCGCACGGCAAGCTGCCGATGACGAAGAAGACGCGCGACGAGATAGACGGTGCCCTCGCGGGAGTCGCGACCCGCGGTACGGCCGCCTGGCGGTTCGGCGGCTGGCCGCAGGACGAGATCCCGATGCACGCCAAGACGGGTACGGCCGAGGTCTACGGCAAGCAGACGACCTCGTGGTTCGCCACGTACACCAAGGACTACACGGTCATCATGACCATCTCCCAGGGTGGTACGGGTTCCGGCGCCTCGGGCCCCGCCGTGCGCAAGATCTACAACGCGCTGTACGGGGTCTCCGAGGACGGCAAGATCGACAAGAAGAAGGCGCTGCTCTACACGCCGCAGAAGAACCTGCCGAAGGTCGAGAAGGACGGATCGATCGACTCCCCGAAGGCCGAGGTGTACCCGCCCAAGGCGGAGGAGCAGGCCACCGAGGAGGGGCAGCAGCAGGTGGCGGGCGACAACCCGGCCGCCACCGTGCCCAACCAGAACACCGGCACCAACCGGGACACCCGCAGGCGCTCCGCGCGTCGCTCGAAGAAGAGGCGGAGGCCGCTCGTATGACCGGCGGGAACGGCTTCTCCGTCTCCGGATACGGTCCGGAGCGGGCCAGTTGGACCCGGGTGTTCGCCCGTGACTCGCTGGCCCGCAGGCTCGACTGGCCGATACTGTTCGCGGCCATCGCGCTCTCCCTCATCGGCGCGGCCCTCGTCTACTCGGCGACCCGCAACCGCACCGAGCTGAACCAGGGCGACCCGTACTACTTCCTGTTCCGGCATCTGCTCAACACGGGCATCGGCTTCGGCCTGATGATCGGCACGGTCTGGCTCGGCCACCGCACCCTGCGCACGGCCGTACCGATCCTGTACGGGATCTCCGTGTTCCTGGTCCTGCTGGTGCTGACCCCGCTCGGCGCGACCATCAACGGCGCCCACGCGTGGATCGTCATCGGCGGCGGCTTCTCGCTCCAGCCCTCCGAGTTCGTGAAGATCACGATCATCCTGGGCATGGCGATGCTGCTCGCGGCCCGCGTCGACGCGGGCGACAAACCGCATCCCGACCACCGCACGGTCGTCCAGGCGCTCGGCCTGGCCGTCGTACCGATACTGATCGTCCTGCTCATGCCCGACCTCGGGTCGGTCATGGTCATGGTCATCATCGTGCTCGGTGTGCTGCTCGCCTCCGGCGCCTCCAACCGCTGGATCTTCGGTCTGATCGGGGCCGGCGCGCTCGGGGCCATCGCGGTCTGGCAGCTCAAGATCCTCGACGACTACCAGATCGCCCGCTTCGCCGCGTTCGCCAACCCCGCGCTGGACCCGGCGGGTGTCGGCTACAACACCAACCAGGCGCGCATCGCGATCGGCTCCGGCGGGCTGTTCGGCACCGGCCTCGGCAAGGGCTCGCAGACCACCGGGCAGTTCGTGCCCGAGCAGCAGACCGACTTCGTCTTCACGGTCGCGGGGGAGGAGCTGGGCTTCGTCGGCGCCGGGCTCATCCTGGTCCTGCTGGGCGTCGTCCTGTGGCGCGCCTGCCGGATCGCCCGCGAGACGACGGAGCTGTACGGGACGATCGTGGCCGCGGGGATCATCGCGTGGTTCGCGTTCCAGGCGTTCGAGAACGTCGGGATGACGCTCGGGATCATGCCGGTGGCGGGGCTGCCGTTGCCCTTCGTGTCGTACGGAGGGTCGTCGATGTTCGCGGTGTGGGTGGCGGTGGGGTTGTTGCAGTCGATCCGGGTGCAGCGGCCCATGTCGGCGTAGTCGTTCCACTGGGTTTGGCGTTGCCCCGAGGGGGCGGTGGATTTTCGGGTGCCGGTTCGTCGTGGCCGGCCGCGCAGTTCCCCGCGCCCCTTGCGGGGCACCTGCCCCTTACGGGGGCGGCCCTTGCGGGGCACCTGCCCCTTACGGGGAATGGGGTGCTGCAACTAAATTCAGGTCATGGCGGACACCAAGCGTGAGATCGAGCGTAAGTACGAAGCCGATGAGAATGCCGGACTGTCGGGACTGCCGGATCTGACGCGGGTGCCGGGCGTCTCGGCCGTCATCGACAAGGGCGTCGCCGAACTCGACGCCACCTACTACGACACGGCCGACCAGCGCCTCGCCGCCGCGTCCCTCACCCTGCGCCGCCGCACCGGCGGTGACGACGCGGGCTGGCATCTGAAACTCCCCGTCTCCGAGGGCGTACGGGACGAGATCCGCGCTCCGCTGTCCGACACCCTGCCCCGCGCCCTCGCCGGACTCGTCCGCTCCCGGGTGCGCGACGCCGAACTGGTCCCCGTCGTCCGGCTGCTGTCCGCCCGGGACGTCCGCCACCTCGTCGACGAGTCCGGGGGCCTGCTCGCCGAGGTCAGCGTCGACCGCGTACGGGCCGAGCGGCTCAGCGGCGGCGACGGCACCACCCGATGGACCGAGATCGAGGTCGAGCTGGCGGACGACGGCGACCCCGCCTTCCTGGACAAGGTCGAGAAGAAGCTGCGTAAGGCCGGCGTCACCCGCTCCAAGTCAGCGTCCAAGCTGGTCAGGGCGCTGGGTGAGACGGGCCGCAAGGCGCGCAGGGAACCCGTCGTGGCGGCGGCACCCGTCACCGCCGGCGACCACGTCCTCGCCTACGTCCGCGCCCAGCGCGACGCCATCGTCGAACTGGACCCCGCCGTCCGCCGGGACGTCTTCGACGCCGTGCACAGCATGCGGGTCGCCACCCGCAGGCTCCGCAGCACGTTCCGCTCGTACGGCAACGTCCTGGACCGGGGCGTCACCGACCCGATCCGCGACGAACTGAAGTGGCTCGCGGGGGAGCTGGGCGTCGACCGCGACCAGGAGGTCCTCACCGAGCGGCTGACGGCGGCCCTCGGTGAACTGCCGCGCGCCCTGCTCGCCGGGCCCGTCCGCGGCCGGCTGCGCACCTGGGCGCACGCCCGCCGCTCCGGCTCCCGGCGCCGACTGATCGCGGTCCTCGACGGCGGCCGCTATCTGAACCTCCTCGTCTCCCTCGACGCGCTGCTCGCCACCCCGCCGCTGCGTGGGGCCGCCGCGGACACCACAGGGAAGGCGGTCACGAAGGCCGTGCGCAAGGACTTCGACAAGCTGTCCGGCCTGGTCGGGCAGGCCGTCGACCTGCCGCCGGGGGAGGGCCGCGACCTCGCGATCCACGAGGCCCGCAAGAAGACCAAGCGCACGCGTTACGCGGCCGAGCTCGCCGCCCCCGTCCTCGGGAAACCCGCGAAGAGCCTGGTGGGCGACATGAAGTCCCTCCAGGGCCTGCTCGGCGAGCACCAGGACAGCGTGATGGCGAGGCTCGCCCTGCGGGACCTGGCGACCCAGGCCCACGGGGCAGCCGAGAACGCCTTCACGTACGGGGTCCTGTACGGCCACGAGGAGCGCGTCGCGGAGTCGGTGGAGGCCGCTCTGCCGGAGGCATGGAGCACGATCAGGAACGGGACGAGCATCTAGGGGCCGAGGCGGCGCCCCGAAGGGGCGCGGGGAACTGCGCGACCAGCCACGACGAGCCCGCAGACGGTCGACGTCCCGCCGCGGCCCGTCCGGTGGAGCGCTCGGACGGCCGGACAGGGCGGGCCCGCAAGCACGTTACGCTTGAAAGTCATCCCCCTGTCGCTCACAAAGGTTCGCGAGATGTCTGCCGAAACCGCTGTGTCGGTCTTTCCACAGCTCGAAGCTCTGCTCCCGCATGTGCAGAAGCCGATCCAGTACGTCGGTGGAGAGCTCAACTCCACGGTCAAGCCCTGGGAGGACTGCGACGTCCGCTGGGCGCTGATGTACCCGGACGCGTACGAGGTCGGACTGCCCAACCAGGGCGTCATGATCCTCTACGAGGTCCTGAACGAGCGCGAGGGCGTCCTCGCCGAGCGCACCTACAGCGTCTGGCCGGACCTTGAGGAGCTGATGCGCGAGCACGGCGTCCCGCAGTTCACGGTGGACGCCCACCGCCCGGTGAAGGCCTTCGACGTGTTCGGGCTGAGCTTCTCCACGGAGCTGGGCTACACGAACATGCTGACCGCGCTCGACCTCGCGGGCATCCCGCTGGAGTCGAAGGACCGCGGTCTCGACGACCCGATCGTGCTGGCCGGTGGCCACGCGGCGTTCAACCCCGAGCCGATCGCCGACTTCATCGACGCGGCGATCATCGGCGACGGCGAGCAGGCCGTGCTCGACATGACCGAGATCATCCGCGTCTGGAAGGCGGAGGGACGGCCCGGCGGGCGCGAGGAGGTCCTGTTCCGCCTCGCGAGGACCGGCGGCGTGTACATCCCGGCGTTCTACGACGTCGAGTACCTCCCCGACGGCCGTATCGGCCGCATGGTCCCCAACAAGTCGGGCGTCCCGTGGCGCGTGTCCAAGCACACGGTCATGGACCTGGACGAGTGGCCGTACCCGAAGCAGCCCCTCGTGCCGCTCGCCGAGACCGTCCACGAGCGCATGTCGGTGGAGATCTTCCGCGGCTGCACCCGCGGCTGCCGCTTCTGCCAGGCGGGCATGATCACCCGCCCGGTCCGTGAGCGCTCCATCACGGGCATCGGCGAGATGGTCGACAAGGGCCTCAAGGCGACGGGCTTCGAGGAGGTGGGCCTGCTCTCGCTGTCCTCGGCGGACCACTCGGAGATCGGCGACATCGCGAAGGGTCTGGCGGACCGGTACGAGGAGGACAAGGTCGGGCTCTCCCTGCCCTCGACCCGCGTCGACGCGTTCAATGTCGACCTGGCCAACGAGCTGACCCGCAACGGCCGCCGCTCCGGTCTGACCTTCGCCCCCGAGGGCGGCTCCGAGCGCATGCGCAAGGTCATCAACAAGATGGTCTCGGAGGAGGACCTGATCCGGACCGTCTCGACGGCGTACGGCAACGGCTGGCGCCAGGTGAAGCTGTACTTCATGTGCGGCCTGCCCACCGAGACCGACGAGGACGTCCTGCAGATCGCGGACATGGCGATGAACGTGATCGCCGAGGGCCGCAAGGTCTCCGGCCAGAACGACATCCGCTGCACGGTGTCCATCGGAGGTTTCGTCCCCAAGCCCCACACGCCGTTCCAGTGGGCCCCGCAGCTGTCGGCCGAGGAGACGGACACACGTCTCGGCAAGCTCCGCGACCGGATCCGCGGCGACAAGAAGTACGGCCGCTCCATCGGCTTCCGCTACCACGACGGCAAGCCCGGCATCGTCGAGGGCCTGCTCTCCCGCGGCGACCGCCGCATCGGCTCCGTCATCCGCGCCGTCTACGAGGACGGCGGCCGCTTCGACGGCTGGCGCGAGTACTTCTCGTACGACCGCTGGATGCGGTGCGCCGACAAGACGCTCCCCGCCTTCGGTGTGGACGTCGACTGGTACACCACCCGCGAGCGCACCTACGAGGAGGTCCTGCCCTGGGACCACCTCGACTCGGGCCTCGACAAGGAATGGCTCTGGCAGGACTGGCAGGACGCGCTCGACGAGACCGAGGTCGACGACTGCCGCTGGACGCCCTGCTTCGACTGCGGCGTGTGCCCGCAACTGGACCTCGACATCCAGGTCGGCCCGACCGGCAAGAAGCTGCTGCCACTGACGGTCAAGAACGCCGCGCCTGCCGCGGCCGGGGGGCACAGCCACTGACGTACGTCCTGCAGGTTCGACGGCTGCTTATTCCGAGGTGGAGTGGGTCCGGCGCGAGGTCCTCATGAGAGTCTGGCCGGCATGGGGGACATGCCGGTCGACGCTGTCCGGAGGTTTCTGGCGACGGTTCGTGTCGGTGATCTCCGCAGTGGCACGGTCGCGGGGGCTGCTCGATCCGGGACGTCGGTGATCCTGGACGGCTTTCCTGGGGACCCCTTGGGAGTGGTCGGGCCGCTGGACGGTCCCTGGGCCCGGCGTTCGGCCGAGGGCGTGGAGGTCGGGCAGCGGATCACCGCTGAGGTGATCGCGGTTGATCTCGATGAGGGCAAGGTCCGGTTGTCGACGGCGGCCACCGGGGAACGGGAACTCTGGAAGTTCCTCAAGGACCTTCGACTCGGCGAGATCCTGACCGGTACGGTCGCGGCGATCGAGAGCTTCGGCGTGTTCGTCGCCCTCGACGACGGCCCTCCGCACCCGGTCTTCCCCGGGGTCGGCTTCATCACGTTTCCCGAGCTGTCCTGGCGCCGCTTCGAGGAAGCCTCGGAGATCGTCGAGGTCGGACAGCATGTGTCGTGCGAGTTCCTGCAGTTCGACACGTGGAACGGAGAGGCGCGGCTGTCCCTGCGGGCGCTGCAGCCGGATCCCTTCGCCACGTTCGCCAATGGCACCGAGGTGGGCGCGACCCTGCGTGGCCGGGTGACCAAGCTGGTCCCGTTCGGAGCCTTCGTCCAGGTCGCCGACGGGATCGAGGGGCTGGTTCATCTGAGCGAGCTCGCGTCGGCACCGGTGGAGACTCCGGACGAGGTCGTACAGGTCAGCGACCGGGTCTCGGTCATGGTCATGGAAATCGACGTGGAGCGACGAAGGCTGCTCCTGTCGCGACGACAGGCTTGAGACTGTTCTGGTGCGGGCTGCGGGCTGCGGGCTGCGGGTTCCACGATGGGACGGACGGTTCGGGGCGGGCGCGGAGGAAAGTGTCGTTCCCGGACCGTTCGTGCATCCATACGGGCGGTCGACGCGTCCGTGTGGGTATGGACCTGGAGAAGTCACCGCAGCCCGCGCCGCCCGTGATGCCCGCGCGGCAGCGGGACGCCGCTCCTGAGGGGTGTCTCGCCGTCGCCGTCCGCATCCCGGTGCGGATCGTGGTGTTCGTGCTGATCGTGCCCGTACGGATGGCCTGGGACGCGCTCGTCGTGTGCGGCCGGCTTCTCAGCGACACGCTGCTGCGGCCGCTCGGCCGCGCGCTCATGTGGGTGCTCGCGCCGGTCGGCCGGGGCCTCAGGTGGCTGCTCGACGGCTTCGCGACCGTCCTCGCGTGGGTGTTCAGCGGCATCGGGTACGCGCTGAAGTGGCTGTGCCTGCTGGTGTTCGTCTGGCCGTGGGTGGGCCTGTGGCGTTACGTGGCCGTGCCGGTGGGCCGGGCACTGGCCTGGCTCGGGCACGTACTGCTGGTCGTCCCCGCCCGGTGGCTGTACGAGCGGCTGCTGACGCCGCTCGGCCACGGCGTCGTGTGGGCGCTTCGGGGCTTCGGGGCCGGCTGCGCCTGGCTCTGGCGGACGGCGGTGCTCACTCCGGCGGGCTGGCTGTACCGCGCCCTGCTCGCGCCGACCGGGCGGGGTGTCGCGTGGGTCGCCGCGGGGCTGTGGTTCGGGGTGGTGTGGGTCTCGCGGGGGCTGTGGGCGGGAGTTGTATGGGTCTCCCGGGGGGTGTGGGCGGGCATCACATGGGTCGGCGGGGGGCTGTGGGCCGCCGTGACATGGGTCGGCAGGGGACTGTGGGCCGGCATGACATGGGTCGGCCTCGGGCTGTGGGCCGTGGTGGTCTGGCTCGGCAAGGTCGTCGGGACCCTCCTGCGGTGGATCCTCGTCGTACCCGCCGTCGCCCTGTGGCGCTGGGTCCTCGCACCGGTCGGACGAGCCGTCGCCGTCATCGCGCGGGAGATCGGCGAGGCACTGGGACACGCGTGGCGCGTCGCCGGATACGTGTCCCTCGCCGTCGGCCGCTTCCTGGGACGACTCTTCCGGTGGATCTTCGTCGAGCCGGTGCGGTGGGCGTACCGCAGTGTGTTCACTCCGATGGGGCACTTCGTGCGGGACGTCTTCTGGAAGCCCGCGGCGGAGGCAGCGCGGAGCGTGGGGCGCGTCACCCGGCAGGCCCTGGCGAGCGCCCGGGAGACGGCACGGCAGACCAGGGCCGACATCCGGCGCGCGCTGTTCGGCGCACCGCGCGAACCCGAGCCCGTACCCCTGGCCGGACCCCGTGCCGAGCCGGAACCGGTGCGCCTGGTCAAGCCCGGCGGGCCCCTGTAGAGCGCGCCCGGCCCCTCCCGAGGGGAACGCACGGGCGCCGACACACGTACTCTAGGTAGTAGTACGACCGCACTCACGAAGGACTGAACGACACTGGGCAAGCGACAGCCCGAAGGCCCGCCGCCCGCACCCGCGGTGCAGCGCATCCGACTGCGCTACACCAAGCGCGGCCGCCTCCGGTTCACCAGCCACCGTGACTTCCAGCGTGCCTTCGAGCGCGCGTTGCGCCGAGCCGAGGTGCCCATGGCGTACTCGGCGGGGTTCACGCCGCACCCGAAGGTGTCGTACGCCAATGCCGCACCCACCGGCACGGGCAGTGAGGCGGAATATCTGGAGATCGCGCTCACCGACGCGCGCGATCCCGAAAAGCTGCGCGCACTCCTCGACGAGTCGATGCCCGAGGGGCTCGACATCATCGACGCCGTGGAGGCCCGTACGTCGGGTCTCGCCGACCGGCTCACCGCGTCCGTGTGGGAGATGCGCCTCGACGGCGTGTCCCACGAGGACGCGCTGCGCGCGGTCGACGCCTTCACGGCGGCCGAGACCGTCGAGGTGCAGCGCAAGGCGAAGAACGGCATGCGCACCTTCGACGCCCGCGGCCCCGTCGCGAGTCTGGAGGCGCACAGTGCACAGCCGACGGCACACGGTCCACAGGCTGATAGGCCGACCGACCAGGCCTGTGCGATACTGCGGCTGGTTGTTCGGCACGTGACGCCTGCCGTTCGACCTGACGACGTCCTGTCCGGTCTCCGAGCTGTGGCCGACCTGGCGCCGCCGGTCCCCGCAGCGGTGA
Source organism: Streptomyces liliiviolaceus (assembly GCF_018070025.1). NCBI lineage: Bacteria > Bacillati > Actinomycetota > Actinomycetes > Kitasatosporales > Streptomycetaceae > Streptomyces > Streptomyces liliiviolaceus. The sequence goes on from NZ_JAGPYQ010000001.1 coordinate 2,906,135, forward strand.
CCAGGCTGGCGCAGGGGCTTTTCGATGAAGAGACCGGCACGGTGACCGACCCGCTCGCGCCCGACCGCGAGGCAGCAGCACCTTCTCCGGGAACGTCCGGGGACAGCGCAGCCGCCGCCGCGAAGGCGCTGGCGTAAGGAAGGTCCCGCGCAGGGACGTACGTCGAAGCGCCGCCCTCGTATCCGGGAGCCACCTGGTTCGGGCAGCGCACCGACCAGAAGACTTTCGCCAGGCCGTACGCACTCATGGCATACGGAACCGGCGAGACAGGACACAGAGAGCTCCCGTGCGGCGCCCGCGCCCCGGACGGCGGCACCGCGCAACGCGCGAGCCGCGGACGTCACCGGATCCGCGGCGCCCGGGAGCCTGACGGGAGATCCACCCGCATGCTTGAGCCGACCGACCCCACCGAGCCTTCCACGGGCTCCGACAACAGCACCCCGAGCGACACGCTGCCGCCACGCCGGCGCCGTCGTGCCGCCTCGCGCCCCGCCGGCCCGCCGTCGGCGAACGCCGAGGGCACGGCCGTGGCGGAGACCACGGCGCCGGCCATACCGGCTGTGACCTCCGCGGACCTCGCGACGGACGAGGCGCAGGAGAGCGAAGAGGCGGCCGTGACCGCCGCTCCCAGGAAGAGGGCCGCGGCGAAGACGCCCGCGGCCACCACGGACGAACCGGCGGAGGCAGCGGCCGACGAGGCCGCGCCCGCCCCCCGCGCGCGCCGTCGTGCCACCCGTCGGGCGTCCGCCCCGGCGGGAGCCCCGCAGGCCGCCGAAACCGCAAGTGCCGAGACCGCCGCGCCGGCCGTCACGGCGGCGCCCGAGGTGCCCGCCGAGGCCGAGACCGAGGCTGACGCCGACGCGGCGCCCGCCCCGCGTGCGCGCCGTCGTGCGACGCGTCGGGCGACCGCGCCCACGGGTGCGCCGCAGGCGGCTGAGGCCGCTGAGACGGTCGTAGCCGCTGAGACGTCCGTGACCGCTGAGACCGTCGAGGCCCCGGCTGCCGCTCCGGTCGCCGAGGAGACTCCGGCCGCGGAAGAGACTTCGGCCGTCGAGGCCGACGCGGCGCCCGCCCCGCGTGCGCGCCGTCGTGCGACGCGTCGGGCGACCGCGCCCACGGGTGCGCCGCAGGCGGCTGAGGCCGCTGAGACGGTCGTAGCCGCTGAGACGTCCGTGGCCGCTGAGACCGTCGAGGCCCCGGCTGCCGCTCCGGTCGCCGAGGAGACTCCGGCCGCGGAAGAGACTTCGGCCGTCGAGGCCGACGCTGCGCCCGCCCCGCGTGCGCGCCGTCGTGCGACCCGCCGCGCCACCGCGCCCGCCGGTGCGCCGCAGGCGGAGGCGGAGAGCGGGACGCCCGAGCAGGCGCCCGTCGAGGCCGCCGCCGAGCCCACTCGTCGTACCGCCCGGCAGAAGCCGGAGCACGCCGAGACCCCCACCGCGACCGAGCCCGCCGAGGCCGTTGCTCGCGACGAGCGCAGGGAGGCCCCCGTGGCCGCTGCCAAGAACGACCGGTCCGCCGAGACCGAGACCTCCGCCGACGCCGACGACGCCACCCCGCGCCGCGCCCGTCGCCGGGCCACCCGCAAGGCCGCCGGAGGCTTCTCCGCGCCCGCGGCCCGCAAGACCGCCGAGGAGGGTTCGGCCCGGCGCCCCGCGCGCCCCGCCGTCGCCGTCTTCCAGGCGCCGGTCTTCACCGAGCCGATGTTCCAGACGCCGGAGCGCGCCGCTGCCGCCGCCGCGGCCGAGGCCGCCGAAGAGGCGGAGGAGGTCGTGGAGCCGGTCCAGCCGCAGGCCGCCGCCCCCGTGGCCGCCGCCGAGGAGGAGACGGGCGGTCCGCGCCGTCGCCGCCGCCGTGGCAAGGCCGAGGAGCCCGCCGCCCCCGCCGAGCGCGCCCCGGTGGAGCGTGCCCCCGAGGCCGAGGAACCGGCCGACGAGGAGCCCGTCGAGGAGGAGTCCGCCGAGGACGCCGTCGACGGTGACGACAGCGAGGAGACCGGTTCGCGCCGCCGTCGCCGCCGCGGTGGCCGTCGCCGCCGCCGGGGCGAGTCGGCCGACGCGGACGACGACTTCGCGGGAGAGCAGAACGAGCGGGGCGAGCGCGGCGAGCAGGCCGCCCGGACCTCCGACGACACCGAGGACACCGCCGCGCAGGCCGAGGAGGACTCCGCCGACGCGGACGACGACCACGACGACGCCGGCGGCTCCAGCAGCAGCCGTCGCAGGCGGCGCCGTCGCCGTCGCGCCGGTGACTCCTCCGGCGAGGCCGAGTCCGGCGACAGCGACCCCGAGCGCACGGTCGTCAAGGTCCGCGAGCCCCGCAAGAAGGACGAGCACCCGAGCGACGAGGTCCAGTCCATCAAGGGCTCGACCCGCCTGGAGGCCAAGAAGCAGCGCCGCCGTGAAGGGCGCGAGCAGGGCCGCCGCCGCGTCCCGATCATCACCGAGGCCGAGTTCCTGGCCCGCCGTGAGGCCGTCGAGCGCGTGATGGTCGTCCGCCAGAGCGGCGAGCGTACGCAGATCGGCGTCCTTGAGGACGACGTGCTCGTGGAGCACTACGTCAACAAGGAGCAGTCGACGTCGTACGTCGGCAACGTCTACCTGGGCAAGGTCCAGAACGTGCTGCCGTCGATGGAGGCCGCCTTCATCGACATCGGCAAGGGCCGCAACGCGGTCCTGTACGCCGGTGAGGTCAACTTCGAGGCGCTGGGCATGGCCAACGGCCCCCGCCGCATCGAGAGCGCCCTGAAGTCCGGCCAGTCGGTCCTCGTGCAGGTCACCAAGGACCCGATCGGCCACAAGGGCGCCCGCCTCACCAGCCAGGTCTCGCTGCCCGGCCGCTACCTGGTCTACGTGCCCGAGGGCTCCATGACCGGCATCAGCCGCAAGCTGCCCGACACCGAGCGCGCCCGGCTGAAGACCATCCTCAAGAAGATCGTCCCCGAGGACGCGGGCGTCATCGTGCGCACCGCCGCCGAGGGCGCGAGCGAGGACGAGCTGCGCCGTGACGTCGAGCGGCTGCAGGCGCAGTGGGAGGACATCGAGAAGAAGGCGAAGAGCGGCAACGCCCCGACCCTGCTGTACGGCGAGCCGGACATGACCGTCCGCGTCGTCCGCGACATCTTCAACGAGGACTTCTCCAAGGTCATCGTCAGCGGCGACGAGGCATGGGACACCATCCACGGTTACGTCGCCCATGTGGCGCCCGACCTGGCGACCCGCCTGTCGCGGTGGACCTCCGAGGTCGACGTCTTCGCGACGTACCGGATCGACGAGCAGCTCGCCAAGGCGCTGGACCGCAAGGTCTGGCTGCCCAGCGGTGGTTCGCTGGTCATCGACAAGACCGAAGCGATGATCGTCATCGACGTCAACACCGGCAAGTTCACCGGTCAGGGCGGCAACCTCGAAGAGACGGTCACCAGGAACAACCTGGAGGCGGCCGAGGAGATCGTGCGCCAGCTGCGGCTGCGCGACCTCGGCGGCATCGTCGTCATCGACTTCATCGACATGGTCCTTGAGTCCAACCGGGACCTGGTGCTCAGGCGCCTCCTGGAGTGCCTGGGCCGCGACCGTACGAAGCACCAGGTGGCCGAGGTCACCTCGCTGGGCCTCGTCCAGATGACCCGCAAGCGGGTCGGCCAGGGCCTGCTGGAGTCGTTCTCGGAGACCTGCGTCCACTGCAACGGCCGCGGCGTGATCGTGCACATGGAGCAGCCGACCTCCGCCGGAGGCGGCGGCAAGCGCAAGAAGCGCGGTCGCGGCGGCGCCGAGCAGACCCACGACCACGAGCACACGTACGAGACGGAGACGGCCGAGGTTGCCGAGCCGGACGAGACGGCCGCCGAGGTCGCCGCGGAGGCCGCCGAGCCCGTCGCGCTTCCCGAGCCCGAGTTCGTACCGGACGAGGACCTGTACAGCAGTGCCGCCGAGGCGGAGGCCGCGGCCACCCGTGGTGGGCGTTCGCGTCGCCGGTCGGGCCGGCGGGCGTCGGCCCCGGTGGGTGCGCCGAGGTCCGAGTCCCGCAGGTCCGAGCGGGCCGAGCGCGCGGAGCGGGCCGAGCAGGCCGAGCGCCGGGACGAGGTTCCGACCGCGCAGTCGGTGACGCCGGAGGAGGAGATCGCGCGTCCGGTCCGGCAGGAGCCGGCCGAGGTCGCGCAGACGGCGCCCGTCGCCGCCGAGGACCCGGTGGTCGAGGCCACGGCCGCCACCGAGGCCCCGGCCGTCGACGACGCGGCCCCCAAGGGCCGTACGCGCCGTCGGGCGACCCGCAAGGTGTCCGCGCCCGCCGGTTCGCCCACGGCGGCCGAGGAGGCCGTGGTGACGGTCACCGAGCCGGTCGCCGCGCCCGCCGAGCCCGTGGAGCAGGCCGCCCCCGCGGAGGAGCAGCCCGTCGCCGAGAGCGCCGCCCCGGCCCGTCCGAGGCGTCGTGCGGTCCGCAAGGCCACCGCGCCGACCTCGTCCGCCGAGACCGCTGTCACGGTCGTTCCGGCGGCGCAGCAGGAAGCCCCGGCGCAGGCCGAGGCGCCGGCCGAGGCTCCCGCGGAGTCGTCCGGCGCGGACGGCGAGGAGACCGGCGCGCCGGCCAAGAAGACGGCCCGCAAGGCGGCCAAGAAGGCGCCCGCGAAGAAGGCCGCCGCCAAGAAGACGACGACGGCGGCCAAGAAGACGGCCGCCAAGAAGACCACGGCCAAGAAGGCGACGAAGACCGCCAAGACGGCCGCGAAGTCGACGTCCAAGAAGACCGCGGCGGCTGAGCAGCAGACGCCGTCCACCGTCACGGCCTCCACCGACGAGGACTGACGGAGCGGGACAACGGCCGGGGCGCGAGCCTCGGTACGGCGCCCCCCGACCGGCGATCACCTCGCCGGCCGGGGGGCGCCGTCGTCACCCGTACGATCCGCTCGGTCACCCGAACTGTCGTTCCGGGGGCCCGGTTTGACGTACCGTGACATGGTTTGGGAAGCATCACGGACATCACATTCACCCCCCGCCCCTTGGCGCGTGATCCCTCACCTGTAAAACTCGGGCGGTCATTGATTACACATACACGGGTGTGCGTCGGGGAGGGCGCTCACACGTGTCAGGGGAGGGGATCTCATGGCGCGCGTGCGCCTGCAGGGCACGGGGCGGCACCGCGCTGTGAAACCGGTCAGGGGAAGCCGTCAGGCGCTCGCGCTGGCGACCGTCCTGTCCGCGGCGGGGATCCAGGCCGGTACGACGGCGGGGACGGCGCAGGCCGTCGACAACCCGACGTGGACCGAGGGGCCGATCTTCAACGACCCGCTCGGCACCACCGACCAGCAGTACGCGATCCGCGCCCGGCTGATCGAGCTGACGAACTCCGCGCTGCCCGGCTCCACGATCAAGGTCGCGGTCTACCACGTCTGGGAGGCCGGCGTCGTCGACGCGCTCGTCGCCGCCAAGAACCGCGGTGTGCAGGTGCAGGTGCTGCTCGACGAGTCCAGCATCAGCGACCGCCCGACGAACACCGCCTACGGGACGCTCGCCTCGGGGCTCGGCACGGACCGCACGAAGGGCTCGTACGTCTCGACGTGTCCGGAGAACAAGTCGTGTCTCGGCGACCCCAAGTTCGGGCAGTCGATCATGCACAACAAGTTCTGGCTGTTCTCGGCGGTCAAGGGCGCCACGAACGTGGTCGTCGAGACCACCTCGAACTCCACGCCCTCCGCGCACACGCGCTTCTTCAACGACGCGCTGCTGCTGCCGAACAACCCGACGATGTACGACGCGTACGCGGACTACTTCGACACGATGGTCGCGCAGGACTGGGAGTCCTGGAACTACCGCACGGTGAGCAACGGCCTCTACAAGGCGTACTTCTTCCCGCGGGCGGGCAACACACGGGCCACCGACTCGGTGTACTCGATCCTCAACAACGTCACCTGTAAGTACAAGGACACCGCGGGCGTCACGCAGTCGACCAAGGTCCGGGTGGCGATCTTCAAGATCACGCGGCTGGCCATCGCGGAGAAACTGGTCGACCTGAAGAAGGCGGGCTGCTCCGTGAGCATCGTCTACGCGGAGTCGGACAGCGCCAAGAGCAGCGGCGGCATCAAGGGCACCTGGGAGAAGCTGCACACCACCGGGGGGCCGACCGTACGCTGCTACAACGACGACCGGGACCCGCTGAACCCCGGCAAGAAGCTGGTCACGCCGTACATCATCCACTCCAAGTACATCCTGGTGGACGGCATGTACGACGGCGTGAAGAACAAGGTCAGCTTCACCGGCTCCGGCAACTACACAGGCCCCGCGCTGCGCGAGAACGACGAGTCGATCGTGAAGGTCGACGACGACGCCGTGCACGACATGTACAAGGTCCACTTCGACCGGGTGACCAAGGTCGCCTACCCGGGCACCGCGGACACCACGGATCTGTGCAAGGGCGTGAAGCCGCTGCCGGCGGACGGCGAACCCACGTAGGTTGCCTGGTCAGGGGGTGGTCGGGGCCCGGTTTGACCCCCAGGTCGGGGCCCCGTAACCTTGACCCTCGGTGTGTTTCTTGACGCACCGCATTCCCGTAAACCTCTTCCTCCTGGTGGCTCGCGCCCCGGGAGAGGCTGCCTCCTTCGCTCTTCTGGCGGCTGGACTGCGGGGATTCCGATTTCGAGTGAGAGAGAGATCCGCGTGTACGCCATCGTGCGCAGCGGTGGTCGCCAGCACAAGGTTGCTGTCGGCGACATCGTTGAGGTTGACAAGATTTCCACTGCCAAGGTCGGCGACACGGTCGAGCTCTCGACCCTGCTCGTTGTGGACGGCGACGCCGTCACCAGCGACCCGTGGGTCCTGGCCGGCATCAAGGTCCAGGCCGAGATCGTGGATCACCACAAGGGTGTGAAGATCGACATCCTTCGCTACAAGAACAAGACCGGCTACCGCCGTCGTCAGGGCCACCGCCAGCAGTACACGGCGATCAAGGTCACTGAGATCCCCGCGGCTGCGAAGTAAGGGACTGAGGAGAGATGGCACACAAGAAGGGCGCATCGTCCACCCGGAACGGTCGCGACTCCAATGCTCAGCGGCTCGGTGTGAAGCGCTTCGGCGGTCAGACCGTCAACGCCGGTGAGATCCTGGTCCGCCAGCGTGGCACCCACTTCCACCCCGGCGTGAGCGTCGGCCGTGGCAAGGACGACACGCTGTTCGCGCTGGCCGCCGGTGCGGTCGAGTTCGGCACGCACCGCGGCCGCAAGGTCGTGAACATCGTTCCGGTCGCCTGACCGGATCTTTCGCGAGGCGGACCTCACTTCCCGTACGGGAAGCGGGTCCGCCTTTCGCGTGTTTTAACTGGTGGAGAGGGCTCTGTCGGACAGACCTCCCCACCGAGTAGTGATCATCGGGCGGCGACGACCGCGCGGTGCTCATCGATGAGAGATTTTCCGTACGTAACTGGAGGCACATCCCATGACCACCTTCGTGGACCGCGTCGAGCTGCACGTCGCCGCGGGTAGCGGAGGCCACGGCTGTGCCTCCGTCCACCGGGAGAAGTTCAAGCCCCTCGGCGGCCCGGACGGCGGCAACGGCGGCCGTGGCGGTGACGTGATCCTGGTCGTCGACCAGTCCGTCACCACGCTCCTCGACTACCACCACTCCCCGCACCGCAAGGCCACCAGCGGTCGGCCCGGCGAGGGCGGCAACCGCTCCGGCAAGGACGGCCAGGACCTGATTCTGCCCGTGCCGGACGGCACCGTCATCCAGGACAAGGACGGGAACGTCCTCGCGGACCTGGTGGGCCAGGGCACGACCTACGTGGCCGCCGAGGGCGGCAGGGGCGGCCTCGGCAACGCGGCACTGTCCTCGGCCCGCCGCAAGGCGCCCGGCTTCGCCCTGCTGGGTGTTCCCGGCGGTATGCAGGACATCGTCCTGGAGCTGAAGACGGTCGCGGACGTGGCGCTGGTCGGCTACCCGAGCGCGGGCAAGTCCTCGCTGATCTCGGTGCTGTCGGCGGCCAAGCCGAAGATCGCCGACTACCCCTTCACGACCCTCGTCCCCAACCTCGGCGTGGTGACGGCCGGCTCGACGGTCTACACGATCGCCGACGTGCCGGGACTGATCCCCGGTGCCAGCCAGGGCAAGGGCCTCGGGCTCGAATTCCTGCGGCACGTGGAGCGCTGCGAGGTGCTGGTCCACGTGCTGGACACGGCGACCCTGGAGTCGGACCGCGACCCCGTCTCCGACCTCGACATCATCGAGGAGGAGCTGAACCAGTACGGCGGGCTGGGCAACCGGCCGCGCCTCGTCGTCCTCAACAAGATCGACGTGCCCGACGGCAAGGACCTGGCCGAGATGGTGCGCCCCGACCTGGAGGCGCGCGGCTACCAGGTCTTCGCGATCTCGGCGGTCGCCCACATGGGTCTCAAGGAGCTCTCCTTCGCGCTGGCCGAGCTGGTCGGGCAGGCGCGTGCGGCGAAGCCGAAGGAGGAGGCGACGCGGATCGTCATCCGGCCGAAGGCGGTCGACGACGCGGGCTTCACCGTGGTGCGGGAGGACGACGGGCTGTACCGCGTGCGCGGCGAGAAGCCGGAGCGGTGGGTCCGGCAGACCGACTTCAGCAACGACGAGGCCGTCGGGTACCTGGCCGACCGGCTCGCCCGCCTCGGCATCGAGACCTCGCTGATGAAGGCGGGTGCCCGTACGGGTGACGGCGTGGCCATCGGGCCCGAGGAGAACGCGGTCGTCTTCGACTGGGAGCCGACGGTGATGGCGGGGGCGGAGATGCTCGGGCGCCGTGGTGAGGACCACCGTTTCGACGCGCCTCGGCCGGCTTCGCAGCGGCGTCGGGACAAGCAGGCGGAGCGGGACGAGGCGGACCAGGAGTACGACGACTTCAACCCGTTCTAAGGTCTTGGCCCGCCGGGCCGGGGGTGTGCGTACGGTGCGGCTCGGTGGGGCTGGGTGCGCCGTTCCCCGCGCCCCTGGGGGTTGTGCGTTCCGTGCGGCCCGGTGGGGGCTAGTCGCGCCGTTCCCCGCGCCCCTGGGGTGGGTGGGGGTGCGGTGGTTTTTGGCCGCGGGCCGGTGGGTGTGGCCGCGCAGTTCCTCGCGCCCCATTCTGACCAGAACGCGGCAGCCGTGCCGTATCCGTATCTCCGCAACGCCGGGAAAATCGCGGGTCGTTGTCAGCGCCGCGCCCTAGGGTAAGCCTCTCGATCACACGGAGTGGTCGACGCGTATCAAGGGGAGATCACGCACTTGCGTATACGAAGATTCGCGGCGGGAACGGCACTTGCCACTCTTGCCGCGTCGGTGACCCTGCTCGCTGCCCCCGGCCCTGCTCAGGCTCTGGACAGCGTCGTGCTCCCGGTGACCTCACACTGGCAGACTCTCGCCGACAGTCGACACGTCTACGTCTCCGCTCCCGGTCAGGGCGCCGTGGTGGCCACAGACCACGACGGAGAGGTGATCAAGACAGTCGAAGGACTCGACGGAGCCCGCGGTATGACGCTCGCGGCCGACGAGTCCCGTCTGTACGTTGCTCTGCCCGACGCCGACGCGATCGCGGAGATCGACACGACCACCCTCATCGAGACCCGACGCTTCCCCACTGGCACGGACACCGAACCGGAGAATCTCGCCCTGGTCGGCGGGCGGCTGTGGTTCTCGTACCAGGCGACCGTCGTCTACGGCGGTATCGGGTCCGTCACCGTCGCCGAGGCCACTCCGGCGGTCGAACTGGACGATGATCCGGTGTGGTACGCGAAGCCCCGGCTCGCCTCGTCACCGGGCGCGCCCGACCGGCTGGTCGCCGCGGACAGCGAGGGTTCGTTGGGGATGCGGGTGTACGACGTGGAGTCCGGCTCCGCTGAGGAGATCGCTTACACAGAGGCCGTGGGCTCTGTCAATGACCTGGCGGTCACGCCGGACGGTCGCAGCGTCATCACCGCGAGAGGTGGCACCTACTACCACCAGCGATGGGCGCTGTCGGATCTGGCAGAGGAGGCCCCATACGATACGGGGGCCTATCCCAATGCCGTTTCGATCGCCCAGAACGGCACCGTGGCTGTAGGTTTGGACGCTTCCAGCGGCTGGGACATCTTCATCTACCGGCCAGGTGAGGTCACGCCGTTCCGCACCATCGCGCTGCCGAACGGCTCCATGGACCTGCTGCGCCGGGGAGTGGCCTGGGCACCGGACGGCAGCCGCCTGTTCGGCACTCGTTTCCCGCACTCGGGCGAGGTCATCCTCGACATCATCACCGACGTGCACAAGGCGAACAGCGACATCGCCCTCACTGCCCCCGAGACCCGCCCGCACGGTCAGCCTGTGACGGTTAGCGGCAACCTCACCAGCCTGCTGCCGTTTCCGCAGGGCAAAGTAGTCACCGTCACGCGGTTCAACGAGCCCATCGCAACGGTGGACGTCGAGCCGGACGGCAGCTTCCTCTTCACCGACCTCCCGCTCGACTACATGAGATACGTCGAGTATGTCGTCACCTACGCAGGCGACGACACGCACGCACCCGGCAGAGCCACCACAACGGTGGAGATCATCGACTAGACGCAGCGGAAACCGCGCGATCGGTCTTCACCGGCTCGCGCCCCGACACGCTGCCGAACCCACACAAAGGCGTGGGGCCCGGAATGATCTCCGGGCCCCACGCCTTTGTTCAGTAAGCGCGCGCAAGCGTTACGCGTTGACGGAGTCCTCCGCCTCGCTCGCGTCCGGTGAGACCTCCTCCGCCGCGTCCTCCGACGTGGACCGCGGTGAGGGGATCTCGGCCGCGAGTCGCGACTCCATCCGTACCCGCCGCTCGTCGGCCTTCGTGCACAGGTCGTCGATCGCTCCGTTGAAGCGGGCCATCGACGGCGGGTCGGACGGACCGAGCAGGTGCTCCTTCAGCGCGGCACGGGCCGCCGTGAACTGGTCCTTCTCGGGGCGGCGCACCGACTCCAGGAGCGCGGGCACACCCTCCGCGCCGGGGGACAGGACGACACCCGCCGACACCGTCGGGAATCCCGTGCGGAACGCCGCCTCGGTCATCCCCGACGTGTTCGCCACCGCGTACGGCTTCTCGCTCGACAGCCAGTCGGAGACGACCGACGAGACATCGCTGACCAGCAGGTCCGCCTGGTTGAAGCACGCGAAGATACCCGGCCGCGCGTCCGTGATGATCTGGTGCTCCCACTCCGGGAAGGACGCCCAGTACGCCTTCTCCCAGGCCAGCGTGGCCTCGGCGATGGCGGCCTCGCGGTCGCCCCCGGGCGCGCCCTGGAGCAGCATCCGCTCCATCTCGTCGGCGCTGTTGCGGAAGTCGGTGGACGTCAGTTTGTCCAACTCGGCCGTACGACGCGCCAGTTCGGCAGCGGCACCGGCCTCGGGGCGGGTGCCCGAGCGCAGCGCGGCGGCCTCGCGGATCATCGTCTTGATGCGCTCGTTCGCGGCGCCCGCGCGCAGATCGACGGAACCGGTCATCGGGTGCGGCTTGTAGAGGAGGCGTACGCCGTCGTCGGCCAGGAGCCGGCGGACGATGTTCTCGCCGGCCAGGACCACGGACGTGTTGCCGGGGTTGCCGTCCCAGCCCTCCCACGTGGGGGCGTACAGCACGGTCGTGAACGCGCCCGTCGGCGCCCCCGAGTAGGGGCGGATCGGCGCGAGCTGCGGGCGGCCGACCTCCACGATGTCCTTGTCCTCGACGCCGACCTCGGCCAGCGCGTACCGCTCGCGGGCCGCGGGCCCGGCCACCCACACCTCGTCGTACGCCTTCGCGTAGGGGTTGCAGGAGGAGAGCTTGTCGCTCTCGCCGTGGTTGATGAAGGCGTGCTTGACCGTGGGGATGCGCAGGACCTGCGAGGTCTTCGCCGCGTTCGCCGGGTGCAGCATCATCTTCAGCGTCGAGTTCTCCAGCGAGAACATCGTCGACACCTTCGGGAAGCAGATCACCGGCACGTCGGTGGCGTCGATCTTCTGCACCATGAACCGCTCGCGCAGCACGATCAGCGGCTTCGCGTCGACCGCGGAGACCGTGGAGAGCCACATGTTCGCCTGGTACGCGGAGGTCGTGCCGCCGGAGAAGTACATGGCGACCGTCGGCCGGTAGTCGGCCAGCCACGCGTCCAGCCACTCCATGACCTTCTGCTCGCTCAGGGCGCGCTTCCTCGGCAGCAGCCAGGTGGCGAGGTACGCCGTGCCGCCGCCGATCAGCACGAGGGCCACGCCGAGGCCGATGGCGCCCCACAGGGCGTCCTCGGTGGCCGCGGTGACCATCAGGCCGATCGTGGTCGGGACGGAGAAGGTGAGCAGCCGGTGACCGGGGCGCCGGGCCAGGATGCGCGGCGGCGCGGTGGTCAGGCGCAGCGCGGACGCGTCGATGTTGCGGGTGACGATCGGCAGCGTACGGGTGCGGCGGACCATGACGGCGGCGGCCTGGCAGGCGAAGTGCAGGGCGTAGAAGACGCACAGCCCGACCATCAGCGGCGCCTGCTCGCGCGTCGGGCTGATGCCGTCGATCCGCAGGAGCCCCACCAGGATGATCATGTCGCGCAGCAGTTGCCGGACCGTGGCGTCGAAGCGGACCTTGCCGAGCAGCGAGAGCAGACCGGGATCCCGGTACTGAAGGAACACGTCGAGGGCGAGGCCGGCGGCGCTCGCGGCGACGAACACCGGGACGTTCGGCAGCAGAGCGGAGACGATCTGAGCCGTGAAGAGCGCGAACATCGCGAGCAGCGCGGAGAGCTGCACGATGCGGCGGGTGGCGAGTCCGGCGGAGGGCACGGAATGGGCTCCTGCGAGGGGTGCGGCGGATGGGGGGAGGCGTGGAGGGCGGGCCTCGCCGTACCTCCCTGAAGCTCGTACGGGAGAGGCCGATCCCTGACCGTATGACTTCTGCGGGTCGCCTAGCAATCTTGCGTGAGAACTATCACCGGATTTGGGTTTAAAACGACGAGAAGCTGTGACACTCCCTTCCCGCCCTCCGCGCGCGCCCCCGATGGCCCGCCTCCCCGCGTCCGCCCCTCGAAACACGGGGGCGTCGACCGCCCTCCGTCCCGTAGATTGCACGAACCGGACAGGTCGCGGGTCGGGCCGTGGGAACGTGGGGAACATTGGGGTGCAGCGTGTCAGCGGCTAGGCGGGCGGCAAGCAGGCAGGGCGTCGTGGACGCCCGCAGGATCGTCGTCAAGGTGGGTTCCTCGTCCCTGACCACCGCGGCCGGAGGCCTCGACGCCGACCGCGTGGACGCCCTCGTCGACGTACTCGCCAAGAGCCGCGGCGGCGGCGGCGGCGGCGAGCACGAGGTCGTCCTCGTCTCGTCCGGCGCCATCGCCGCCGGTCTCGCCCCGCTGGGCCTGCGCCGCCGCCCCAAGGACCTGGCCCGTCAGCAGGCCGCCGCCAGCGTCGGCCAGGGCCTCCTCGTCGCCCGCTACACCGCCTCCTTCGCCCGGTACGGCGTCCGGGTCGGCCAGGTGCTGCTCACCTCCGACGACATGAGCCGCCGCGCCCACCACCGCAACGCCTCCCGCACTCTCGACAAGCTCCTCGCGATGGGCGCCCTGCCGGTCGTCAACGAGAACGACACCGTCGCCACGGACGAGATCCGCTTCGGCGACAACGACCGCCTCGCGGCCCTCGTCGCCCATCTCGTCCGCGCGGACCTGCTCGTCCTGCTCTCCGACGTGGACGGCGTGTACGACGGCGACCCCAGCAGACCCGGTACGTCGCGGATAGCGGAAGTACGCACTCCGGCCGATCTCGCGCACGTCGACATCGGCAGCACGGGCAAGGCGGGCGTCGGCACCGGAGGCATGGTCACCAAGGTCGAGGCGGCCCGGATCGCCGCCGCCGCCGGTATCCCGGTGGTGCTGACGAGCGCGGTGCACGCCACCGACGCCCTCGCCGGACGGGACACCGGCACGTACTTCCACGCCACCGGCCGCCGCTCCGCCGACCGGCTGCTGTGGCTGCAGCACGCGTCGACCCCGCGCGGCGCCCTCGTCCTGGACGACGGGGCCGTGCGCGCGGTCGTCGAGCGGCGCACCTCCCTGCTGCCCGCGGGCATCGCGGCCGTCGAAGGCGACTTCACCGCCGGTGACCCCGTCGAACTGCGCGACGGCGCGGGACGGGCGGTCGCGCGGGGACTGGTCAACTTCGACGCCAAGGAGATCCCGCAGCTGATCGGGCGCTCCACGCACGATCTCGCCCGCGAGCTGGGACCCGCGTACGAACGTGAGGTCGTGCACCGGGACGACCTGGTGCTGCTGAATCCGTGAGCGGGGCGGCCCGGAGGGGGCCGCGGGGGCCCGGAGCGGCCCGGAGCGGTGTTCACCGGACGTCCACCGGCGTACGCCCGGCGCCGTGCCCGTCAACAGGGCCCCGGCCGAAAAGGGTGGGGAACGGTGGACAAAGCCCCTGCCCGGAGGTGGACCTTCGGTAAAAGTGCCACGCGGCGCCTTCCCACCTGCTCAACTTTGTCTCAGGGAGACCCCCTCAGTCCGATCAGTCGACAAGTCCGAGCGGACCACTGCGTGAAGGAGGCCGTCGTGAGACGAGTGCGCCCTGGGGCGGCGGCGTCCCGCAGTCTTGGCGGCTCGCGCGCGGCCGGCGAGGAGCGGGCGCTCACCAGCGTCGCCGCCGGTGACATGTACGAGGCGGAGGAGCCGCAGGACCTGCCGCGGCTGTGGCACGTCACGCTGAGCGTCTCGGGCGGCGAGGCCCCGCTCAAAGAGGTCAGGCGCGGCCTGGAACAGCTCGCCCACGACCACCCCTTTCTGCTGACCAGCCGGTACGCCAACGACCACGCGGAGATCCGCTACTGGGAGGAGGCCCGCGACCTGCACGACGCCGCCGCGGTCGCGCTGCGGCTGTGGGGCGAGCACCGCCAGACCGCGAAGCTCCCGCCGTGGGAGATCGTCGGCCTGGAGGTCATCGACCGCGAGACCTACCACCAGCGGATCGCGGAGGGTTACGGGCCGCTGCCGGCCACCCCGGTCGGCGTACACCCGTTCTGACCGCTGGGCCCCCTGCCTCACCTCCGTGACTCCCGGGGCACACGCTTTCTACGGCCATTTCAGGACCTGTCTCGCGGTGTGGGACAACGGCTGAACAGCTCTCGCGGGCGCACTACCCTGCGGGTTATGACCACGCTCTCGCCGTACGACTCGATGTCCCCGGTCACCCAGGCCGCCTACCGCGCCAAGGGCGCAGCCGCCGACCTCGCCCCGCTGCCGCGCGCCGAGAAGGACGACGCGCTGCTCGCGATCGCGGAC
Source organism: Streptomyces liliiviolaceus (assembly GCF_018070025.1). NCBI lineage: Bacteria > Bacillati > Actinomycetota > Actinomycetes > Kitasatosporales > Streptomycetaceae > Streptomyces > Streptomyces liliiviolaceus. The sequence goes on from NZ_JAGPYQ010000001.1 coordinate 2,921,346, forward strand.
GCCCTCGAAGTGCGTACGAGCGACGTCGTCGAGGCCAACGCCAAGGACATCGAGCGCGCCCGCGCGGCCGGCACCGGCGAGACCGTCATCGACCGGCTCACGCTCACCCCCGAACGGATCCGCGCGATCGCCTCCGACGTACGCGACGTGGTGGCGCTGCCCGACCCGGTCGGCGAGGTCGTCCGCGGCTCGACCCTCCCGAACGGCATCGACCTGCGCCAGGTCCGCGTCCCGCTCGGCGTCGTCGGCATCATCTACGAGGCCCGCCCGAACGTGACGGTCGACGCGGCCGCCCTGTGTCTGAAGTCCGGCAACGCGGTGCTGCTGCGCGGCTCGTCCTCGGCGTACGAGTCCAACTCCGCCCTCGTCCGCGTCCTGCGCGACGCCGTCGGCGGCTCGGGCCTGCCCGCCGACGCCGTCCAGCTCGTACCGGGCGACAACCGCGAGTCCGTACGGGAGCTGATGCGCGCCCGGGGCCTCGTCGACGTGCTCATCCCGCGCGGCGGCGCCTCGCTGATCCGCACGGTCGTCCAGGAGTCCACCGTCCCGGTCATCGAGACCGGCACCGGCAACTGCCATGTCTACGTCGACGCGCACGCCGACCTCGACATGGCGATCGACATCCTGATCAACTCCAAGGCGCAGCGGCCCAGCGTCTGCAACGCCGCCGAGACGCTCCTCGTCCACCAGGACATCGCGCCCCGGTTCCTGCCGCTCGCGCTCGACGCCCTCGCGGAGGCCGGCGTCACCGTGCACGGCGACGAGCGCGTCCTCGAATACGGCAAGGACTCCAAGGCCACCGTCGTCGAGGCGACGACCGACGACTGGGAGACCGAGTACCTCTCGTACGACATCGCGGCGGCCGTCGTCGACTCGCTGGACCGGGCCGTCGACCACATCCGGCTGTGGACCTCCGGGCACACCGAGGCGATCGTCACCACCTCGCAGCAGGCGGCCCGCCGCTTCACCCAGTTGGTGGACTCGACGACGGTGGCCGTGAACGCGTCCACGCGCTTCACCGACGGCGGCCAGTTCGGCTTCGGCGCCGAGATCGGGATCTCCACGCAGAAGCTGCACGCGCGGGGGCCCATGGGGCTGCCGGAGCTGACGAGCACCAAGTACATCGTCACGGGCGACGGACACATCCGGCGCTGACCGCGTCCGGCGCCGGGCACCCCGGACCGCCCCGGCGCCGGCCGTCTCGCCAGGCGGGAGAATTTCCTTACCGTCTGCCCAAATTGACCACCCCGGTCTACTCTGGATCCGTGCCGGAGGACGTGGGGGGCACGCCGTTCCCTGACGGCTGGGAGCCCGACGACGACCGCGACCGCGGGGGTGCGGACGAAGAGTTCGCCTCCGTGGTCTTCGACGAGGCCTTCGTACGGGCGGCGACGGTGCACGAGCCGACCGCCGTGGAGCGTCTCCTGGCCGCCGCACAGGCGAGAGCGGAGGCCTCCGAGGCCGAGGCCCGCCGGGCGCACCACCGGGGCCTGCGCGGGGACGACGAGCTCTACGAGGACGGGTACGGCCCCGACGGACCGGGCGATTTCGGCCACGACCCCGATCTGGACGACCTCGACGACCGGGACGTCCTCCACGGCCGCTACGGCCACCCCGGCACCTACGGCAAGCAGTCCCGCTGGCACCGCCCCGTGGCCTGGATGCTCGCCCTCGTGATGGGCATCGGCATGGTCGCGCTGGCCTTCGCGGCGGTCTACCGGGGCGCCTCGTCGAGCAGCGGGGACCAGGTCCCGCCGCCCGCCTCCACCGGACTCGAACAGGGCGGCGGTGTGGGCCCCTCGGCCTCCGCCGACTACTCGCCGCCGGCCGCCTCGGCGGTGCCCCGCACACCGTGACGGCTCCGGTGGGACAAGGGCCGGAACAGGTTTGAAACGGCTCTCCCGCAGCGTGCCGGGCTGCTCCGGGAGCTGATGACGAATGTGGTGAGAACCTGTCAGAACTTGTCGTGTAGCAGGGCGTTTACCTGAGGTCCAGGAGACCTACTCTGAAAGTATGGGCAGTCCTGGAGACCCACCGGAGGGGACATCCGAGGGTGTACCCGGCGGGGGCGAGGAGGAGTACCGGTCCGTCGTCTTCGACGAATCGTTCGTCCGTGCTGCCCGCCTCCAGGAGTTCTCCGCGCAGGAGCGGATCGGTGATCACACCCCGGCCGTCCGGCGCCGGCCCCCGATGCGCCGGGGTCTCTCCCGGCAGGCCCTGGTCCTCGTCGTCCTGATCGCCGTGGCGTTCGGCACGGCGATCTACATGGGCGTACGCCATCCGTACCAGACGCCCGTCGCGAAGCATCCCGAACCCCTGCGCATGACGGTGATACCGCTCGCGCCCCAGAGCCGCGTACCCGGTTCGTCCGACGTGGAGGCCCTGTACGCGCACAGCCCCGCCGACCAGTTCCGCATCGGCGCCGACGGCATCACGCTGCCCGCCTCGCGGCGCACCGCGCACTTCTCCGACAGCCAGATCGTCACCGCGCTGACCACGGCGAAGGACTACCTCGTCGAGTCCGCGCTCGACCCGGACGTCCTCACCGGCGGTGCCAGCCGGTCGGCGCGGATCCTGCTCGATCCGCAGCAGCTCGACCAGTTCGACCAGAGCTTCCGCAGCCCCACGGCGGACGGGCGGCACGCGCCCACCGGGTGGCTGGTGCGCTTCGACCCGGCGCAGGCCGAGCTGGCCGATACGAGGATCCGGGTGCAGGGCACGCTGACCGCTGCCGAGACGGACTCCGACACCCTTGAGGTCAGCGCCGACCACACCTTCGTGTACGCGCTGCGGCCGACCGGCTCCGACGAGAAGGCCGAGGCCTCGCTGTTCACCGTCCGGCGCGAGCTGCACTTCCGGTTCGACCGGGACGATCTGCGCATGCACCAGGCCGAACTGCTCGTCTCCTACGTCCAGGCCGGGCCGCTGGCCTGTGCGGAGGATGCGACGAACCAGCTGCATCCGTTGCTGGCGGGGGAGACGGCCAAGGCCGGCGGGCCGGCCGGGACGGATCCGTTCGCCACGGGGAGTGCCACGGCGTTGTGCGGGTCGTTGGCTGCCAGCGCGCAGCCGCGGCTTTGAGCTGCGCTCAGCTTCGCTTTGTCGGTCGGCCCGGGCGTCGTGGTGATCTGCGGGCCCGGTGGGGGCTTGTCGCGCAGTTCCCCGCGCCCCTGAAGGGGCGACCCTGAGCGGCGCCCCCGCGGGGGCGCCCGTTCGTCAGGTGTTGTCTGTCGGGGGTGTGTCCTCCGGGCGGTCCGTGGGTGGCTGCTCCTTGGTGGTGCTGCCGGAAGTGCTCGTCGTGGTGCTGCCGGTTGCGAAGCCGCCGAAGCCTCGTCGGACCCGGCCGCCGAGGTCGCCCGCGCCGCCAGCGATGTCGCTGACCAGCTTCATCAGCGGGTCCTTGGAGTTCTTCACGTCGGTCGCGTAGCTGGCCGCCGACTGGCGGAAGGAGTCCGTGACCGAGGTGTCGCCGTCCTCGTCGCGTCGCGGGTAGTGGCCGTCCATGATCCGCTGGTGGTCGCGGGACTCCGCCCACTTCTTCAGCTCGGCCGCCCGGACCGTGGTGAAGGGGTGGGAGCGGGGCATCACGTTCAGGATCTTGAGCACGGAGTCGCGGAGGTCGCCGCCGGCCTCGTACTCCTCGGCCTGGGCGAGGAACGCGTCCACGTTCATCTCGTGCAGGTGGTTGCCGCCCGCGATCTTCATCAGGCCGCGCATGGAGGCCCGCAGGTCCTGGCCGACCAGCAGTCCCGCCCGGTCCGCGGACAGCTCGGACTTGCGGAACCACTCGCGCAGGGCGGTCACGATCGCCATGATCGCGAGGTTGCCGAGGGGGATCCACGCCACGCGCAGGGCCAGGCTGGTGAGGAAGAGCAGGATCGTGCGGTAGACGGAGTGGCCGGAGAGCGCGTGGCCCACCTCGTGGCCGATGACGGCCCGCATCTCCTCCTCGTCGAGCAGCTCGACGAGCCCGGTGGTGACGACGATGATCGGCTCGTCCAGGCCGATGCACATCGCGTTCGGCTGGGGGTCCTGGTTCACGTACATCGGCGGGACCTTGTCGAGGTCCAGGATGTAGCAGGCGTCGCGCAGCATCACGTTCAGGTGGGCGAACTGGGCGTCCGAGACACGCACCGAGTCCGACAGGAACAGCAGCCGCAGGCTGCGCTCCGGGAGCAGGCCGCTGAGCGCCTTGAAGACCGTGTCGAAGCCGGTGAGCTTGCGCAGGGCGACCAGGGCCGAGCGGTCCGCCGGGTGCTCGTACGCCCGGGAGGAGATCCTCTCGAAGCGCCTGCGCTGCCTGCTGGGTACGTTCTCGTGGCTTTCTTCTGGCATGTGGTCCCCCATGCGTTTGGTTGCCTTCTGTGCCCCCAAGGCGGGGACCAGCCTAGGCGGAGATACCTTGGACGGGCAGTACGGCGAAGGAGCGGCACGTCAAGGAGTAGTACGTCATGGAGCATTCCCCCGGATCGTGGCTCGTCGAGGCCGCGAGTGCCGCCCAGGAGCAAGGAGCGGGCAATCTCCTCCGCATCGTGCTGATCGTGATGGTCGTCGGATGTGGGCTGGCTGCCTGGTTCCTTCTGCGCGGCTACAAACGGGACGACTGAGACCCCGCGGAAGGTTCCCGGCCCGGCGGAGCCGAACTCCCCAACGGCGGAGTCGGAGTGATGGTGCGCAGGCCCGCCGCTTACGATGTGTGGAAGTCTTTATCCCGCCCACATCGGATAGGTCCTGCTGAAGATGAGCTTCCACAGCACCGCTGCCCAGTTGGTCACACTTGCCGCCGAGGGCGAGGAGCACGGCGGCAACCACGAGAGCCTGAACCCCCTGTTCGTCGGCGGTGGAGCCTTTCTCGCCCTCCTGCTGCTGCTGTGGATCACCACCCGCTTCAACCGGGACCGCTGACGGCCGCGCGACGGAGCCCGTCGTCCGGGCCGGTAGGGTCTGCACGCATGGGAGAGCAGGACATGCCTACCGGTCCGGCGGGCGTCGTGGCACACGACGCACGGCGTGGCACGGGTAACGGACCGTCGAACCCGGGCAAGCGCCGCCTCGGTGTCATGGGCGGAACGTTCGACCCGATCCATCACGGACACCTCGTGGCCGCCAGTGAGGTCGCCGCGCGGTTCCACCTCGACGAGGTGGTGTTCGTACCGACCGGGCAGCCGTGGCAGAAGACCGACCGCAAGGTCTCGCCGGCCGAGGACCGCTATCTGATGACGGTCATCTCGACCGCCGAGAACCCGCAGTTCTCCGTGAGCCGCATCGACATCGACCGCGGCGGTCCGACCTACACCACGGACACGCTGCGCGACCTGCGCATGCTCAACCCCGACACGGATCTCTTCTTCATCACCGGCGCCGACGCGCTCGGCCAGATCCTCACCTGGCGCGACCACGACGAACTGTTCTCCCTCGCGCACTTCATCGGGGTCACCCGGCCCGGCCACATACTGACCGACACCGGTCTGCCCGAGGGCGGTGTCTCGCTCGTCGAGGTCCCCGCCCTCGCCATCTCGTCCACGGACTGCCGGGTCCGGGTCGCGAAGGGCGACCCGGTCTGGTACCTGGTGCCGGACGGTGTGGTGCGCTACATCGACAAGCGTGAGCTGTACCGCGGCGAGTGAGCCGAGAGGGGCACCGGTGAACGACCGATACGACGCTGGGTACGGAGGCGACCAGTACGAACTCGTCGGCTACGACGAGTTCGGGCAGCCCGTGTACCGGCAGGTACCGCAGCCGGGGCAGTCTCCGCAGCACCCTCAGTACTCTGCGCAACAGGACGAGTACGGCTCGTACGACCCCTACGGCGGACAGGCCCAGGGCCAGACGCAGGGACAGGCGCACGGACAGGTTCCGGGGCAGGCGCCCGCGCAGGACTACGGGCAGGGCTACAGCCAGGACTACGGGCAGCAGGACTACGGGCAGCAGGGGTACGCGCAGGGGTACGGCTACGACCCGTACGCGACGGGTCAGCAGGCGGGTCAGCAGACAGGACATCAGGCAGGGCAGCAGGCGACGCCCGTGGTGTCGTACGACACCGGTCAGCAGCAACCTGTGGCGCCCCATGACACAGGCCGGCAGCAGCCCCAGGTGGCCGAGCAGACCGCCTACATCCCGCAGCAGGCGGGCCCCGCGAAGGACCCGGCCCCCGCACCCGCCCCCGTACCGCCGGAGGACGACGAGCGGGCGGGTGAACCCGACTACCGCACCGAGCAGTTCGCGTTCGTCGAGGAGCAGCCCGAGCAGTCCGAGGACGTCATCGACTGGCTCAAGTTCACCGAGAACCGCACCGAGCGGCGCGAGGAGGCCAAGCGCCGCGCGCGCGGCCGGGTGGTCGCCCTCGTCGTCGTCCTCGCGATGGTCGTGGTGGGCGGGGCGGGCTATCTCTGGTTCGCCGGGAAGCTGCCCGGGTCCTCGTCGGACGAGAAGGACGGCACGACCACCGCGGCGGGCGCCCAGAAGCGCGACGTGATCGTCGTCCACCTGCACAACACCAAGGGCAGCGGCACCTCGACGGCCCTGCTCGTCAACAACACCACCACCAAGCAGGGCACCACGGTCCTGCTGCCCAACTCCCTCGCCCTGACGGACGACGACGGCGGCGCGACCACCCTCTCCAAGTCGGTCGACGACGACGGTTCCTCCGGGACGCGCGACGAGCTCGACACCGTGCTAGGCACGGACATCGAGGGCACCTGGCGCCTGGACACCCCGTACCTCAACAACCTGGTCGAGCTCGTCGGCAACATCGACATCGACACCGACACGGACGTGCCGGACCCCGAGGCGAAGAAGAAGGGCGAGGCGCCCCTCGTCAAGAAGGGCGAGCAGCAGACGCTCAGCGGCAAGATGGCCGTCGCGTACGCCACGTACCGCGCCTCCGGGGAGGCGCAGAACGCGCAGCTCCAGCGGTTCGGGCAGGTCATGCAGGGCGTGCTGCGCAAACTGTCGTCCGACGAGCAGGCCGCGACGACCACCGTGCAGACGCTCGCGCAGATCCTCGACCCCTCGCTCACCGACAAGGACCTGGGCGCGTTCCTCGCCAAGCTCGCGGACCGCGCCAAGGAGGGCGACTTCAAGACCGCCCTGCTGCCCGTCCAGACGGACGGCCGGCTCAGCGCGCAGGCGAGCGACAGCGTGGTCAAGGACGTGCTCGGCGGCGCCGCCAGGAGCCCCGAGAAGGGCGCCGCCGTCCAGGTCGGCATCCGCAACGCCACGGCCGACAAGGACGCCACGGAGAAGGCCAGGGTCGTGCTGCTCAACGGCGGCTACACCTTCGTCGACGGCGGCACGGCCGACACCGCGCAGGCGGTGTCCGAGATCACATACGCCGACGCCGCCAAGAAGGAGGACGCGACGGAGGTCGCCAAGACACTCGGCCTGCCGACGTCCTCCGTGAAGAAGGGCAAGGTCAGCTCCAACGCGGACGTCTCGGTGGTGCTGGGCCAGGACTACAAGGTGAGCGAATAGCCGCGGGCGGACCGGCCCGCGGGCCCGTGGGGGATGCGTCCCCCGGGCCCGCGGGATGATCCGTTCAACGCGTGGGGTGCTGTCGGCGGTCCGTGAGACCCTTGGGGTATGACCCCCCGGGGTTCCTGACCGCCTACGGAAAGCCTTGTAGTGACCGCCACCGACCGTTCAGTCGAGCTCATCACCACCGCCGCGCAGGCGGCCGCCGACAAGCTCGCGCACGACATCATCGCGTACGACGTCAGCGACGTGCTGTCGATCACGGACGCCTTCCTGCTGGCCTCCGCGCCCAACGACCGCCAGGTCAAGTCGATCGTCGACGAGATCGAGGAGCGCCTGAACAAGGAGCTCGGCGCGAAGCCGGTGCGCCGCGAGGGCGACCGTGACGCCCGCTGGATCCTGCTGGACTACGTCGACATCGTCGTGCACGTCCAGCACAGCGAGGAGCGCGTGTTCTACGCGCTGGAGCGGCTGTGGAAGGACTGCCCCGAGCTGGACCTGCCCGCCGACGCCAAGGCCACGCGCGGCAAGGCCGCCGAGCACGCCGAGCTCCAGGACGCGGAGGACGCCGCGGAGCTGCGCGGAGAGCTTCGATGACCGCCGGCAAGCCGCTGTCCGAGGCCGGACGCAAGGCGGGCCGGGGGCGCCGCGTCATCCTGTGGCGCCACGGCCAGACGCTGTGGAACGTGGAGCGCCGCTTCCAGGGCACCACGGACGTCGAGCTGACCGAGACCGGTGTGGGCCAGGCCCGCCGCGCCGCCCGGCTGCTCGCGTCCCTGCAGCCCGACGCGATCGTCGCCTCGGACCTGAAGCGGGCGGCGAACACCGCGGGTGAGCTGTCCGCGCTCACCGGCCTCGACGTGACGCACGACGAGGGCCTGCGCGAGACCTACGCGGGCGTCTGGCAGGGCCTGACGCACGAGGAGATCATCGCGCGGTACGGCGACGAGTACGCGGGCTGGAAGCGCGGCGAGCCGGTCCGCCGGGGCGGTGGCGAACTGGAGACCGAGGTCGCCGACCGGGCGGCCCCCGTGGTGCTCCGCCACGCCGAGAAGCTCCCCGACGACGGCACGCTCGTGGTCGTCAGCCACGGCGGCACCATCCGCACCACCATCGGCCGTCTCCTCGGTCTGGACTCGCAGCACTGGGAAAGCCTCGGCGGCCTCTCCAACTGCTGCTGGTCCGTCCTCGGCGAGGGCGCCCGCGGCTGGCGTCTCCTGGAGCACAACGCGGGAACCCTGCCGGAGCCGGTGCTCGGCGACGACGACTAGAACCTCCGGCCGGCACGCGTGGGTCCGCCCGCGCAGGCCGGGGGATCCTGCCCCGGTGCCCCTGGGCACCGGATTTCACTTTCCGGCTGGTCGCAGGCTAAAGTTTCTCTTGTTCCGCCGCCGGGAAAGCGGCCGGGACACCGCAAGGGGCTATAGCTCAGTTGGTAGAGCGCCTGCATGGCATGCAGGAGGTCAGGAGTTCAATTCTCCTTAGCTCCACAGGAAGATGATCCCGTCCCCGTCAGGGGGCGGGATCTTTCGTTGACCTGTCTTCGCAGCGTGTTGAGTCACTTGGGCCTTCCCGGGCGTATACCTCTTCGAACGCACTACTCGTCGTTTGCGCTGGCCGCGCCCACTGCGGCAGGTGCCGTGTCCGGACTGGTACGAAGGCGTCGCTGACCGTATTGCTCCGGCCGTGGCAGAATCAAACGGCCGGAAGGGGGCGCGACCCGACGGGAGGGAGTGGCGATGCCTGCGAGCATCCTCGGGAAGGTCGACGACCTTTCCGAATCCGAGGTGGTACGGGATCCGATCACGCGCCTCGACCGCCCTTCCCGCCCTTCGGCCCACGTTGCCCAAGTCCTCGGCGACAACGGAGGAGTTCCCTACGTGTGCACGGCCTGCGGCCACAGCTGGAGCTGATCGATGGGTGCGCACAGGCGAAAATGCGATTGGTGCGGCAGCGGCACGCCGATCGTCCGCGACATGGAACCGGTCAACCACGACTACCAGTACTGGTGCGAGGAATGCGCACGGGCGCTGATCATAAAAGGCGACCCCATCGAGACGTACCGCGAGCTGGAGGGCGAGCCGATCTACGGCCGGCTGCTCGACGAGCACTGCACGCTCAAGCGCTTCTACTCGTTCGCCACGGCCTGATCCGGCCGGGGAGACCCCGGCCGGAGCGGTGACCGGGAAACGATTTGGTGGTGCGCCAAGGGACCGGTAATGTTGGCGTCGCCGCCGGGGAGACCCGGTGGGACACCGCAAGGGGCTATAGCTCAGTTGGTAGAGCGCCTGCATGGCATGCAGGAGGTCAGGAGTTCAATTCTCCTTAGCTCCACAGCAGATGAAGCGGGCCATCCGATCAGGATGGCCCGCTTCTTCGTGTCGTGATGCCTCGGTGTACCGGCGTACAGAGGTGTGCGGGTGCGGCGGCCCGGGCTGCCGGGCCGCCGGTGGGTCAGGTCGTCAGCGGCCGCGGCCCAGGGCGCGACGGCCGCCCCCGCCGCCCTCGCGCACGGCGGGCAGGTTCTGCCGGGGGGCCGCTCCGCGGGTGTCCTCCTCCAGGCGCAGGGCGAGCGCCGGGCAGCGTCGTACGGCCCGCAGCGCCTTCGCCTCCGCGTACCGGGGCACGCCCGCCTGCGCGACCGTCGGGAAGCCGTCGGCGCCCAGCTGGAAGACCTCCGGGAGGATGTCCGCGCACAGGCCGTGCCCGCGGCAGAGCGTCCAGTCGACGTAGATCTTCTGACGGCTGGGACCCTGCTCCTCCTCGGGCTGCGCGCCGCCCGGGATGCCGGTGGGCTGCTGGCCGCCCTCGAAGAGCGGCAGTACGCCCTCCACGGGCCGTCCGCAGCCGTTGCCGAGGACATGGGCGGCCAGGTCGTCCGTGAAGGCCTTGATGGTCGACTCCAGGAACATCGCGGAGCCGTCCGGATGCGAGCACGCGCCGCGCCGCTTCACGGCGTTGGCGACCTGCTTGAGGGCCTCCAGGGCGGCCGGACCACCGCCGTTGAGGATGTCCTCCATACCGCGGGCCGCGGCCGGCAGACCGAGGTAGCAGGGGCCGCACTGGCCGGCGCTCTCCTCGGCCAGCCACTGGGCCACGCGCAGCGACTCGCCCAGCGGGCAGGTCGACTGGCTGATCGGGAGGATCGCGCCGGCGCCGAGGGCGCCGCCCACCGCGTCCAGGGAGTTGCGCGAGACGATCGCCTCGTTGACCGTCGCGGAGTCCAGCCACTTGCCGTGGTAACCGCCGGTCAGCACGCCCTGCGGGACGGGCGGGGCACCGGCCAGCTGCAGGATGTAGCGCAGCGGCACGCCGGTCGGGGCCTCGATCACCATGGGCCGGGCGACCGCCCCGGAGACGGTGAGCATCACGGTGCCCGGCTCGTCGTACAGGCCGGTGTTCCCGTAGCGCTCGGCGCCGATGCGGGCCGCGATCGCCAGCTGGGCGAAGGTCTCGGCGTTCGACAGGAGCGTGGGAGCGCCGCCGACGCCGTTCTGCGAGGCGCTGGTCTTGCGGCCCGGCGGGATCGCGGGACCGCCGTCGATGGAGCGGACCAGCGAGGCGGCCGCTCCGGTCACCATCCGCACCGGGTTGCGCTGCACCCGCGCGCGGATGGTCGCGTTGCGCCGGTTGGTCAGACCGCGCTCGGAGAGCGCCGCCTCCATCGACCGCTGGGTGGATTCACGTGTCACTCCGACGACCAGGGTGCGGGCGCCCAGGGCCTCCGCGACCAGCAGGGCGCCGTCCAGGATCAGATGCGGGGCACGGTTGATCATCACCGTGTCCTTGCGGCAGGCGGGCTCGTCCTCGCTGCCGTTGACGACGACCACGGGGCGTACGCCCCGGCGGATCGCCGCCTCGGCGACCGACCGGAGCTTCTTGTGGAACGGGAAGCCCGCGCCGCCGCGGCCCTTCAGGTTGATCCGTTCGGAGAGCTGCGCGAGCTGCTCACCGCCCATGGGCTCAAGCGGCCCGTGCACCTTCAGGTGCATGGGCAGGTCGAGTCTCTCGACGAGATCGAAACCGGAGGTGAGCTGGGGAAGGCCCACCACGCGGACTTCGGGGACGTCGGGAAGGGCCTCGTTCACTAAAAGCCTCCGGAAGGCGCGTTCCAGGGTTCGCCGTTGCTCGGTGCCTCGTAGGAACCGGGCAGCGTTTCAGTGGCGGGACCGCTGTTGTACGTGTCATTCGGGTTGTACGTACCGAGGGGGTCGTTCGTCTCACCGGTGTTGTACAAGTCACTTCCGCCGTACGAGGCGCCCGGTGGGGGAGTGTCGTAGGACACGGGAGTGAAGGTGCCCGTGTCGTAGTTGGGCCCGTCGGTGCGCGGCGGGGCCTCGTACAGCGGCGGGGACGGGGCCGGCCAGCGGGGACCGCCGCTGTCGTCGGTGCGGGGCATCGCCTGCGTGGGCTGCATGTCCATCGGGACCTGCATGGGCCGGGTGGGGTCGACGGCCAGCGGGTCCTGCGCGCGCGGGCTGGTCGTGGCCCGGTAGGCGGCCGCGAAGCCGCCGGTGTCGGTGAGCGACCCGGTGTCGGTGAAGGACCCGGAGTCCGGGAAGCCGGCGCGCTGGGGGGAGGCGGTCCGCTGCTGGGGGACCGGCTGGTCGGGGAAGCCGGGCCGGCCGCCGCCGCGCGGAGCCTCGCGCGAGGGCTCCTGGGCACGGCGTGCCGGGGGCTCCTCGCGGAAGCCCCTGTTGTTGCCGTTGTCGAGCAGGGCCAGGACGCGCTTGGCGAACTTGCGCTTGAACGACAGGGGGGCCGCGCGAAGGCCCAGTGCTCCCATGACGGCGACCAGGGCGAGGCTGTAGAGGATCACGAAGACCGGCTTGGCCTCGCGGCCCGCGAACAGGCCGTGGACGAGGGCCGCGCACCAGGCGGGGTAGGCCAGCATGTGCACCGCGCGCCAGCGGGCGGCGACCTCCGCGGGGGACGCGAACCTGCTGCGCAGTGCGCCGGTGAGAGCGGTGAAGATCATCAGAAGGCCGGCCAGGGAGCCGAATCCGATGAGCTGGCCGGTGCCGGTGACACCCAGGCCGAAGGGGACGAAGACCGCGATCGCGGAGACGTGGTCGAGGAAGAGCTTGACCGTGACGTGCAGCACCAGGAAGCCGACCGAACTGACCGCGGTCGTCCGGTGCACGGCCTGGGCTATCAGGCGCTGGCGGGTGTTCAGGAAGACCCGGTCGGTGGCGACCAGCCCCCAGAGGACCGAGCAGGTCAGGGCGACGAGGGACAGCACGCCCGCGCCGAAGTTGATGAAGTCGCGGAACGCGTCACCTCCGACCACGACGCTGACGGGTATGAGCAGCAGAACGGCAGCCATCACTCCGCCCTGGACCGAGCGACTCGGCCGGGAGAGCGTGCTGTTGTTGCGGCGAGAGTTCATGGGGCAACTCCGAACAGTTCGGGAAAGCGGTCCCGCTGCCGCACTCTAGGTCGACGCATACCGAGGAGTACGAGGTTTGAGTTATATCGCTGTTATCAAAGGGTGGCGAGGGAGTTGTGATGTCCCTTAGCGGCCCTTACGCGAAGTAACCTTTGACCTTTGTCCAGCGTTTGCCGGTGCGGCGCGGGGAGCGACACTCAGTGCCGGAGCGTAGCCGAAAGCGCGTCGCGCCCCGCTCGGCCGCTGCGGTACCCTGACGCCATGCGTGCCGTACGCCTTCTGCTTAGTGAGCCGCGCTGATCACACCCGGTCGTCGGAAAACCGCGACCGGCATCGGCGCGGCGCCCCCTCCTGTGCGAGGGGTTTTTTCATTTCCTGAGCCGCTGGCAGAGACGATCGATGGAGCTTTGAGGATCATGAGCGAGACGAACACCGCTGCCTCCGAGGTGGCAGCGCCGCACCGCTACACGGCCGCCATGGCCGAGCAGATCGAGGCACGCTGGCAGGACGTATGGGACGCCGAGAACACGTACGCGGCACCCAACCCCAAGGGTGATCTGGCCGGCGACCCCGAGCTGGCGGCCAGGCCCAAGAAGTTCATCATGGACATGTTCCCGTACCCCTCCGGTTCGGGCCTGCACGTCGGCCACCCGCTGGGCTACATCGCCACCGATGTCTACGCCCGCTACCAGCGCATGACCGGCCACAACGTCCTGCACACGCTGGGCTTCGACGCCTTCGGCCTGCCCGCCGAGCAGTACGCCGTGCAGACCGGCACGCACCCGCGGGTGTCCACCGAGGCCAACATGGCGAACATGAAGCTGCAGCTGCGCCGCCTGGGCCTGGGCCACGACAAGCGCCGCTCCTTCGCGACGATCGACCCGGACTACTACAAGTGGACCCAGTGGATCTTCCTGCAGATCTTCAACTCCTGGTACGACACCGAGGCCGGCGGGGCCCGTCCGATCGCCGAACTGGTGGCGAAGTTCGAGAGCGGTGAACGCGCGCTGCCCGGCGGACGTATCTGGAGTGAGCTGTCTCACGCGGAGCGTGCCGACGTCCTGGGCGACCACCGCCTGGCGTACGCCTCCGAGGCACCCGTCAACTGGTGTCCCGGCCTGGGCACCGTCCTGGCGAACGAGGAGGTGACCGCGGACGGCCGTTCCGAGCGCGGCAACTTCCCCGTCTTCAAGGCCAAGCTGCGTCAGTGGAACATGCGCATCACCGCGTACGCCGACCGGCTGCTGGACGACCTGGACGCGCTGGACTGGCCCGAGGCCATCAAGCTGCAGCAGCGCAACTGGATCGGCCGCTCCGAGGGCGCACGCGTCGACTTCCCCATCGACGGCGACGCCATCTCCGTCTTCACCACCCGCCCGGACACCCTGTTCGGCGCGACCTACATGGTGCTGGCCCCCGAGCACCCGCTGGTCGAGAAGTTCACCCCGGCCGCCTGGCCCGAGGGCACCCACGACGTCTGGACGGGCGGCCACGCCACCCCGTCCGAGGCCGTCGCCGCCTACCGCGCGCAGGCCGCCTCCAAGTCGGACGTCGAGCGGCAGGCCGAGGCCAAGGACAAGACGGGCGTCTTCACCGGCTCGTACGCGACCAACCCGGTCAACGGCGAGCAGGTCCCCGTCTTCATCGCCGACTACGTCCTGATGGGCTACGGCACCGGCGCGATCATGGCGGTCCCCGCGGGCGACCAGCGCGACTTCGAGTTCGCGCGAGCCTTCGAGCTGCCGATCGTCTGCGTGGTCGAGCCCACCGACGGCCGCGGCACCGACACGTCGACGTGGGAGGACGCCTTCGGCTCGTACGACGCGAAGATCATCAACTCCGCGAACGGCGACATCTCGCTGGACGGTCTGGGCGTCACCGAGGCCAAGGCGCGCATCACCGAGTGGCTGGAGGGCAAGGACGTCGGCCACGGGACCGTCAACTTCCGGCTGCGCGACTGGCTGTTCAGCCGCCAGCGCTACTGGGGCGAGCCCTTCCCGATCGTCTACGACGAGGACGGCATCGCCCACCCGCTGCCCGAGTCGATGCTGCCCCTGGAGCTGCCGGAGGTCGAGGACTACTCGCCGCGCACCTTCGACCCCGAGGACGCGAACACGTCCCCGGAGACCCCGCTGTCCCGCAACGAGGACTGGGTCAACGTCGAGCTGGACCTGGGCGACGGCCGCGGCACGCGCGCGTACCGCCGCGAGACCAACACCATGCCCAACTGGGCCGGTTCCTGCTGGTACGAGCTGCGCTACCTGGACCCGCACAACTCCGAGAAGCTGGTCGACCCGGAGGTCGAGCAGTACTGGATGGGCCCGCGCGAGGGCCAGCCGCACGGCGGCGTCGACCTGTACGTCGGCGGCGCCGAACACGCCGTGCTGCACCTGCTGTACGCGCGCTTCTGGTCCAAGGTGCTGTTCGACCTGGGGCACGTCTCCTCGGCGGAGCCGTTCCACAAGCTGTACAACCAGGGCATGATCCAGGCCTTCGTGTACCGCGACAGCCGTGGCATCGCCGTACCGGCCGCCGAGGTGGAGGAGCGCGACGGCGCCTACTACTACAAGGGCGAGAAGGTCTCCCGGCTGCTGGGCAAGATGGGCAAGTCCCTGAAGAACGCGGTCACTCCGGACGAGATCTGCGCCGAGTACGGGGCGGACACCCTGCGCCTGTACGAGATGGCGATGGGTCCCCTGGACGTGTCGCGGCCGTGGGACACGCGCGCGGTGGTGGGCCAGTTCAGGCTGCTGCAGCGGCTGTGGCGCAACGTGATCGACGAGACCACCGGTGACGTCACCGTCGTCGACGTCCCGGACGCCGACATCGACGCGGACACGCTGCGCGTACTGCACAAGGCGATCGACGGCGTGCGCCAGGACCTGGAGGGCCTGCGCTTCAACACCGCCATCGCCAAGGTCACCGAGCTGAACAACCACCTGACGAAGGCGGGCGGCCCCGTTCCGCGGACCGTGGCCGAGTCGCTGGTGCTGCTGGTCGCGCCGCTGGCCCCGCACGTCGCCGAGGAACTGTGGCGCAAGCTGGGCCACACCGACTCGGTCGTCCACCGGGACTTCCCGGTCGCCGACCCGGCGTACGCCGTCGACGAGAGCGTGACCTGCGTCGTGCAGATCAAGGGCAAGGTCAAGGCCCGCCTGGAGGTCTCCCCGTCGATCTCGGACGAGGAGCTGGAGAAGGTGGCGCTGGCCGACGACAAGGTGGTCGCGGCGCTGGACGGGGCGGGCATCCGCAAGGTGATCGTGCGGGCGCCGAAGCTGGTGAACATCGTTCCGGCGTAGGTGACGACCGGGCCGTCCCTGCCGGGGCGTGGCTCGGGGTCTTCCCCTACGGGCAGGTTGGGGGTTCCGTTGGAACCCTCGGCCTGCTTTTTCCGTTTACGGTGAAAGAGCCCACAAGTGCGTGGAAGAGCCCGCATGCACTGGACGCAGCACCCGAGCAGCATCCGAGAGGACCGTCATGGAAGCCGTGGTCGCCATCGTGGCGCTGATCTTCTTGCTGTTCGTGACACTGGGCATCTACGCAACGGTGAAGGTGGTCGGCGCCGCGAAGCGGGGCGTGGACCGCACCGTCGCACAGGCCCGCCGCACGGTGGAGGACTCCACGCTCAAGGCGAAGACCTTCGCCCAGCCGGGGTCCCTCGGTCAGCTCGCCCAGCTGCGTCTCTCCCTGCGCACCTCGATGCGCGCCACCCAGGACGCGCTGCAGGCGGGCGTGGGCGAGGACGAGTCCCTGAAGGAGTCGCTCGCGCTCTTCGACCGCCTCAGCGCGCACGGCCATGAACTGGACGGCGAGTTGAAGCGGCTGGAGCGCGAACCGGACAGGGCGCGCCTCGCCGAGCGGCTGCCCGGGCTGCGCGAGCGCACCGAGCAGATAACGAAATCGGCCGATGCACTGCGCTGGGCGGCGCGCGACCGCGCCCAGCGTTTCAACGGCGACGACCTGGAGTCGCTGAGCACGCAGATCGACATGGAGGCGGGCGCGCTACGGCACTGGACGACGGAACCGTCGCCCACGCGGACGACCGGTCCGGCGGCCGGTTCGTCCGGCGGTTCGTCGGCCGGTCCCTCGGCCGGCTCGTCGTCACGGCCGGCGACGGAGTCCTCGTCCGCGCCGCCGTGGCCGGAGGCGCCGAGCGCCGCCGCCGACCGGCAGACCTGGCCGGACAACGCCGAAGCGCGCAGGGCCGAGGAGCCCACCCAGGCCGCGATCGACGCACCCAGGCAGCGGGCCGCCTACCCTTGGGAGAAGAAGCCCCGCCCGGAGAGCACGACTTGATACCGCCGGTCCGGCAGCGGGCGGCAGGGGCCGGGCTGCCTTCCACGTCCACTGACAGGTAATCTCCAGCTCATGTCCCGCCATGTCGCGATCGTCACCGATTCAACGGCCTACCTGCCGCCGCGGACGATGGAGCGCCACGGCATCACCGCGGTGCCCCTGACCGTTGTCCTCGGCGACCAGGCACTCGAAGAGGGCACCGAGATCTCGGCCCGCTCGCTGGCCCTGGCCCTGCAGAAGCGGCGGTCCGTCACGACCTCCCGGCCCAGCCCCGAGGTCTTCGCCGAGACCTACCGCCGCGTCGCCGGGTCCGGCGCCACCGGCATCGTCTCGCTGCATCTGTCCTCCGAGTTCTCGGGCACGTACGACGCGGCGGTCCTCGCCGCACGCGAGGCGCCCGTGCCCGTGCGTGTGGTGGACACCGGGATGGTCGCCATGGCCCTCGGCTTCTGCGCACTGGCCGCCGCCGAGTCCGCGGAGGCGGGGGGCACGGTCGACGAAGCGGTCACGGCGGCGGAGAAACGGGCCGCGGGCACGTACGCGTACTTCTACGTCGACACCCTCGACTATCTCCGCCGGGGCGGCCGGATCGGGGCGGCGCAGGCGCTGCTCGGCTCCGCGCTGGCCGTCAAACCGCTCCTCGAACTGGACGGCGGGCGCATCGAGCTGCGGGAGAAGGTGCGCACCGCCACCAAGGCGATCGCCCGCCTGGAGGAGATCGTGGCCGACCGGGCAGGGAGCGCCCAGGTCGACATCGCCGTCCACCATCTCGCCGCCCCCGACCGCGCCTCGGCACTCGCGGAGCGACTGAGGGTACGGGTTCCCGGGCTGGCCGACCTGCATGTGAGCGAGGTCGGAGCGGTGATCGGGGCGCACACGGGGCCGGGGCTGCTGGGAGCGGTCGTCTCGCCTCGATGAGGGGCGGGCGGACGGCCCGGAGTGGCCGCGGCGCCCCTGCCGGGTGACGGAGTTATCCACAACCGGGCGGTAATCCCCGGGAATTGAGCAAGATCATCGGGGATGCGGCTTCCTGCCCGATTCTCGTCCCATGCCACTTCGATCAGCTCCACGGACCTCGACAGCCACCAGCGGACCGGGCCGAGGCCCGGCCTCCGACGTCCGCACGCGACACAGCCGCCGGCCCCACGGGGGAAGGTCCCGGCGCCGAGAGGCGTCGGCGGAGACGCTGCGCTTGCGTGCGGAGACACTCTTCGCGCCTGAACAGGGTCGGGTGCGCGGGGAGTTGCGGCACGGGCCCCCGGTGGAGCGGAGTGCCGGCGCCCTTGAGGGGCGCGGGGAACTGCGCGACGAGCCCCCACCGTCCGGCAGTCGGCATGACACGTCGTCGGGTGTGGGGTTGTGGCACGGGCCGCCGGAGGGGTGGAGCGGCGGCGCCTCTCAGGGGCGCGGGGAACTGCGCGATCAGCCCCCACCGGCCGGCAGTCGACATCACTCCCCGTCGGGTGCGGGGCGGAGCCCCGGGGCGGGAGCGCTCGGGGACGGCGACGGGGTCGCGGACGAGCCCCGGCCCGTTCCCGCTTGGCGGGCGCGGGCCGGGCTCGCCGTCCGGGAGCGGATGCCGCTGTGGCTCCAGTCCAGGTGCGGCCTGGAACGCAGGAGCGTGGCCGCCCTCGCCGTCGTGCTGGTCGTCGCCGCGGCCTTGGCCGCACAGCACTTCTGGTCGGGACGGACCCAGCCGGTACGGGCCCCGGAGATCGTACGGGCCGCGGTTCCGTACGGGGACGAGGCGAACGCGGCCGGCCAGCAGACGGCGGCCGGAACCTCCGCTGCCGCCCGGACGCCCGCGGGCGCGGTCCCGACCGCACTCGTGGTGGACGTCAGCGGCAAGGTGCGTGAGCCGGGAATCCATCGGCTGCCGGCCGGTTCCCGGGTCGCCGACGCGCTGAAAGCCGCGGGCGGGGTGCGTCCGGGCACGAACACCGAAGGCCTCAACCGCGCGCGGTTCCTGGTGGACGGTGAACAGGTGGTGGTCGGGGCGCCGACGGCGGTGGGGCCGGGAGCGCCAGGGGCGCCGGGAGTCGCGAGCAGCTCGGGAGGCTCGGCGGGTTCGGGTGTCGTGGGTCCCGGTGTGGCCGCCCCCGCCCCGGCCGCTCCGGTCGCCCTCAACACGGCCACCCTGGAACAACTGGATACGCTGCCCGGCGTCGGCCCCGTGCTGGCGCAGCACATCATCGACTACCGAGGCCGGCACGGCGGTTTCCGTTCGGTCGACGAACTCCGCGAGGTGAACGGAATCGGCGACCGCCGTTTCGCCGATCTGCGGAATCTCGTACGGCCATGAGGGGCCCGGACCCGACGAGCCGGCCGCCCGTGCACGCGGGCTCCGCCAGTCGGCTCGGTGCCGCGCACCCTCGGCAGGAGGGCCCGACGGATCTGCGGCTGGTCCCACCGGCACTGGCGGCATGGGCGACGGCGGCGGTGACGCCGGACGCACCCCCGGGGTGGGTCGCGGGTGTGGTCGCGCTCTGCGTGGCCGTCGTCGGACTGCTCCTGCTCGCGGGCCGCGACCGGGTACGGGGCGCGCGACCGCTTCGGCTGCTCCGGTCGTCCTGGTCGAGGACCTCCGTCGCGGCCGTGCTGCTCTGCGTCGCGGCCGCGGCCGCCTCGGGCGGCCTGCACGGCGCGGATCTGCGCAGGGGGCCGATCCCGGAGTCGGCGCGGCAGTACGACCGGGTGACCGCCGAGGTGGAGGTCACTTCGGACCCACGGCTCACCCGTCCCCGGATCAGGGGGAACCACGCCGCCCCGACCGCGATCCTGCTCGACGCGCAGGTCAGGCGCGTGGAGCGGCCGGACGGGACGGTGGCGCGGACGCGCACACCGGTGCTGCTGATCGTGGACGCCCGGCAGAGCCTGGGGCCTGGGCCGGAATCGAGCCCGAGGGCTGAGGCGGAGGCGGGGGCGGATGCAGGGGCGGTTCGTGAGCGGGTCGGCTCGCCCTGGCTCTCCCTCCTCCCCTCCACCCGGCTCAGGGTGACCGCGCAGGCCGCGCCCGCGCTCGGCGGCGGAGACCGGATCGCGGCGGTGCTACGGGTACGCGGCAGCGGCCCACCCACGGTGGTCGGGCAGCCGTCCGCCACGCAGCGGTTCGCCGGGGAACTGCGGGGCAGGCTGCGGGCGGCGACCGACGGGCTGGACCCGGACGCGCGGGCGCTGCTGCCGGGACTGGTGGTCGGGGACACCTCCCGGATCACACCGGAACTCGACGAGGCGTTCAGGGCGACCGATCTCACCCACATCCTCGCTCTCAGCGGCGCCAACTTCACGATCGTGCTCGCCCTGCTCATCGGGCCGCCGGGCCGGGCCCAGCGGATCGAGCGCCGGGGGCTGGCGCCCCGGCTCGGTCTGCCGTTGCGGGCGACCGCTCTGTGCGGGGGTGCGCTCACGCTCGGCTTCGTGATCGTGTGCCGGCCGGACCCGAGCGTGCTGCGGGCCGCCGCCTGCGGATCGATCGCGCTGCTGGCCATCGCCACCGGGCGCCGCAGATCCCTGATTCCGGCCCTGGCCACGGCGGTGCTCGTGCTGGTGCTGTACGACCCGTGGCTGGCCCGGAGCTACGGCTTCCTGCTCTCCGTGCTCGCCACCGGCGCACTGCTCACGCTGGCCCCGCGGTGGAGTGCGGGGCTCCGCGGGCGTGGGGTGCCGCCGAGGCCGGCCGAGGCGTTGGCGGCCGCGGCCGCCGCGCAGGCGGTGTGTGCGCCGGTCGTCGCCGTCCTCTCGGCGCGGGTCAGTCTGGTGGCGGTGCCGTGCAACCTGCTCGTGGAGTTCGCGGTCGCGCCCGCCACGGTGCTGGGCTTCGCCACGCTGATCACGGCTCCCTGGGCGATGCCGGTCGCGAAGGTGCTGGCGTGGTGCGCGAGTTGGCCCGCCGGATGGATCGCGGACATCGCCCGCGCGGGTGCGGCCCTGCCGGGCGCAGGCATGGACTGGCCGGGAAGCTGGACGGGGGCACTGCTGCTCGCCGGCGCGATCGCCGCCCTCGTGTGCGTCGGGCGCAGACTGCTGCGGCATCCCTGGCTGAGCGGTACCTGCGGAGTGCTGCTCCTGCTCGTGACGGTGCAGCCGCCGCCTCTCACCCGGGTGATCACCGGGTGGCCGCCGCCGGACTGGCGGTTCGCGATGTGCGATGTGGGCCAGGGCGACGCGACGGTGCTCGCGGCGGGCGACGGCAGTGGGGTGGTGGTGGACGCGGGACCCGACCCGATACTCGTCGACCGGTGTCTGAGGGCGCTCGGCATCACCCGGGTCCCCCTCGTCGTGCTGACCCACTTCCACGCGGACCATGTGGCGGGGCTGCCGGGTGTGCTGCGCGGGCGTTCGGTGGGCGCGATCGAGACGACGGGCCTGGAGGAGCCCCTGGACCAGGCCGACTTCGTGCGCCGGCAGGCCGCGGTCCGGCACATCCCGGTGAGACGGGCGGTGGCGGGCGAGCGGCGTCGTACGGGCGGGCTCGACTGGCAGGTGCTGTGGCCGCCGCCGAGCCCCGCACCGGGAGCCGGGCCGGTGCCGGTGCCGCAGCCGGAGGAGCCGGAGCCGGAGGGGCCGAACGACGCGAGCGTCACCCTGCTCGTCCGGTCGGCCGGGCTGACGATGCTGATGCTCGGAGATCTCGAACCACCCGCTCAGCGGGCCCTGTTGAGATCACCGGCCGGGACCGGTCTGAAAGCGGTGGATGTCCTCAAGGTCGCCCATCATGGTTCGGCCTACCAGGACCCGGATCTCATACGACGGGCCGCGCCACGCCTCGCGCTCATCTCGTGCGGCGCCGACAACCCCTACGGACATCCGGCACCGAGCACGACGGCGGCACTGGAGGCAGGGGGCGCGCAGGTCCTGCGCACCGATGTGGACGGGGCGGTAACCGTGGGAGGAGGAGACGACCACCTGCTGATCACGCGAGACTGAGGGTATGAAACCCGCACAGGTCGATGCGTACCTCCGCCGGATCGGTGTCACCCACCCCGCCTGGCCCACCGGCGACGTCCTCCGTGAACTGCAGTTGCGACATCTGCTGACCGTGCCGTTCGAGAACCTGTCGATCCATCTCGGTGAGGCGATCGTCCTGGAGGAGAAACCGCTCCTGGACAAGCTGGTGGGCGCCCGCAGGGGTGGCTTCTGCTACGAACTGAACGGGGCGTTCGGCGCGCTGCTCAAGGCGCTGGGCTTCGATGTGACGCTGCTCGCGGGACGGGTCTACGGGGAGGGGGAGCGGCTCGGCATTCCGTACGACCATCTCGCGTTGCGGGTGCGGACGGTGGACGGGGGCGACTGGCTGGCCGACGTCGGGTTCGGGGCACACAGCCACTACCCGCTGGCCTTCGGGGAGCGGGGGGAGCAGAAGGATCCGGCGGGCGCGTTCCGGGTGATCGTGGCCGGGGCGGACCCGGCCGGGGTGCGGGGCAGTGCCGGGGAGTTCGGCGATCTGGAGGTGGTGCGGGACGGCAGGTCCCAGTACCGGCTGGAGACGCGGCCGCGGGTGCTCGGGGACTTCGTGGCCGGGGCCTGGTGGCACAGCACCTCGCCGCTGTCGCACTTCGCCCGGTCACCGGTCTGCTCGCGGGTCACGGAGGACGGCGGGCGGGTCACGCTCAGCGGGCGCACGCTCACGGTCACGGACCCCGACGGCGGGAGGACGACGGAGGATCTGGTCTCGGACGAGGAGGTGCTGGAGGCGTACAGGAAGCGGTTCGGGATCGTGCTGGAGCGCGTCCCGGTCGTCCGGGAAAGCGGCGACTGAGGGAAAACAGAAACGGAACGGCCAATTCGGGCTACTCGTGCGTAGTACCAGCACATGCGCTGGTTCCCTGCGATGTGGTGGTCTGTTGCCTCGAAAGTCGCATCGGTGGTCGAATACCTCTCCGACAACAAGTGTTTTCACAGCGTGTGTTGACGCGAGGGTGGGTCGCAGATGGTCGGCAGCTGGCTGGGGAACCGTACGAACCGGGCGCAGGCGGGCCCTCCGCTCGCCTCGGTGCCGTTGCCGGAGGGCGCCGGCGTGCTCGGCTGCCGGGTGCTGGATCCGGTGAACCAGCCGGTGCCGGACGCGGAGTTCCTGGTCACGGATGCCGCGGGACGCAGAGTGGTCGGCGGGCAGTTGGATCCGTTCGGGTCCTTCCTGGTGACGGTCCCGGCCGGTGAGTACCGCCTCGCGGTGTCGGCCGAGGGGCACGCCCCGTACCGGGCGAATGTCACGGTGCCGGCGAACGAGGTGGCCGCGCTCGGCGACGTGACACTGAACGCCGCGCAGCCACCGCCGTTACCGGCGCCGGGGGACTGGGAGATCGAGCCCACCCACTCCTCGATCGGCTTCACGGCCCGGCACATCGGGATGGCTCGGGTGCGGGGGAGGTTCAACACCTTCGCGGGGATCGTGCGGGTGGCCGACAACGTCGAGCAGTCGGCGATGCACGTGGTGATCGACGCGGGGTCGATCGACACCAACGTCAGGACGCGGGACGGACATCTGAAGTCGGCGGACTTCCTGGACGTGGACCGGTTTCCGACGGTGGAGTTCTACAGCGACCGGTTCACGCACCGGGGCGGCAGCCGGTGGGGGGTCACCGGGGCGCTGTCGCTGCACGGGGTGACGCGGACGGTCACGCTCGACACGGAGTATCTGGGGGTGGGCAACGGCACGGAGGGCGAGGTGCGGGCGGCCTGCCGGGCCACCGCCGAGCTGCGGCGCGACGACTTCACGATGAGCTGGCAGTCGATGCTCGCGCGGGGCATCGCCATGGTCGGTACGAGCATCACGGTCGACCTGGACATCCAGATCGTCCCCAAGGGCTGAGCCGGGACCCGCGGCGGGGCCTTCGACCGCCGGTCGCCGGCTACCGGGTGCCCCCGGTGCGAGGCGCTGCGCCGGTGCCGGAAAATGGCCGGGTGAGCGACGTGAGACATGTACTGGTGCTGCCCGACCGCGATGCCGCGCAGGAGGCGGCGGAGGCGCTCGGTGAGCAGTTCGCGCTGGACGAGGAGCCCCAGCTCGTACGGGACGCCCTGGCCGGTGAGGACGATGCCGAGGACGCGCAGTGGCTGCTCGTGCTGCGTGACGAGAGCGGACGGCTGGACGCGCGGGAGCTGGACGAGTTCGTGAGGGAGTGGGACGGCTGGCGCGAGGAGCCGTAGCCGTGGGGGAGTCGTAGCTGCGGGCCCGTTGTCGGTGGTGCGTGGGATGCTTGGCCGCGATGGCCAGGAACTCTGCACAAGACAATCCGCTCGCTCCCGTCACGATCGCCGTGGGGCAGGAGGACCTCCTCCTCGACCGTGCCGTGCAGGAGGTGGTGGCCGCCGCGCGCGCCGCCGACGCGGACACCGACGTACGGGACCTCACGTCGGACCAGTTGCAGCCGGGCACGCTCGCCGAGCTGACGAGCCCGTCGCTCTTCGCCGAGCGCAAGGTCGTCGTGGTGCGGAACGCGCAGGATCTGTCGGCGGACACGATCAAGGACGTGAAGGCGTACCTGGGCGCTCCGGCCGAGGAGATCACGCTCGTGCTGCTGCACGCGGGCGGTGCCAAGGGCAAGGGGCTGCTCGACGCGGCGCGCAAGGCGGGGGCGCGGGAGATCGCGTGCCCCAAGATGACGAAGCCGGCGGACCGGCTGTCGTTCGTGCGCGCGGAGTTCCGGGCGCTGGGGCGGTCGGCCACGCCCGAGGCGTGCCAGGCGCTCGTCGACTCGATCGGCAGCGATCTGCGGGAGCTGGCCTCCGCGACGACCCAGCTGGTCGCGGATGTCGAGGGGACGATCGACGAGGCCGTCGTCGGGCGGTACTACACCGGCCGGGCGGAGGCCTCCAGCTTCACGGTGGCGGACCGGGCGGTCGAGGGGCGGGCGGCGGAGGCGCTGGAGGCGCTGCGGTGGTCGTTGTCGACCGGGGTCGCGCCCGTGCTGATCACCAGCGCGCTGGCGCAGGGGGTGCGGGCGATCGGGAAGCTCTCCTCCGCGCGGGGTGGGCGGCCGGCCGATCTGGCGCGGGAGCTGGGGATGCCGCCGTGGAAGATCGACCGGGTTCGGCAGCAGATGCGGGGGTGGACGCCGGACGGGGTCGCTGTCGCGTTGCTGGCGGTTGCGGAGGCGGATGCGGGGGTGAAGGGGGGTGGGGATGATCCTGAGTACGCCTTGGAGAAGGCGGTCGTCACGATCGCCCGGGCGGCGCGGATGCGGCGGGGTTAGCGGTTGGCTGTCGCCTGGGGATTCTCGCCCCCGCCGCCCCTACCCGTCCCGTCACTGACTCGGGGGCAAGCCCCCGAACCCCCGTCGGCCGGAATCTATGGCTGCGGGCCCGGTGGGGGCCGGTCGCGCAGTTCCCCGCGCCCCTGAAAGACGGGGCTGCGCCCCTGCCTTTCGTCTTTGGGGCCACGACGGCGCCGGACGGGCTGAAAACACGAGCCCCGGCCCGCCCTGGAAGGGCGAGGCCGGGGCCCGGTTCACGCTGAGGACTCGTACCCGCGTGGCGAACGCAGTCGCGTACGAGTCGGGGTGCCGGTCGGGAGCGGATGAGAGAGGGCCCGCTCAGGTCCTTCCGGCGTTCGAATCACTTCGAATCAAGTGAGTGCTGGGCCGTGGCCCGGTACTCGGCAGAGGTTCAGCCCTTGAGGGAGGCGACCTTCGAAGCAAGCGCCGACTTCTTGTTGGCGGCCTGGTTCTTGTGGATGACGCCCTTGGAGACGGCCTTGTCCAGCTTGCGCGAGGCTTCGCGCTGCGCGGCCGTGGCCTTCTCGACGTCACCCGCGGCAGCGGCCTCGCGGGCCTTGCGGATCGCGGTCTTCAGCGAAGACTTGACGGCCTTGTTGCGCAGCCGGGCCTTCTCGTTGGTCTTGATCCGCTTGATCTGGGACTTGATGTTCGCCACGAATGAGCCTTCTCAGGTTCAGGCGCACGAGACGGGGCGTCTCACGACGGTGAGTCTCATGCGCCGGTGATTTCTCTTCTGAATTTCCTGCGTTTCCTGCGTGTCCCCTGCAGAGAGGGCAGGAGACACAGCTGCCCAGATTAGCAGTCGCCCCGCTGACGGCCCAAACCGGTCGCACCTCGCCGCCCGTGGGACCATGGAGCCTACGTATCGATCCGACCCGAGGCGACAGGCGCCTCAAGAGACAGGACCCTGCGTGCCCGCGATCCCTAACAATGTGCCCGAGCCGAGCCGTACCGCCCCGGCTCAGATCCGCAATTTCTGCATCATCGCGCACATCGACCACGGCAAGTCCACGCTCGCCGACCGGATGCTCCAGCTGACCGGGGTGGTCGACCAGCGGCAGATGCGTGCTCAGTACCTCGACCGCATGGACATCGAGCGCGAGCGCGGCATCACCATCAAGTCCCAGGCGGTGCGGCTGCCCTGGGCACCGACCGAGGATCCGGGCAACACCCACATCCTCAACATGATCGACACCCCCGGGCACGTCGACTTCACGTACGAGGTCTCGCGGTCGCTCGCGGCCTGTGAGGGCACCATCCTCCTCGTGGACGCGGCCCAGGGCATCGAGGCCCAGACCCTCGCCAACCTCTACCTGGCGATGGAGAACGACCTCACCATCGTCCCGGTGCTGAACAAGATCGACCTGCCGGCCGCCCAGCCCGAGAAGTTCTCCGAGGAGCTGGCGAATCTCATCGGCTGCCAGCCGGAGGACGTGCTCAAGGTCTCGGCGAAGACCGGCGTCGGCGTGGACGCGCTCCTGGACCGGGTGGTCCGGGACGTGCCCGCCCCGGTCGGTGTCGCGGACGCGCCCGCCCGCGCGATGATCTTCGACTCGGTCTACGACTCGTACCGCGGTGTGGTCACCTACGTCCGTGTCATCGACGGCCAGCTCAACAAGCGCGAGCGCATCAGGATGATGTCGACCGGCGCCACGCACGAGCTGCTGGAGATCGGTGTCTCGTCGCCCGAGATGACCCCGGCCGACGGCATCGGCGTCGGCGAGGTGGGCTACATCATCACCGGCGTGAAGGACGTCCGTCAGTCCAAGGTCGGTGACACGATCACCAGCAAGGAGAAGGGCGCCACCGAGGCCCTCGGCGGGTACAAGGACCCGAAGCCGATGGTCTTCTCCGGGCTGTATCCGCTGGACGGGTCCGACTACCCCGACCTGCGCGAGGCGCTGGACAAGCTCCAGCTCAACGACGCGGCCCTGGTCTACGAGCCGGAGACCTCCGCGGCGCTGGGGTTCGGTTTCCGTGTCGGTTTTCTGGGTCTGCTGCACCTCGACGTCATCCGTGAGCGCCTGGAGCGCGAGTTCAACCTCGAACTCATCGCCACCGCGCCCAACGTGGTCTACCGCGTGATCATGGAGGACGGGAAGGAGCACACGGTCACCAACCCGAGCGAGTTCCCCGAGGGCAAGATCGACAAGGTCTTCGAGCCGGTCGTCCGGGCCACGATCCTCGCGCCCAGCGAGTTCATCGGTTCGATCATGGAGCTGTGCCAGACCCGCCGCGGCACCCTCCTCGGGATGGACTACCTCTCCGAGGACCGCGTCGAGATCCGCTACACGCTGCCCCTCGCCGAGATCGTCTTCGACTTCTTCGACAACCTGAAGTCCAAGACCCGCGGCTACGCCTCCCTGGACTACGAGCCCACCGGCGAGCAGGACGCCTCGCTGGTGAAGGTCGACATCCTGCTCCACGGCGACCGCGTCGACGCCTTCTCGGCCGTCACGCACAAGGACGCGGCGTACGCGTACGGCGTGCGGCTCGTCGCCAAGCTGCGCGAGCTGATCCCGCGCCAGGCCTTCGAGATCCCCATCCAGGCGGCCATCGGCTCCCGGGTCATCGCCCGCGAGACCATCCGCGCCATCCGCAAGGACGTCCTCGCCAAGTGCTACGGCGGTGACATCTCCCGTAAGCGGAAGCTCCTTGAGAAGCAGAAGGAGGGCAAGAAGCGGATGAAGATGGTGGGCTCTGTGGAGGTTCCGCAAGAGGCCTTCATCGCCGTGCTGTCCAGCGACGAGAACGCCGGCAGCGGCAAGGGCAAGAAGTAGCCGCCAGCAACCATCGGGCCAGGCCCGAAATCATGGGCCCGTCGTGCTGTCGCGCGGCGGGCCCGTGCTGTTCGCGGACTGCCTCATTCCGCCCGTCGTCCGTAGGAAGTGACAGGCCGCCGCCTCTTACGCACCGGGCGGACGGGCTTTACTCTGATCACCACTCGACGTTACTCGCGAGTTAAACAACGACCGCTACTGAGCTAACCGCTACGAGCCAGTCACGCACTGTCGCGGGCCCCGGAGGATGTCGTGAGCGACACACAGACCCTGATCGAGAACCGTCCGCCGTCCGTGGCGGCCCTCTTCCTGGAGCGCGTGGCGGCCACGCCGGACGCCGAGGCGTACCGCTACCCGGTACCGGCGGCCTCGGGCGAGGGGCCGGACGAGTGGAGGTCGCTGAGCTGGGCGCAGGCGGCCGAGCGGGTCTACGCGATCGCGGCCGGCCTGATCGAACTGGGCGTGCGGCCGGAGCAGCGCGTCGCGCTCGCCTCCTCCACCCGCGTCGAGTGGATCCTCGTCGACCTCGGCATCATGTGCGCCGGCGCGGCGACGACGACCGTGTACCCGTCGACCAAGTCCGACGAGTCGGCGTTCATCCTCGCCGACTCCGAGAGCAGGGTGCTGGTCGCGGAGGACGCCGAGCAGCTCGCCAAGGCGCGTGAGAAGCGCGCCGAGCTGCCCGAGCTCGGCCATGTCGTCGTGATCGACTCCGCGGGCGTCGAATCGGCCGCCGACGAGGGCGACTGGGTGATCGGCCTCGCCGAGCTGGAGAAGCGCGGTGCCGCGTACCTGGAGAAGAACCCCGACCTGATCAAGGAGAAGGTCGGGGCGATCACCAAGGACAAGCTCGCCACCCTCATCTACACCTCCGGCACCACCGGCCGCCCCAAGGGCGTACGGCTGCCGCACGACAACTGGTCGTACATGGCGAAGGCCATCGCCGCGACCGGCCTCGTCGGCAAGGACGACGTCCAGTACCTGTGGCTGCCGCTCGCCCACGTCTTCGGCAAGGTGCTCACGTCCGGCCAGATCGAGGTCGGGCACGTCACCGCCGTCGACGGCCGCGTGGACAAGATCATCGAGAAT
The DNA here is from genome assembly GCF_018070025.1 of Streptomyces liliiviolaceus. Lineage (NCBI taxonomy): Bacteria > Bacillati > Actinomycetota > Actinomycetes > Kitasatosporales > Streptomycetaceae > Streptomyces > Streptomyces liliiviolaceus. The sequence goes on from NZ_JAGPYQ010000001.1 coordinate 2,950,592, forward strand.
CTGCCGGTCGTGCAACCGACGTACATGGCCGCCGTGCCGCGGATCTTCGAGAAGGTCTACAACGGGGTCGCGGCCAAGGCGCGGGCCGGCGGCGGCGCCAAGTACAAGATCTTCCAGTGGGCGGCCGAGGTCTCCCGCGCGTACGCGAAGGCCACCCAGGACAACTTTCGCCGTACCGGTGTCGCCTCCGCGCCCTTCGCCCTGTCGGCCAAGCACAAGGTCGCCGACACGCTCGTCTTCGCCAAGATCCGCGAGGCCTTCGGCGGCAACCTCCGCGCCTGCGTCTCCGGCAGCGCCGCCCTCGCCCCCGACATCGGCTACTTCTTCGCGGGCGCCGGCATCCACATCCTGGAGGGGTACGGACTCACGGAGTCGTCCGCGGCCTCCTTCGTGAACCCCGGTGAGGCGTACCGCACGGGCACGGTCGGCAAGCCGCTGCCCGGCACCGAGGTGCGCATCGCGGACGACGGCGAGATCCTGCTGCGCGGCCCCGGCATCATGGAGGGCTACCAGGGGCTGCCCGACAAGACCGCCGAGGTCCTGGAGTCCGACGGCTGGTTCCACACCGGTGACATCGGCGAGCTGTCCCCGGACGGCTATCTGCGCATCACCGACCGCAAGAAGGACCTCATCAAGACGTCCGGCGGCAAGTACATCGCGCCCGCCGAGGTCGAAGGGCAGTTCAAGGCCGTCTGCCCGTACGTCTCCAACATCCTCGTGCACGGCGCCGACCGGAACTTCTGCACCGCGCTCATCGCCCTCGACGAGCCGTCGATCCTCGCCTGGGCCGCGGACAACGGCCTGGGCGGCAAGTCGTACGCCGAGGTGGTCGCCGCGCCCGCGACGGTCGAGCTGATCGACGGATCCGTCAGGACGCTCAACGAGGGCCTCCAGCGCTGGCAGACCATCAAGAAGTTCAAGCTCCTGCCGCGCGACCTCGACATCGAGCACGGCGAACTGACCCCGAGCCTCAAGCTGAAGCGCCCGGTCGTCGAGCGCGAGTACAAGCACCTGATCGATGAGATGTACGCGGGTACGCGCGAGGCGTAGTCGCCCTGGTGGTTCGCAGGGGGCGGGGCGGGGTCACAGGCCCCGTCCCCTGCGCATCTCGCGCAGCAGGTCCTCCATGTGGCGTACGTGGCGGCGCAGTTCGGTGGTGTCGGTGGGACCGTCGGCCGACAGGTCGGCGCCGATCGCGTGCAGCCGCCGGGCGAGTTCGTCGAACTGCGCCTGCTCGTGGGTGAGCATCCGCTCCAACTGCTGGTTCTTGCGGTGCAGATCGAGGAACACGGTGACCTTGGCGCGCAGCACCCAGGGGTCGAACGGCTTGGTGAGATAGTCGGCGGCTCCGGTGGCGTACCCGCGGAACGCGTAGCCCGCGTCGGAGTCCGTGCCGGTCAGGAAGATGATCGGTACGTCCTTCGTCTGGTCGAGCCGCTTGATGTTCGCGGCGGTCTCGAACCCGTCCATGCCCGGCATACGGATGTCGAGCAGGACGACCGCGAACCGCTGCCGCAGCAGAGCCTTCATCGCCTCCTCGCCCGAACGGGCGCGTACGAGCGGCTCGTTGAGGGACCCCAGGACGGCCTCCAGCGCGATCAGATTGTCCTCCATGTCGTCCACGAGGAGAATGCTGGCGCGCTCGTCGGTCGATGCCTCAGTGCTCATGGTGATCGATTGCCTGCCTCATTCGGTCGTCGGCGGGACGGCGGGTTCCTCCGAGGTGGCGGCCCCCGCGGTGACGGTGGTGGCGGTGGCGTCCCCGTGCTCCTGGCCGTCAGCGCCCTCTGGGTCCAGGAGGGCGCAGACGACGGTCAGCAGCTGGTCGACGTCCACCGGCTTGGGTACGTAGTCGTTCGCACCGCGCGCGATGGACTTCTCGCGGTCGCCCGGCATCGCCTTGGCGGTGAGGGCGACGATGGGAAGTCCGGCCCAGCGCGGGGTGCGGCGGATGACGGAGATGGTCTCGTAACCATCCATCTCCGGCATCATGATGTCCATCAGGACGAGTCCTACATCGGGATTGCGCTCCAGGGCCTCGATGCCCTCGCGGCCGTTCTCCGCGTACAGGACGGGCATGCCGACCCGGCCCAGTACGTGGGTGAGGGCGAAGACGTTACGGATGTCGTCGTCCACGATCAGCACCCGGCGCCCCGGCAGGACCTGGCCCGCGCGGCCCGTCTTCCACTCCTCCAGTTTGGTGGTCGCGGGCCAGCTGTCGTCCTGGTCGTGGACGGTGAAGGGTTCGACGGACAACTGCTCGGGCAGGGTCAGGTCCTGGTCCTCGACGCCGGGCCCGGTCGGCAGATGGCCGGGGCTGACGACCGGCACGTACAGCGTGAAGGTGGAACCCTCGCCGGGCACGCTCTCGGCGATGATGCGGCCGCCCAGCAGGCCCGCGATCTCCCGGCTGATGGACAGACCGAGGCCCGTGCCGCCGTACTTGCGGTTCGTCGTGCCGTCGGCCTGCTGGAACGCCTCGAAGATCACGGGGAGTTTCTCCGCCGCGATGCCGATGCCCGTGTCGGAGACGGCGAACGCGATGACGTTGTCACTGCTCTCCCGGGTGAGGTGGGGCTCGGGGTTCTCGACGCGGGTCACGCGCAGTTCGACCCGGCCGGACGCGGTGAACTTGATCGCGTTCGACAGGAGGTTGCGCAGGATCTGCTGGAGCCGCTGCTCGTCCGAGAACATCTCGCGCGGTACGTCCTCGCCGACCTCCACCTCGAAGGTGAGGCCCCGGTCGAGGGTGAGCGGGCGGAAGGTGGCGTGGACGTAGTCGAGCAGCTTGATCAGGGGCAGCTTCTTGGGGCGTACGTCCATCCGGCCGGCCTCGATCTTCGAGAGGTCGAGGATGTCGTTGATGAGCTGGAGGAGGTCCGAGCCCGAGCGGTGGATCGTCGCCGCGAACTGCACCTCCTGGTCGGAGAGATGGCCGTCCGGGTTGTCGGAGAGCAGCCGGGCGAGGATCAGCAGCGAGTTGAGCGGGGTGCGCAGCTCGTGCGACATGTTCGCCAGGAACTCCGACTTGTACTGCGAGGAGGTGGCCAGCAGAGCCGCCTTCTCCTCCAGTTCCGCGTTCGAGCGCTGCAACTCGGCCTGCTGGGACTGGAGTTCGTCCGAGCGGTCCTGCAACTGGATCGCCAGGCGCTGGGACTCGCCGAGCAGGGACTCCGTACGGGAGTTGGCGATGATGGTGTTGATCGCGACACCGATGGTGTTCACGAACTGGTCGAAGAACGCCAGGTGGACGTCGGAGAAGCGGGAGAACGAGGCGAGTTCGATGACACCGAGGAGCTTGTCCTCGAAGAGGATCGGGATGATGACGACGCTCGCGGGCGCCGCCTCGCCCAGACCGCTGTTGATCTTGATGTAGTCCGGCGGGGCCTCCTCCACCAGGATCCGCTTCTTCTCGCTCGCGGCCTGCCGTACGAGCCCGTGCACCGGCATGCCGCCGGTGTCGACCGTCGCGCTCTGCGCCGCGCCGTATCCGGCGATGAAGGCGAGACCCTTGGTGGGCACGACCGTCTGCAGGGTCGACTTGTCCTCCTCCGGGTCGGCCAGGAAGAAGGCGCCGAACTGCGCGTTCACCAGCGGGGTCAGCTCGCGCAGGATCAGGTCCGCGACCTCCATCAGGTCCCGGTGGCCCTGCATGAGGGCGGCCAGACGGGCGAGGTTCGACTCCAGCCAGTCCTTGGCGCGGGTGGTCTCGCGGAGGTTGGCCACCATGAGGTTGATGTTGTCCTTGAGCTCGTCGACCTCGCCCTGCGTCTCCACCGTGATGGAGCGGGACATGTCGCCCTGGGCCACCGCGGACGCCACCTCGGCGATCGCGCGGACCTGGGTCGTGAGGTTCGACGCCAGCTCGTTCACGTTCGTCGTCAGCCGCTTCCAGGTGCCGTACACACCCTCGACCCGCGCCTGACCGCCGAGCTGGCCCTCGGAACCCACCTCGCGGGCCACGCGGGTGACCTCGGAGGAGAACGACGACAGCGTGTCCACCATCGTGTTGATGGTGGTCTTCAGCTCCAGGATCTCGCCGCGCGCGTCGACGTCGATCTTCTTCGACAGGTCGCCCTGCGCCACCGCCGTTGCGACCTGCGCGATGTTGCGGACCTGCGAGGTCAGGTTGTCCGCCATGTAGTTGACGTTGTCGGTGAGGTCGCGCCACACGCCGGAGACGCCGAGGACCCGGGCCCGGCCGCCGAGCCGGCCGTCGGTGCCGACCTCGCGGGCCACCCTCGTCACCTCGTCGGCGAAGGCGCGCAGCTGCTCCACCATCGTGTTGACGGTGTCCTTCAGCTCCAGGATCTCGCCGCGCGCGTCCACGGTGATCTTCTTGGAGAGGTCGCCGTTGGCGACGGCCGTGGTCACCTGGGCGATGTTGCGGACCTGCGAGGTGAGGTTCAGGGCCATGAAGTTGACGTTGTCGGTGAGGTCCTTCCAGACGCCGGAGACGCCGCGGACCTGGGCCTGACCGCCGAGGTTGCCCTCGGTGCCGACCTCGCGGGCGACGCGGGTGACCTCGTCGGCGAAGGCGGAGAGCTGGTCGACCATCGTGTTGATGGTCGACTTCAGCTCCAGGATCTCGCCCTTCGCCTCGACCGTGATCTTCTTGCCGAGGTCGCCCTGGGCCACGGCGGTGGACACGAGCGCGATGTTGCGGACCTGCGAGGTCAGGTTGTCCGCCATGAAGTTGACGTTGTCGGTGAGGTCCTTCCACACTCCGGAGACGCCGCGGACCTGGGCCCGGCCGCCGAGGTTGCCCTCGGTGCCGACCTCGCGGGCGACGCGGGTGACCTCGTCGGCGAAGGCGGAGAGCTGGTCGACCATCGTGTTGATGGTGGACTTCAGCTCCAGGATCTCGCCCTGGGCGCCGACGGTGATCTTCTGGCTCAGGTCGCCGTTGGCGACGGCCGTGGTCACCTGGGCGATGTTGCGGACCTGCGAGGTGAGGTTCGACGCCATGAAGTTGACGTTGTCGGTCAGGTCCTTCCACACCCCGGACACACCGCGCACCTGGGCCCGGCCGCCCAGCTCGCCCATCGTGCCGACCTCGCGGGCGACGCGGGTGACCTCGTCGGCGAAGGCGGACAGCTGCTCGACCATCGTGTTCACGGTCAGCTTCAGTTCGAGCAGTTCACCGGTCGCCTCGACCGTCACCGTGCGGGTCAGGTCGCCGCGCGCCACCGCCGTCGTCACCAGGGCGATGTCACGGACCTGCGCGGTCAGCCGGGACGCCATCGTGTTGACCGCCTCGGTCACGTCCCGCCAACTGCCGGACAGACCCGTCACCTTGGCCCGGCCGCCGAGCCGGCCCTCGGTGCCGACCTCGCGCGCGACCCGGGTGACCTCTCCCGTGAACAGGGACAGCTGGTCGACCATCTTGTTGACGGCCCGTCCCAGGCGCCGCAGATCGCCCCGGAGCTGACGGTTGCCGTCGTGCAGGTCGACGCGCTGGGTCAGATCACCGCCCGCCACCGCGTCCAGGACCCGGGTCGCGTTCGCGGCCGGCGCCACCAGGGCGTCGAGCAGCTGGTTCACGTCGTTGACCCGGGTCGTCCAGTGGCCCTGCCCCGGGCTCGCGGCGAGCCGCTCGTCCAGCCGGCCGTGGCGCACGATCTCACGGCGGACGCGCTGGGCCTCCGCGTTGAAGTGCGTACTGCGGTCCACGATCTGGTTGAACACCATGCCGAGCTCGGCCACGATGCCGGGTCCCGTCGTCTCGGGCACCTTGCTGAAGTCCCCGTCCCGGGCGGACGTCATCGCGGCCAGGAGGGGACGCAGATCCGATGCACGAATCTGTCCGTCTCCGAGCACATGCATAGCACTGTTCTCACTCATGGTGGCCCACTTCGGTAACTCGGTGCTTATGGGCGTAGCCAGTCTGTCACTCTGTCTGCATCGCTTGGGGCGTATTCGTCCGAACTGCTCAGGGAGACGCACAGTGGGGGCCATTCCGACGCAACGGGAGTCCGCGTCCCGTGCTGCTGGGGCCGTGGCGCGCCCGCACACGGTGGCCCGTACATCCTTGCCGGGCAACTCCCTCGCACCGGGCGCGGCCCGCAGGTTCGTCCGCGCGACGCTCGCCGGCTGGGCCGAACTCGGCGTACCCGGAGCGGAGTTGGTCACCGATCAGCTCGTCGGGGACGCGATGGTGGTGGTCAGCGAGCTGGTCACGAACGCCGTGGTGCACGCCGGCACGGACGTGGAACTGCTGTGCCGGCTCGACGACTGCACGGAGGACTGCGCGGCGTCGTTGCCCGGCGCGGGAGCCGAGCCGGGCCCCGCGCCGGGCAATGCACCGGGCCCGATGCCGGGCAGCACGGCGGGCGCCGCGCCCGGGGGCGTGCCGGACGGCGGGCCCGGCCCCGTGCCGGGTGCCGCGGAGGGGCTCGCGCCGGGTGGCGTGCCGGGCGGTGGGACGGGGCTTGCGGTGGTTCCCGGGGCGGGGGTCACGGCGAGCGGCGTGTCGAGCGCCGGGGCGGGTGTCGGCGGTGGGGCCCGGGAAGCGGCCTTCCCCGTGGAGCGGCAGAGCGCCCTCGTCGTAGAGGTGTCCGATCATCACCCCGAGCGGGTCGTGCGGGACGACAGTGACAGTGTCGGGCGGCCGTACGACGCCATCGAGTACGGGCGTGGGCTGCGGCTCGTGTCCGCGCTCTCCGACGCCTGGGGCATCACGTACCGCACCGGGACGAAGACCGTGTGGGCGCGGCTGCCCGCGGAGACCATCCCGACCGCCGAGGCCGCGGAGGCCTACGAGGGCGAGCGCGCGCTGCGGCGCGGGCAGCGGGCCGCCGAGATCCTCGCCCCCGAACCCCGGCGCAGCGTGCAGGACCAGGACTGGCTCAACCGCGGCGCCCTCTCCTTTCTCGCCGAGGCCTCCGACCTGCTCGCCGGGCAGCTCGACGAGGACCTGGTCGCCGCCCTCACCGGACAGCTGGTCGTGCCGCGGCTCGCCGACTGGTGCGCGGTGTGGCTGGAGGACGAGGCGCCGGGCCGCTCCGACGGGGGCCTCGTCGGCGGACCGCGCCTCGCCCGCGTCTGGCACGGCAGCGAGAACCGCATGGAGGAGCTGCGCCGGCTGCTGGAGAAGGACCCGCCCGAACTGCCCGAGTCGGCGCGCTCCGGACCCGTACCGATGCCCTGGCCCGCCGAGGCCCTGGGCGCGAAGGCGGAGGAGGGATCGGCCCTCGCGTTCCGGCTGATCGCGGGCGGCAGACCGCTCGGCGCCCTCGTCATCGGACGGGCCGGACAGGACCACTTCCCCGACGAGATCACCGGACTCGTCGAGGACCTCAGCCGCCGCGTCGCGCTGGCCATCGGAGCGGCCCGTCAGTACGCCCGCCAGGCCACCATCAGCCGCGTACTGCAGCGCGGCCTGCTGCCCGGCGCGGTCGCCGAGATCCCCGGGGTGCGCAGCGCGCTCGTCTACGAGCCCTGCGACAAGGGCGGCCCGAGCGGCGACTTCTACGACCTCTTCCCCGCGGGCGACGGACGCTGGTGCTTCGCCCTCGGCGACGTCCAGGGCAAAGGGCCCGAGGCGGCCGTCGTCATCGGCCTCGCCCGGCCCTGGCTGCGGCTGCTGGCCCGCGAGGGCTACGCGGTGCCGGACGTCCTGGACCGGCTCAACCAGCTCCTCCTCGACGACGCCACCGAGACCGCGGACGCGGCGGCCCGCGCCCTGGTGGCGGACGGCGGCCGGGGGCTCGCCGACGAAGGGCCGCAGAACCGGTTTCTCTCCCTCCTCTACGGCGAGCTCGTCCCCGTCGAGGGCGGTGTGCGCTGCACCCTGGCCTCCGCCGGACACCCGCTGCCGCTGCTCCTCCAGCCCTCCGGGGAGGTCCGCGAGGTGGCCCAGCCGCAGACCCTCCTCGGCGTCTTCGAGGACGCCGGCTACGGCTGCGGGACCTTCGAGCTGCGGCCCGGCGACAGCATCCTGTGCGTCACGGACGGCGTGACGGAGCGCCGCAACGGACACCGGCAGTTCGACGACGAGGACGGGCTCGCCGCCGCGCTCACCGGCTGCGCGGGGCTGAACGCCGATCTGATCGCCGAGCGCATCCGGCGTCTGGTGCACGATTTCGGCGGCAAGCCGCCGGAGGACGACCTGGCGCTGCTGGTGCTGCAGGCGGAGTGACGGCCCTCCGCCCGGGCGGAGGGGGCACATCCGTGCGTGCGGGACAATGGAGGACATGCCTTCCGCACTTCCCGACGGCGAGCCCGTCCCCGACGACGGGGCGCTGCCCGCGCACGCCCTGGCCGACGCGGCCGACCGCCCGCTCGGGTTCTATCTGCACGTCCCGTACTGCGCGACGCGCTGCGGCTACTGCGACTTCAACACGTACACGGCGACGGAGCTGCGCGGTTCCGGGGGCGTGCTGGCCTCCCGCGACAACTACGCCGAGACCCTGATCGACGAGGTCCGTCTCGCCCGCAAGGTCCTCGGTGACGATCCGCGGCCCGTCCGCACGGTCTTCGTCGGCGGCGGTACGCCCACCCTGCTGGCCGCCGACGATCTCGTACGGATGCTGGGGGCCGTCCGGGACGAGTTCGGGCTCGCGGACGACGCGGAGATCACCACGGAGGCCAATCCGGAGTCGGTGGACCCCGGATATCTGGCCACCCTCCGGGCCGGTGGGTTCAACCGGATCTCCTTCGGCATGCAGAGCGCGCGCAAGCACGTGCTGCAGATCCTCGACCGCACCCACACCCCCGGCCGGCCCGAGGCGTGCGTCGCCGAGGCCCGCGCGGCCGGCTTCGACCATGTGAACCTCGACCTCATCTACGGCACTCCCGGTGAGAGCGACGACGACTGGCGGGCCTCGCTCGACGCGGCGATCGGCGCCGGGCCCGACCATGTGTCCGCGTACGCGCTGATCGTCGAGGAGGGGACGCAGCTCGCCCGGCGTATCCGGCGCGGCGAGGTGCCGATGACCGACGACGACGTCCACGCGGACCGCTACCTGATGGCCGAGGATCGTCTGTCGCAGGCGGGGTTCTCCTGGTACGAGGTCTCCAACTGGGCCACCTCCGAGGCCGGGCGGTGCCTCCACAACGAGCTGTACTGGCGCGGGGCCGACTGGTGGGGGGCCGGGCCCGGGGCCCACAGCCATGTGGGCGGGGTGCGGTGGTGGAACGTCAAGCACCCGGGCGCGTACGCGGGGGCGTTGGCGGGTGGGCGGTCGCCCGGCGCCGGGCGTGAGCTGTTGTCCGACGAGGACCGGCGGGTCGAGCGGATTCTGCTGGAGCTGCGGTTGGTGTCGGGGTGTCCGTTGTCGCTGCTGCGGGTGGATGGGCTGGCGGCGGCTTCGCGTGCGCTGGCGGAGGGGTTGCTTGAGGCGGGGCCGTTCTCGGAGGGGCGGGCGGTGCTCACCCTGCGGGGGCGGTTGCTGGCGGACGGGGTGGTCCGGGACCTGGTGGACTAGGCCGGGTTCTTCCGCCCCCGCCGCCCCTACCCGTTCCCGTCCACGCATGGGGCTGCGCCCCTCGCCCCCGTATCGCGCTTCGCGCTCGTCCTCAAACGCCGGACGGGCTAGGAGTTAGCCTCTCCGGCGTTTGAGGAGCGGGGGTTCGGGGGCTGGCCCCCGAGTCGTTGACGGGAACGGGTAGGGGCGGCGGGGGCGGAAGAAAACGCCCCTACTCCGGTGCCGTGACGAAGTCGATCAGTTCTTCCACTCTGCCCAGGAGCTCCGGCTGGAGGTCCCGGTACGAGTGGACCGAGTCCAGGATCCGCTCCCACGCCGCGCCCGTGTTTTCCGGCCACCCCAGAGCCCGGCAGACCCCCGTCTTCCAGTCCTGCCCCCGCGGCACCCGCGGCCAGGACGGGATACCCACGGACGCCGGCTTCACCGCCTCCCAGACGTCGATGTACGGATGGCCCACGACCAGCGCGTACTCGCTCGTCACGGCCGCCGCGATCCGCGACTCCTTCGTGCCGGGGACCAGGTGGTCCACCAGGACCCCGAGCCGCGCGTCCGGCCCGGGACCGAACTCGTCGACGATGGCGGGCAGGTCGTCGACGCCCTCCAGGTACTCGACGACGACGCCCTCGATGCGCAGGTCGTCGCCCCAGACCCGCTCCACCAGTTCGGCGTCGTGGCGGCCCTCGACGTAGATGCGTCCCGCACGGGCCACCCGGGCCCGCGCCCCGGGCACGGCGACCGACCCGGACGCCGTGCGCGTGGGGCGTACCGGCGCGGCCGACGGGCGTACGAGGGTCACCACGCGCCCTTCCAGGAGGAAGCCGCGCGGTTCCAACGGGAACACCCGGTGCTTGCCGAAGCGGTCCTCCAGCGTCACCGTGCCCGCCTCGCAGCGGATCACGGCACCGCAGAACCCGGTGCCGGGCTCCTCGACCACGAGCCCCGGCTCCGCCGCCACCTCGGGCACGGGCTTGGGCTTCTTCCACGGAGGGGTCAGATCCGCTGAGTACTGGCGCATTCGGATGACGATAGGAGAAGCAGGGCCCCGCACGTACACCGACACCCCGGAGCGGCGCTCGCGGCAGGACTCGCGGCACGACTCGCCGCACGACTCACGGCACGTCGAAACGCCGTGCCAGCGCCTCCCGTTGGGCCCGTACGAACGCCGCGTCCACCACCGCCCCGTGCCCGGGCACGTACAGCGCGTCCTCGCCCCCGAGGTCCAGCAGGCGGTCCAGCGCGGCGGGCCAGCGGGAGGGCACGGCGTCCGGGCCCGCCTGGGGTTCGCCGGACTCCTCGACGAGGTCGCCGCAGAAGACGATCTCCGGGGAGCCGGGCCCGGCGACCAGGACCGCGAGGTCGTGGCCCGTGTGCCCGGGGCCCACGTTCGCCAGCAGGACCTGCCGGCCACCGCCCAGGTCGAGCGTCCACTCGCCGGAGACGAGATGCCGGGGCCGCACCAGGAGATCCGCCGCCTCGGCCGCCTCCCCGGGATCGGCGCCGTTGCGCACGGCGTCCGCGAGCAGTTCCTCCCGGCCCTCGCCCAGGACCAGTTCGGCGCCCACCGCGGCGAACACCTCGGCCCCCGCGAACGCCGCCGCCCCGAAGACATGGTCGAAGTGCGGATGCGTGAGCGCGAGATGCGTGACGCGCCCGCCCCCGAGCAACCCGTGCGCCCGCGTGCGCAGTCGCGCGCCCTCCCGCACGCTGGACCCCGCGTCGATCATGAGCGCCGCGTCCTCGCCGACCACGAGCCCGGCCGTGCAGTCCCACCCCGGGAGCCGGCAGCGCCCCGCGTACGGGGACAGCTCCTCCCAGCCGGTTCCGTCGCGCCCGGGCCCTTCCCATGTCACGTTCATGCGCCGACGCTAACCCCGTCGGCCGCGCCCGCATGTTCCCGACAGAGCGGGACACCCTCGTACACGTCGCCTGTCCGATGTGCCCGGCGTCACGACATCGCAGGCCCGCCCTTGCCCGGCCCGTACCCACCGGCCGTACACTTGGCGCGGGGATGCTGGCACTCGCGCGCGCTGAGTGCCAGGCGGCACCGCCGATGACGACCGACTGACGACCGATGACCGCGCGGAAGACCACGGGAGGTGTGCGCGATGCTCAGTGAACGCAGGCTCGAAGTGCTGCGCGCCATCGTCCAGGACTACGTGGGCACGGAGGAGCCGGTCGGCTCGAAGGCGCTCACGGAGCGCCACCGGCTGGGCGTGTCACCGGCGACCGTCCGCAACGACATGGCGGTCCTGGAGGACGAGGGGTACATCGCGCAGCCGCACACGAGTGCGGGGCGCATCCCCACGGACAAGGGCTACCGGCTCTTCGTCGACAAGCTCGCGGGCGTCAAGCCGATGACGGCGCCCGAGCGGCGGGCGATCCACCACTTCCTGGACGGTGCCGTCGACCTCGACGACGTCGTGGGGCGGACCGTGCGGCTCCTCGCACAGCTCACCCGGCAGGTGGCGGTCGTCCAGTACCCGTCGCTGACCCGCTCGACCGTGCGTCATGTGGAGCTGCTCGCGCTGGCCCCGGCCCGCGTCATGCTCGTACTGATCACGGACACCGGGCGCGTCGAGCAGCGCATGGTGGACTGCCCGGCCCCCTTCGGGGAGGTCTCCGTGGCAGATCTGCGCGCGCGGCTCAACAGCAGGATCACGGGGCGCCGTTTCGCGGATGTCCCCCAACTGGTGCAGGATCTCCCCGACGCCTTCGAGTCGGAGGACCGGGGCACGGTCGCTACCGTGCTCTCCACCCTCCTGGAGACTCTTGTCGAGGAGACCGAGGAGCGGCTGATGATCGGCGGCACCGCCAATCTGACGCGCTTCGGACATGATTTTCCCCTCACGATCCGTCCGGTGCTCGAAGCGTTGGAGGAGCAGGTCGTGCTCCTCAAACTCCTCGGCGAGGTCAACGATTCGGGCATGGCCGTACGGATCGGTCACGAGAACGCCCATGAGGGACTCAACTCCACTTCTGTGGTCTCGGTCGGCTACGGTTCGGGCGGCGAAGCAGTCGCCAAACTCGGCGTGGTCGGACCGACGCGCATGGATTACCCCGGAACGATGGGAGCGGTACGAGCGGTGGCACGGTACGTAGGACAGATCCTGGCGGAGTCGTAAGTGGCCACGGACTACTACGCCGTACTCGGCGTGCGCCGCGACGCGTCCCAGGACGAGATCAAGAAGGCATTCCGGCGGCTCGCCCGCGAGCTGCACCCGGACGTCAACCCCGATCCGAAGACGCAAGAGCGCTTCAAGGAGATCAACGCCGCGTACGAGGTGTTGTCGGACCCGCAGAAGAAGCAGGTCTACGACCTCGGTGGCGACCCGCTGTCCCAGGCGGGCGGCGGTGGCGCGGGCGGCTTCGGAGCCGGCGGCTTCGGCAACTTCTCGGACATCATGGACGCGTTCTTCGGAACGGCGTCGCAGCGTGGCCCCCGGTCGCGCACGCGGCGCGGCCAGGACGCGATGATCCGGCTGGAGATAGAGCTCGACGAGGCGGCCTTCGGCACGACGAAGGACATCCAGGTCGACACGGCCGTCGTCTGCACCACCTGCAGCGGTGAGGGCGCCGCCCCCGGCACCTCCGCGCAGACCTGTGACATGTGCCGCGGTCGTGGCGAGGTCTCCCAGGTCACGCGGTCCTTCCTGGGCCAGGTCATGACGTCCCGGCCGTGTCCGCAGTGCCAGGGCTTCGGAACGGTCGTCCCGACGCCGTGCCCCGAGTGCGCGGGCGACGGACGGGTGCGCTCGCGCCGGACCCTGACCGTGAAGATCCCCGCCGGTGTCGACAACGGCACCCGGATCCAGCTCGCGGGCGAGGGCGAGGTCGGCCCCGGCGGCGGCCCCGCCGGCGACCTGTACGTGGAGATCCACGAGCTGCCGCACAACATGTTCCAGCGGCGCGGCGACGATCTGCACTGCACGGTCACCATCCCGATGACCGCGGCGGCGCTCGGTACCAAGGTCCCGCTGGAGACGCTCGACGGGCTCGAAGAGGTCGACATCCGCCCCGGCACGCAGTCCGGGCAGTCGATCCCCAAGCACGGGCGCGGCATCACCCATCTGCGGGGCGGCGGACGCGGCGACCTGATCGTGCACGTCGAGGTCATGACGCCCACGAAACTCGATCCCGAGATGGAGCGGGTCCTGCGGGAGCTGGCCCAGATGCGGGGCGAGGAGCGGCCCACCGGGCAGTTCCAGCCCGGTCAGCAGGGCTTGTTCTCCCGGCTGAAGGACGCCTTCAACGGCCGTACCTGACGGGCGAACCGCCGGGCATGCCGCAGGATGATTCCGGTGGCTTATGCCCGGCGGACGGCCGGATTCGGACTTGTACGGAGGACGTGACAACATGCCGTCATGTCCTCCGCGCTGACCGATCTTTTCCCCCTCCCGATCGTGCAGGCCCCGATGGCCGGCGGCGTCTCCGTGCCGCAGCTCGCCGCGGCCGTGTCCGAGGCCGGGGGGCTCGGTTTCCTCGCCGCCGGCTACAAGACGGCCGACGGCATGTACCAGGACATCAAGCAGCTGCGCGGGGCCACCAGCAGGCCGTTCGGCGTGAACCTCTTCATGCCGCAGCCCGAGTACGCCGACCGGTCGGCCGTCGAGGTGTACGCCCACCAGCTCGCCGGTGAGTCCTCCTGGTACGAGACCGAACTGGGCGACCCCGACAGCGGACGCGACGACGGCTACGACGCCAAGCTCGCCGTCCTCCTCGACAACCCGGTGCCGGTCGTCTCCTTCCACTTCGGGTGCCCCACCCGCGACGTCCTCGACTCCCTGAGCCGGGCCGGCACGCTCACCCTCGTCACCGCGACCACCGCCGAGGAGGCGCAGGCCGTGCAGTGGGCGGGCGCCGACGCGGTCATCGTGCAGGGCGTCGAGGCCGGCGGCCACCAGGGCACCCACCGCGACAACCCGGAGACGGACGGCTCCGGCATCGGACTGCTGTCGCTCATCGCGCTGGTCCGCGAGACCGTGCAGATCCCGATCGTCGCGGCCGGCGGCATCATGCGCGGCAGCCAGATCGCCGCGGCGCTGGCCGCCGGCGCGAGCGCCGCCCAGCTGGGCACCGCCTTCCTCGCCACCCCCGAGTCCGGCGCCAACGCCCTGCACAAGCAGGCGCTGACCAACCCCCTCTTCGTCCGTACGCAGCTGACGCGGGCGTTCTCCGGCCGCCCCGCGCGCGGACTGATGAACCGCTTCATGCGCGAGCACGGGCCGTACGCGCCCGCCGCCTACCCCGAGGTGCACCACCTCACCTCCGCGCTGCGCAAGGCCGCCGCAAAGGCGGGGGACGCGCAGGGCATGGCGCTGTGGGCGGGGCAGGGGCACCGGCTCGCCCGCGAACTGCCCGCCGGACAGCTGGTGGAGGTGCTCGCGGCCGAACTCGCCGCCGCCCGGACAGCGTTGTCGGCCGAGCAGGACGGGGGCGTCGGGCGATGACCGCGCCGGTGTTCGTGGTCGACGAGGTGCCCGGCGGGCCGCAGTTCGTGCTCGACGGGTCCGAAGGGCGGCACGCCGTGTCCGTGAAGCGGCTGCGCACCGGTGAGGACGTGGTCCTCACCGACGGGCGGGGCCGCTGGGCCGAGGGTGTCGTCATGACGGCCGAGGGCAAGGACCGGCTCGTCGTGGCGGACCTCCACGTGATCCACGAGGAGCCGCTGCCCGCCCCCCGTATCACCGTCGTGCAGGCGCTGCCCAAGGGCGACCGGGGTGAACTCGCCGTCGAGACCATGTCGGAGACCGGCGTCGACGCGATCGTCCCCTGGGCGGCGTCGCGTTGCATCACGCAGTGGAAGGGTGAGCGGGGGCTCAAGGCCCTGGCGAAGTGGCGGGCCACCGCGCGGGAGGCGGGCAAGCAGTCGCGGCGGGTGCGGTTCGCGGAGGTCGCGGACGCGATGTCGACGAAGCAGGTTGCGGCGTTTCTCGCCAAAGCGGAGTTCGCGGCGGTGCTGCACGAGGACCGGGGGTATCCCGGTGAGCCCCTCGCCACCGTCGAGTTGCCCGTCGCCGGGTCGATCGTGCTCGTCGTCGGGCCCGAAGGGGGCGTGTCTCCCGAGGAGTTGTCGATGTTCGCCGAGGCCGGGGCGCGGGTGTGCCGGCTGGGGCGCAGTGTGTTGCGTACGTCGACGGCGGGGACGGCAGCGGTGGCGCTGCTGCTGGGCCGGACGGGGCGCTGGTCGTAGCTTTTTTCGCCCCCGCCGCCCCTACCCGTTCCCGTCCACGCAGGGGGCTGCGCCCCTCGCCCCCTTATCGCGCTTCGCGCTCGTCCTCAAACGCCGGACGGGCTGAGATACCCAGGGGCGCGGGGAACTGCGCGGCCCGCCCCCACCGGACCCGCAGACGACGTACCTAGCCTGTCCGGCGTTTGAGGACAAGGGGGTTCGGGGGCAATGTCCCCGAGAGGGTGAGCGTGGCCGCATGGGGTCTACCGCGTCGGCGCGAGCAGTGGCACGCTGCCGTGCATGCGGGCACTGAGGCGTATACGGCACCGCGGCCCGGCGATCGCCCTGGCCGCCGTCTCGGCCGTGTTCGCGCTGGTCGCGTGTGAACCGGGCGACGGCCTGAACACCGCGGCCGTCGCGATCACCACCGACCAGAAGGGCACGAGCGAGCTGGAGAAGCGGGGCGTCGACGTGAAGTGGCTCACCTGCACCGCCTCGTACGGCGAGAAGGGCGAACCCACACCCTCCGCGAGCGTGCACAACGTGGCGTCCGTCGACTGCACGGGCGAGACCAAGGACGGCCAGGACATCAGCATCAAGGGCAAGGTGACGCAGGAGATCGACGGCACCTGCGTACGCGGCGACCTCACCGCCACGGTGGACGGCAAGGAAGTGTTCCGCGTGAACGTCCTCGGCAATTGCCAGGCGAGTACGCCGCCCGTCGACAACCCGACGACTCCGCCGCCCGACCAGCCCGGCGCGACCGTCACCGTCACCCGGACCGTGACCGTGTATCCGAACCCGAGTTGCTCCTGCATCTCGGGAAAGTGATCAATGCGACGAAGCGGCCGGCCCGGGGAAGTGATCGAAAGCTCTGGTCGCGGCCGGGACGGCTGCATAGGGTGATCGGGTGACACAGCCTGCATCCGCATCCGCCGCATCCGCCGCGACCTCCGCGTATCTCCGGTATCCGCACCTGCACGGTGAGTTGATCGCCTTCACCGCCGAGGACGACGTCTGGGTGGCGCCGCTCGACGGCGGCCGTGCCTGGCGGGTCAGTGCCGACAACGTTCCCGTGAACCATCCACGGATCTCCCCGGACGGGGCGACCGTCGCCTGGACCTCGACCCGCGACGGCGCCCCCGAGGTGCACATCGCCCCCGTCGACGGAGGCTCCAGCACCCGCCTGACGTACTGGGGCAGTTGGAAGACCCAGGTGCGCGGCTGGACCCCCGAGGGGGAGGTGCTCGCGCTCAGCTCGCAGGGCCAGGCGAGCCTGCGCCGCAGCTGGGCCCGCGCCATCCCGCTCGACGGCGGACCCGCGACCACCCTCCCGTACGGGCCCGTCGGCGATGTGGTCCGCGGCCCCGGCGGCACCGTCCTGCTGTCCGCGCCCATGGGCCGCGAGGCCGCCTGGTGGAAGCGCTACCGGGGCGGCACCGCGGGCAAGCTGTGGATCGACCGGGAGAGCGAAGGTGAGGGGGAGCGCGGCGAGTTCGTACGGCTGCACGCCGATCTCGACGGGAACCTCGAATATCCGTCGTGGGTCGGGGAGCGGGTCGTCTTCCTCTCCGACCACGAAGGCGTGGGAGCCGTCTACTCCTCCCTCGCCGACGGATCGGACCTGCGGCGGCACACCGGGATCGAGGGCTTCTACGCGCGGCACGCCTCCACCGACGGGACCCGCGTCGTGTACGCGTCCGCCGGTGAGCTGTGGATCCTCGACGACCTCGACGGGGCCGAGCCGCGCAGGCTCGACATCCGGCTCGGCGGCCAGCGCGTCGATCTTCAGCCCCATCCGGTGAACGCCTCCCGCTGGTTCGGCGCCGCCGCCCCCGACCACACCGGCCGCGGCAGCGCGGTCGCCGTGCGCGGAGCCGTCCACTGGGTCACCCACCGCTCGGGCCCCGCCCGCGCGCTCGCCGCCGAACAGGGCGTACGGGCCAGGCTGCCCCGCACCTTCCGCGCCGACGGCGAGGAGCACGTGGTGTGGGCGACCGACGCGGAGGGCGACGACGCGCTGGAGTTCGCCCCGGCGACCGGCGTGGCCCCCGGCGCGACCCCGCGCAGGCTCGCCGCCGGACAGCTCGGCCGCGTCCTCGGGCTCGCGATGGCACCCGACGGCAGCCGCGCCGCGGTCGCCTCGCACGACGGCCGCGTCCTGCTCGTCGAGCGCGAGACCGGCGAGGTCCGCGAGGTCGACCGCAGCGAGGACGGCGAGGTCTCCGGGCTCGTCTTCTCGCCCGACTCGGCCTGGCTGGCCTGGTCGCACCCCGGCCCGCGCCCGCTGCGCCAGCTCAAGCTCGCCAACACCGCCGACCTGTCGGTGACCGAGGCGACACCGCTGCGATTCCGCGACTACGCGCCCGCGTTCACCCTCGACGGGAAGCATCTGGCCTTCCTGTCCGCGCGGTCCTTCGACCCCGTCTACGACGAGCACGTCTTCGACCTCGCCTTCGTCGGCGGCTCCCGGCCGCATCTCATCACCCTCGCCGCCACCACCCCCTCGCCCTTCGGACCCCAGCGGCACGGGCGGCCCTTCGAGGCGCCCGACAAGGACGAGACACCCGACAGCGAGGGCTCCCCGGCCACCCGGATCGACCTCGAAGGACTCGGCGACCGCATCGTGCCGTTCCCCGTCGAGGCCGCCCGCTACAGCGCGCTGCGGGCCGCCAAGGACGGACTGCTGTGGCTGCGGCACCCCGTGCGCGGTGTGCTGGGCGCCTCCCGCGCCACCCCCGACGACCCGGACCCCAAGACCGACCTGGAGCGCTACGACCTCGCCCAGCAGCGCATCGAGCACCTCGCCTCGGACGCCGACGGCTTCATGGTCACCGGCGACGGCAAGCGGATCCTGCTGTGGACCGACGGCAAACTGAAGGTCGTACCGAGCGACCGGCGCGCCTCGAACGACGACGAGAGCGACACCAACATCACGGTCGACCTGTCGCGCATCCGCCAGAGCGTCGACCCGGCCGCCGAGTGGCGACAGATGTACGACGAGACCGGCCGCCTCATGCGCGACAACTTCTGGCGCCCCGACCTGGGCGGCACCGACTGGGACGGCGTACTGGACCGCTACCGTCCCGTCCTCGCACGGGTCGCCACCCACGACGACCTGGTCGACCTCCTCTGGGAGGTGCAGGGCGAACTCGGCACCTCGCACGCGTACGTCATGCCGCGCGGCGGGTTCGGGCACGGGGAACGGCAGGGGTTGCTGGGCGCCGACATCTCCCGCCACGAGGACGGCCCGCAGGGGGCGCCCCTGTGGCGTATCGACCGCATCCTGCCGTCGGAGACCTCCGACCCCGACGCGCAGTCGCCGCTCGCCGCGCCCGGGGTCGCGGTGCGCGCGGGCGACGCCATCGTGGCCGTCTCCGGGCAGCCCGTCGACCCGGTCGCCGGGCCCTGGCCGTTGCTCGTCGGCACGGCCGGCAAGCCCGTCGAGCTGACGATCTCCCCGGCGGGCGGCGGCGATCCGCGGCACGCGGTGGTCGTGCCGATGTCCGACGAGGAGCCGCTGCGCTACCACGCGTGGGTCGCCGACCGGCGCGCCTATGTGCACGAGAAGTCCGGCGGACGGCTCGGATATCTGCACGTGCCCGACATGCAGGCGCCCGGCTGGGCGCAGATTCACCGCGATCTGCGGATCGAGGTGGCGCGGGAGGGTCTTGTCGTGGACGTCCGCGAGAACCGGGGCGGGCACACCTCGCAGCTCGTCATCGAGAAGCTCGCCCGGCGGATCGTCGGCTGGGACCTCGCGCGCGGGATGCGGGCGACGAGCTATCCCGAGGACGCGCCCCGCGGGCCCGTCGTGGCCGTCGCCAACGAGTTCTCCGGGTCGGACGGGGACATCGTGAACGCGGCGATCAAGGCGCTCGGGATCGGGCCCGTCGTCGGTACGCGCACGTGGGGCGGGGTCGTCGGGATCGACAGCCGGTACCGGCTGGTCGACGGGACGCTGGTCACCCAGCCCAAGTACGCGTTCTGGCTTGAGGGGTACGAGTGGGGGGTGGAGAACCACGGCGTCGATCCGGACGTCGAGGTCGTCCAGACGCCTCAGGACTACGCCGCCGGGCGGGATGTTCAGCTTGACGAGGCTGTGCGGATTGCGCTGGCGGCGCTCGCCGACAACCCGTCGAAGGTGGCTCCGGAGTTGCCGGGGGCGTGAGGGGTGGTTCGTCGGGTGCGGGTGCGGGTGCGGGTGCGTGGGGGCTGGTCGCGCAGTTCCCCGCGCCCCTCAAGGGCAAAAGACTGCGCCGTTCCCCGCGCCCCCAAGAAAACGGCGCTCGGTACCATGCCGGGGCATCGATCAACTCTGGCTGAGGAGGCTGCTCAATGGCAGGGGAACCGCAGGACGACTGTCTGTTCTGCAAGATCGTCGGGGGGAAGATCCCGGCGACCGTCGTGCGTGAGACGGAGACGACTCTCGCCTTCCGGGACATAAACCCGCAGGCACCCACCCACATCCTGGTGATCCCGAAGGTCCATCACCCGGACGCCGCCTCCCTCGCCGCCGCCGAACCGGCGATCCTCGCCGACGTCGTGCGCGAGGCCGGTGAGGTCGCCGCCGAGGAGAAACTCGACAGCTACCGCCTCGTCTTCAACACCGGGAGCGGAGCCGGGCAGACCGTCTTCCACGCGCACGCCCACGTACTGGGCGGTCGCGGTCTGCAGTGGCCCCCCGGATAGCGAGAAGCTGGACAACCCGACGTGTCCGTACGTGAATTGGTGGTCCTCGGGACCGCCAGCCAGGTTCCCACCCGGCACCGCAACCACAACGGCTATCTGCTGCGCTGGGACGGCGAGGGCATCCTCTTCGATCCCGGCGAGGGCACGCAGCGGCAGATGCTGCGGGCCGGGGTGGCCGCGCACGACCTGCACCGGATCTGCGTCACGCACTTCCACGGCGACCACTCGCTGGGCCTGGCCGGGGTGATCCAGCGGATCAACCTCGACCGGGTGCCGCACGGGATCAGCGCGCACTATCCGCGCTCCGGGCAGAAGTTCTTCGACCGGCTGCGGTACGCGACCGCCTACCGCGAGACGGTCGCGCTCACCGAGGCCCCGGTGGACGCCGACGGGGTCCTCGCGGCCACGAAGACGTACGAGCTGGAGGCCCGGAAGCTGTCGCATCCCGTCGAGTCGTACGGCTACCGGCTCGTCGAGCCCGACGGGCGGCGGATGCTGGGCGACCGCCTGGCCGCGCACGGGATCAAGGGCCCGGACGTGGGGCGGATCCAGCGGGAGGGGGCCCTCGGGGACGTCCTGCTCGACGACGTCAGCGAGGTGCGGCGCGGACAGCGGTTCGCGTTCGTCATGGACACCCGGCTGTGCGACGGGGTGTACGCCCTCGCCGAGGGCTGCGACCTGCTCGTCATCGAGTCGACGTTCCTGGACGAGGACGTGCGGCTCGCCGTCG
Organism: Streptomyces liliiviolaceus; assembly: GCF_018070025.1. Lineage (NCBI taxonomy): Bacteria > Bacillati > Actinomycetota > Actinomycetes > Kitasatosporales > Streptomycetaceae > Streptomyces > Streptomyces liliiviolaceus. Next base: position 2,971,611 of record NZ_JAGPYQ010000001.1, read on the forward strand.
ACCACGGTCATCTGACCGCCGGGCAGGCGGCCACCGTGGCGCGGGACGCGGGCGTACGGCATCTGGTGCTCACGCACTTCAGTCAGCGGTACTCCGATCCTGAGGAGTTCGAGCGGCAGGCGCGGGCCGCCGGGTTCGAGGGGGAGCTGACCGTGGCGCACGATCTGCTGAGGGTGCCGGTTCCGAAGCGTCGGTAAAACACCCGTACCATGCTTCGATGCCCCTCCCCAAAGCTGAACTGCACCTGCACATCGAAGGCACGCTGGAGCCCGAGCTGGCTTTCGCCCTGGCGGCCCGCAACGGGATCACGCTGCCGTACGCGGACACGGACGAGCTGCGCAAGGCGTACGAGTTCACCGATCTGCAGTCGTTCCTGAACCTGTACTACGGGCTCATGGCCGTGCTGCGGACCGAGGACGACTTCGCGGACCTCGCCGACGCGTACCTCGCGCGCGCCGCCGCCCAGGGCGTGCGGCACGCGGAGATCTTCTTCGACCCGCAGGCGCACCTCGCGCGGGGCGTCGACATCGGCACGGTGGTGGAAGGGCTCGGGCGGGCGCTCGACCGATGGGGGTCCCCCCGCTCGAACGAAGCCGAGAGTGGGGGAGAGGCCGCGCACGGCATCTCCACCCAGCTGATCATGTGCTTCCTGCGCGACGAGTCCGCCGGGTCCGCGCTGGAAACCCTGGAGGCCGCGAAGCCGTATCTGGCGCCGGGAGGACCGATCGTCGGCGTCGGACTCGACTCCGCCGAGGTCGGGCACCCGCCGGCGAAGTTCCGCGAGGTGTACGAGGCCGCCGCCGCGCTCGGCCTGCGCCGGGTCGCGCACGCGGGCGAGGAGGGGCCGCCCGCGTACGTCACCGAGGCGCTCGACGTGCTCGGGGTCGAGCGGATCGACCACGGGCTGCGCTGCATGGAGGACCCGGAACTGGTGGCCCGGCTGGTGCGGGAGCAGGTGCCGCTGACGCTGTGCCCCCTGTCCAACGTACGGCTGCGGGCCGTCGACGTACTTGCGGACCACCCGCTGCCCGCGATGCTCGACGCGGGACTGCTGTGCACGGTCAACTCCGACGACCCCGCGTACTTCGGCGGCTACGCCGGGGACAACTTCGACGCCGTGCGTACGGCGCTCGGGCTCTCCCCGGAGCGGCTGCGCGCACTGGCCCGGAACTCGTTCACCGCGTCGTTCCTCGAACACGACGAGGAACGACGGGCCCGGTACCTCGCCGAGGTGGAGGCGTACGAGTTCGGAGCCTGAGGGGATCCGGTGGGCCGGCGGCGGTGGCTCAGGGCGCGGGTGCCGAGGGTGACGTGCCCGAGTTCTGGGGGCCCGCAGTGTCGAACTCCTGCTGCGCGGGATGGGGTTGGTCCACGGTGATCTCCACCACGGGCTGCTCCACGGGCACGGGCTGCTGCACCGGCTGATGCGCCGACTGCTCCACGGGGCCGCCGCGCAGGACCGGTTCCGGGCCCCGCACCACGGGGCCGCCCGTGGTGCGCACGGCCACCGCGGCCAGCGGCACGGCCAGCAGGAGCAGGACCGTCGCGAGCACCCAGCCCATCGCGGGATAGCCCGCCGCCGCCGAGAGCAGGCTGCCCGTCAGCGGGCCGCACGCGGTGCCGAGCGAGGACGCCGAGCCCGCCAGGACCGCCCAGCGGCCGTGCGGGTCGAGCGACGCGGCCAGGCTGATCAGGTAGGAGAGGACCACCGGGTAGAGGGCGTTCCAGGCGATCTCGCCCACGGCGAAGCTCGTCAGACCGTCGGCGCCCGCGCTGACCACGATGCAGACAGCGATCAGGACGGTGCCCGCGCCGACGGGCAGCGCCCGGCCGATCCGGGGCCCGAGCGCACCCGCGCACAGCACACCGAGCAGGCCCGCGCCGAGCGCCACCGCGAAGACCACGCCGACCGTCGCCTCGCCCAGGCCCGCCTGCCGGGTCCCGATGTGGCTGCTGACGCCCCACAGGGAGTTCTGGACCAGGGACCAGCAGAGCATGGCCGCGGCGAGCACCAGGCCGGGGCGGCGGTACGGCAGCGGGGGCGGCGGCGTCGAAGCGGGGCGGTGGGCGGTCGCCGGGACCTCACCGGACCTGGTGGGCAGATGGGCGGTCGCGGGCCACACGAGGGCCGCGGTGAGCGCGACCGCCGCGAGGGGCAGGCCGTGGCCCGGGCCCAGGTGGGGGACCGTCAGGTAGACGGCCGCCGCGAGGGCGGAGACGCTCAGCAGACCGAGGGTCGTGGTGCGGTGGGGGTCCCGCCGGGCGGCCGTACCGGCGGCGGCGACCGTGGTGGCCGTACCGGAGCCGAGGCCGCCGACCAGCGCGCCGGCGATGACGGTGGGCACGCTGGTCGACAGCGCGGCCGTGCCGTAGCCGAGCACGGCGAGCAGCAGGCCCGCGCGGGCCAGGCGGCGGGCGCCCAGCCGGTGGATCCGGGAGGCGAGGGCGAAGCCCGCCGCGGCCGAGCTGAGCAGCAGCAGACTGCCGACGGCACCGGCCTGGGTGGCGGAGAGGGGAAGGGCCGCGTCGAGTCTGCCGACGGTGGTGGGCAGCAGGTACGGGGCCAGATAGCCCGCCGTGAAAAGGGCGACGAGGGGCCAGGACGGAGCGGTGGAGCGGGCGGACACGGGCGTTCCCTGGGCGTGCGGACGGAAAGGGGGGGGCCATGCGAAGGGGAGTTGGTGCGGCCGTCGACGGACAGGAACGCGCGGGCAATTTGTATCAAGCGGAAGGGCGGATTCGATAAGCCGGAGGATGTGATCTGGACCACTTGTTGTTTGGGAGATGTCGACCCGGGTAACAGAGCGCGATTTCGACCCGTCCTGAGTCTGAACCGGAGCGGGAGCCGGAGCGGGAATCGGGGTGGGAGCCGGAGTGGGAACCGGCCTGTGGTCGACGGGACGCGAGGGCCCGGCGTGACCCTCCCCGCCCTGAAGAGCGTTTGGTGCACACTGGCCTGAATCCGCACCACTCAGGGGAGCGCACCGTGACCGCGTCCAACGGGAAGGGACCGTACCGACAGGCCCAGTTCGACCCACTCGCCGAACTGCGCCGCTCCGACGACCCGCCCTGGGACGTCTACCTCACCGGCACCGTCTTCCTCGACATCATCTTCACCGGACTCGACTCCGCCCCCGTCCGCGGGACCGAGTCCTGGGCCCGCGGCATGGGCTCCAGCCCCGGCGGCGTCGCGAACATGGCCACCGCGCTGGCCAGGCTCGGCCTGAAGACCTCGCTCGCCGCGGCCTTCGGGGACGACCACTACGGGGAGTACTGCTGGGACGCCCTGGAGCAGGGCGAACACATCGACCTCTCCGCGTCCCGCACCGCGCCCGGCTGGCACTCCCCGGTGACCGTCTCGATGGCGTACGAGGGCGAACGGACCATGGTCAGCCACGGCCACGAGCCGCCCCCGGAGGAGCCCGCGCCCGACTGCTCGCCCCGCGCGCGGGCGGCCGTCGCCTCGCTGACGCCGGGCACGAGCGCGCACTGGATCGCCGGGGCGGCGGAGCGCGGTACCCGGATCTTCGCCGACGTGGGCTGGGACGACACGGGCCGCTGGGACCTCGCCGGGCTCCCCGACCTGCGGCACTGCGAGGCGTTCCTGCCGAACGCCGAGGAGGCCATGCGGTACACCGGCGCCTCGTGTCCGCGCGCCGCCGCGCACGCGCTCACCGAGCACGTACCGCTCGCCGTCGTCACGCTGGGTGCCGAGGGCGCGTACGCCGTGGACCGCCGGACCGGTGAGACCGCGGAGGTTCCGGCCATCGAGGTCGAGGCGATGGACCCGACCGGCGCCGGGGACGTCTTCGTCGCGGGGTTCGTGACGGGCACGCTGGCCGGCTGGCCGCTCGCCGACCGCCTCGCCTTCGCGGGCCTCACCGCGGCGCTGTCGGTCCAGGAGTTCGGGGGCTCGCTGTCCGCGCCCGGCTGGTCGGAGATCGCCGCCTGGTGGCGCCGCGTGCAGTCCTACGACCACCAGGATCCCGCGGCGCTCGGCCGGTACGCCTTCCTGGAACCGCTGCTTCCGGGGAGCGCCCGGGCCTGGCCCCTGAGACGGGCCGTACCGACGATCGGCTTCCGCAGATCCGCGTGAGGCCGCACGGGGGACAGGGGCCGCCCCTGGTGCCACAGGTGCGGCGGAAAAGTCCTACGGTGATGTCGGTGCCCCGACGTACTCTTGGAGACACAAGGCTGCCGTACCGGCAAGCGTGCCTCACCGAGGAGGATGAGCAGGCCTTCAGAGCCGGCCCATGACTCAGACACCCACAGCTCACACCCCCGCGCAGGGGCAGTCACGAGCCCAGTTCACCGTCCCCGCGGCGCACCCCATGGTGACCGTGCTGGGATCCGGGGACGTCCTCCTGCGCGTGATCGAGAAGGCTTTCCCGGCGGCCGACATCCACGTCCGGGGCAATGAGATCAGCGCCATCGGCGACGCCCGTGAAGTGGCCCTCGTCCAGCGACTGTTCGACGAGATGATGCTGGTGCTCCGCACCGGACAGCCGATGACGGAGGACGCGGTGGAACGCTCGATCGCCATGCTGCGGGCGACTGAGAACGGGGAGGGAGACGGCCCGGAGACCCCGGCCGAGGTCCTCACCCAGAACATCCTGTCCTCGCGCGGACGCACCATCCGCCCCAAGACGCTCAACCAGAAGCGCTACGTCGACGCCATAGACAAGCACACCATCGTCTTCGGCATCGGCCCGGCGGGCACCGGCAAGACCTACCTCGCCATGGCGAAGGCCGTGCAGGCCCTCCAGGCCAAGCAGGTCAGCCGCATCATCCTGACCCGCCCGGCGGTCGAGGCGGGGGAGCGGCTCGGCTTCCTGCCCGGCACGCTCTACGACAAGATCGACCCCTACCTGCGCCCGCTCTACGACGCGCTGCACGACATGCTCGACCCGGACTCGATCCCCCGCCTGATGGCAGCGGGCACGATCGAGGTGGCGCCGCTGGCGTACATGCGTGGCAGGACGCTCAATGACGCCTTCATCATTCTGGACGAGGCGCAGAACACCAGCGCCGAGCAGATGAAGATGTTCCTCACGCGGCTCGGTTTCGATTCGAAGATCGTGGTCACCGGTGATGTGACGCAGGTCGACCTGCCGAGCGGCACCAAGTCCGGTCTGCGTCAGGTCCAGGACATCCTGGAGGGCCTCGACGACGTCCACTTCTCGCGGCTCACGACCCAGGACGTCGTCCGGCACAAGCTGGTCGGCCGTATCGTCGACGCGTACGAGAAGTACGACAGCCAGAACGGCACGGAGAACGGCACCCACAAGGGCGCCCGTACCAAACGGAAGTAGACCAGCGCGACCATGTCGATCGACGTCAACAACGAGTCCGGGACCGAGGTCGACGAGCAGGCGATCCTCGACATCGCCCGTTACGCCCTCGCGCGGATGCGCATCCACCCGCTCTCCGAGCTCTCGGTGATCGTCGTGGACACCGACGCGATGGAGCAGCTGCACATCCAGTGGATGGACCTGCCGGGCCCCACGGATGTCATGTCGTTCCCGATGGACGAGCTGCGGCCGCCCGCGAAGGACGACGAGGAGCCGCCGCAGGGGCTGCTCGGTGACATCGTGCTGTGCCCGGAGGTCGCCGAGCAGCAGGGCAAGGACGCCGAGACGCAGCACTCCATGGACGAGGAGCTCCAGCTCCTCACCGTCCACGGAGTGCTGCACCTGCTCGGGTACGACCACGAGGAGCCCGACGAGAAGGCCGAGATGTTCGGTCTGCAGGCCGCCATCGTGGACGGCTGGCGTGCGGAGAAGGGCCTCGAAGGTCCCTCCCCGGCCCCGACCGTCTCATGAGCCCGCAACTGGTCCTGGGCGCCATCGCCCTGGTCGTGGTCGCCTGGCTCGCCGCCTGCGCGGAGGCCGGCCTCGCACGCGTCTCCAGCTTCCGCGCCGAGGAGGCGGTACGGTCGGGCCGCCGAGGCAGCGCCAAGCTCGCCCAGGTCGCCGCCGACCCGACCCGCTATCTGAACGTGGCCCTGCTGGTGCGCGTCGCCTGCGAGATGGCGTCCGCCGCCCTCGTCACGTACGCCTGCCTGAAGGAGTTCGCCGAGACCTGGCAGGCGCTGGCCGTCGCCATCGGCGTGATGGTCCTCGTCTCGTACGTCGCCGTCGGGGTCTCGCCGCGCACCATCGGCCGCCAGCACCCGCTGAACACGGCCACGGCGGCGGCGTACGTGCTGCTGCCGCTGGCCCGGATCATGGGACCGGTCCCGCCGCTGCTCATCCTCATCGGCAACGCGCTCACGCCCGGCAAGGGCTTCCGGCGCGGGCCCTTCGCCTCCGAGGCCGAGCTGCGCGCGATGGTCGACCTGGCGGAGAAGGAGTCGCTCATCGAGGACGAGGAGCGCCGCATGGTGCACTCCGTCTTCGAGCTGGGCGACACGCTGGTCCGGGAGGTCATGGTCCCGCGCACCGACCTGGTGGTCATCGAGCGGTACAAGACCATCCGGCAGGCGCTGACCCTCGCCCTGCGCTCCGGTTTCTCGCGCGTGCCCGTCACCGGGGAGAGCGAGGACGACATCGTCGGGATCGTGTACTTGAAGGACCTGGCCCGCAAGACGCACATCAGCCGGGACGCGGAGAGCGAGCTGGTGTCCACGGCGATGCGGCCCGCCGCGTTCGTCCCGGACACGAAGAACGCCGGTGACCTGCTGCGCGAGATGCAGCAGGACCGCAACCACGTCGCCGTCGTCATCGACGAGTACGGCGGCACGGCCGGCATCGTCACCATCGAGGACATCCTTGAGGAGATCGTCGGCGAGATCACCGACGAGTACGACCGTGAGCTGCCGCCCGTGCAGGACCTCGGCGACGACCGCTACCGGGTGACCGCCCGGCTCGACATCGGCGACCTCGGCGAGCTGTACGGCTTCGAGGCGTACGACGACGAGGACGTGGAGACGGTCGGCGGGCTCCTCGCGAAGGCGCTCGGCCGCGTGCCCATCGCCGGGGCGTCCTCGGTCGTCGAACTGCCCGACGGCCGCGAGCTGCTGCTGACCGCCGAGGCCTCGGCGGGGCGCCGGAACAAGATCGTCACGGTGCTGGTCGAACCGGTCGTGCCGGCCGGCGCCGATGCCGACGACCCCGAGGAGAAGCCGGAGTGACGCGATGACCCCGCAGGAGCTGCGCGCGCTCTGTCTCTCCTTCAACGCGGCCGTGGAGGAGTTTCCCTTCAATCCGGAGACCTCGGTCTTCAAGGTGCTGGGGAAGATGTTCGCGCTCAGCTCTCTGGAGGGCAGTCCGCTCACCGTCAACCTGAAGTGCGACCCCGAGGACGCGGTGCGGCTGCGCGGCGAGCACGAGGGGCTGATCATTCCGGGCTGGCACATGAACAAGCGCCACTGGAACACGGTGACCGTGGACGGCTCGCTGCCCGAGCGGCTGGTCCGGGAGCTGGTCGAGGACTCGTACGACCTGGTGGTGGCGGGGTTGCCGCGGGCGGAGCGGTTGCGCCTCGACCGGCCCTGAGCTGCCGCGCGACGCGCCGTGCGACGTCGTACGTATGCTCTGGGCATGACCGACAGCACCGCGCTCGAACCCGAGGACCGCAAGATCGTCACCCTGGCCCGTGCGGCCCGGGCCCGCAACGGGGTGCCCGAGGGTGCGGCCGTGCGGGACGACAACGGCCGTACGTACGTGGCGGGCACCGTCGCACTGCCCTCGCTGCGGCTGAGCGCGCTGCGGACGGCGGTGGCGATGGCTGTCGCCTCCGGGGCGACGTCCCTGGAAGCGGCGGCGGTTGTGGTGGGCGAGGGGGAGTCCGCGTCCCTGACGGACGACGACCTCGCCGCGGTGCGGGATCTCGGCGGTGCGGCTACGCCGGTGTTCGTCGCGGGGGCGGACGGGGTGGTGCGGGCGGTGCTGACCGCGGGGTGAGGGTTTTCGCCTGCGGGCCCGGTGGGGGCTGGTCGCGCAGTTCCCCGCGCCCCTGGGTATCTGGGGGCGCGGGGAACTGCGCAATCTTTTGCGGTGGTGGGGTCAGGGGGTCAGTTGTTGTCGGACCGCCTGGGCGTCCATCAGGTAGTTCATCTCGTAGAACTTGCCGTCACGCACCTTGTGGAAGGCGAACTCCGCGTACTCGACCGTGGCGCCGGTGGGGTGCACGCCGAACCATTCCTTCGCGGGCGTGCCCCGATTGAACAGACGCGCCGCCACCTGGTCCCCGTCGATGGCGAGATCCTCGACCCGCCAGGTGAAGTCCGGTACCGCGTCGGTGTGTTCCGTCTGGGCCGCGATGACATCGTCCCGCGTGACCGGCCGGCCGTTCATGAGGACGTCGTCATGGACGAACTCGGTCATGCGGTGGAACTCGTGAGCGTTGAGTGCGTCGATGTAGCGCTGGAAGAAGGCGCGCAGTTCGGTGTCGGACATGGCTGGCACAGCTGACATGGCTGCCTCTCGGTAATCCGGGTCGGGGAGTGCTCGGTCAGATCTGGTTCATGCCGCCGTCCACGTAGAGATTCGCGCCGTAGACGAAGCTGCTGTCCGACGAGGCGAGGAAGGTCACCGCGGCGGCGATCTCGTCCGGGTCCGCGAACCGCTTCGGGGGCAGTCCGGCCGCGACGGTCTCCAGCATCTCCTTGGCGCGGTCGCCGAAAGCCGCGTCCCACATCGCGGTGTCGACCGGGCCCGGCGAGATCGCGTTGACCCGGACACCCCGGCTGCCGAGCTCGTCGGCCCAGGCGCGGGCGTACGCCCGCACGGCCGCCTTCGACGCGCCGTAGGCGCTCATGCCCGCGCCGCCTCCTTCGGCGGCGGTGGAGGAGGTGAGGATCACCGAGGCGCCGTCGTTGAGCAGCGGCAGGGCCTTCTGCACCGTGAGGAAGGTGCCCTTGACGTTGATGTCGAAGACCGCGTCATGGCTGGCCTCGGTGAGTTCGTCCAGGGGTGCGATGTGGTTGATGCCGGCGTTGGCGAACAGCACGTCCAGGCCCTGTCCGTGCTCCCGTACACGCTCGTACAGGCGGTCCACGTCGGCCGCGACGCTGACGTCACCGGGGACCGCGGTGGCGTTGCCGATGGTGGCGACGGCCTTCTCCAGCTCGGGTTCGCGGCGGCCGGTGATGAATACGTGCGCGCCTTCCGTGGCGAGCCTTCTCGCCGTTGCCAGGCCGATTCCGGTGCTGCCGCCGGTGACGACTGCGGTCTTGCCTTCGAGCTTTCCCATGGCTTTGACCTAACCAAAGTTCGGTACCGATCGATACTTAATGGACTGTAACATCTTCTGCACCGAGCGGTACTGAAAGGTGTCGGGCGGCCGTCGGGGGTTCCGTCCGCGGGCCCGGTGGGGGCTGATCGCGCAGTTCCCCGCGCCCCTCGGAGCGGGGCTGCGCCCCAGCTCTCGGGGATGGGGGGCTGCGCGGTCTTTTGGCTTTTAGGGGCGCGGGGAACTGCGCAATCTTTGAGGCGCGCCTGCGGCGGCGGGTGGGGGGCGTCTCGGGGGTGTGGGGGCGGAGCCCCCAGGGGGAAGCCCGTTGGGGCGGAAGAATCACCACCGTTTCTCTTGCAATCGTGAGGCACTCGCGCCTCAATAGACGCCAGCTCTTCCGACGGGTCGTCAGATTCGGGTCGTCAGCCAGTCGTCAGCGAAGCGCCCGTCGGCCGTCCCCACACGGCAATTCCCGCACTAGGGAAGGGAATCCAATGATCTGTAAGCGACTCGGAATCGGCGCGGCGTTAGCCGCCGGCACCCTCGCCACCAGCCTCGCGCTCGCCCCGGGCGCCGCGGCCGTGGTCCCCCAGACCGCCACGATCGTCGCGGACTGCGGTATCTACGGTGGCGGTGAGGCCACCCTCACGGCCACCCAGAGCGGTACCGCCGCCACCCTCACCGTCAGCTCCTCCGAGATCACCACCCCGCTCGCGCTCACCGAGGACTCGGTCGCCGCCACTCTCGCCCTGGTGAAGGCGGGCGGCGGAACGACCGTCTTCTCCGGCACCGAGAACCCCGCGATCCCCGCCGGCGGCGGCGTCACGGTCGGCCCGCTGCCCGGTACCGTCGCGGCCGGCGACAGCCTGGAAGCCTTCGGTGGCTCCCTGAAGATGACGGTCTTCGGGATCACCATCACCTGCACGGCGGACGGGCCGCAGTCGCCCGGCCCGTTCGTGTTCGAGTGATCTCCGCAGCGTAGGCGCGTCCGGCGCGCAGTCCCCCCACGGGCCGTGGCCCGGTACGGATCGGTGCCGCCCTGCGCGCGGCGGCACCGGTCCGTCCGCTTTTCCGCTCCCAACTCGCCTCTATGCACGGCAAGTTGACAGAAGCTGATGGCCCATCAGTCAATGCTTCAGGGTTCCATTGACTTCTCACACAACCCGCACATCAATGACCTCCTGTCGGCGCACAGCGCCCACATCCACAGGAGGGGCACCCATGGGTTCAGGAACCCGAAGACGCCGCCGCTGGGCGGCATTTCTCGGAACGGCCGCACTCGCGGTCACCGCGGGAGGCGCGTTCGCCTGTCCCGCGAACGCGGATCCGCAGCAGGTCGACTTCGCCACGCACTGCGTGCCACCGCCCATCGCGGGCATCCCCCCGATCGACGGCACCACCACCGCCAAGATCACCGTCGACAATGCGGCGCCCAAGGTGGGCGACACGGTCACCGTCACGTACACGGTGGTCAAGCCCGCCGCGAGCAACCCCGTCGACATCGCCCTGCCCGCCGACATCATGACGCCCACCGGCAAGGTGGCCCTGGGTGGCGCGCAGAGCGGTGACCTCACGGTCGCGGGCCCCAAGAAGAACGACCCCGTCCCGGGCAAGGGCGCCTTCCCGTCCTTCTCGATGACCGGCACCTTCACGGTCACCGCCACCGGGTCGATCACCCTGTCGCCCGGCGACTACAACATCCACACCAGCTACCTCCTGGAGCTGGACACCCCGTGCACGGTCATCACCCCGCCCGCCCCCGTCTCCGAGACGATCACCGCGACCGGCGGCGGCCAGACCAACAACCGTGCCATCAGCCTCGGTACGGCCTCCGGGAAGCCCGGTGACAGCGTGACCGTCACGGGGTCGAACTTCGCGCCCGGCGCGGCGGTCACCCTCGCCGGACGGGCCGGCGCCGCCGAGACGGCCGACAAGGCGACCGTCACCGCGAACGCGCAGGGCTCCTTCAGCGGCAGCCTGGCCGTCAGCGACAAGGCGACCACCGGAGTGGTGGCGTACGAGGGAAGTGCCTGGAGCGACGACAAGGGCGCGGGTCCCGCCGCCTACGTCGTCATCGACGACACGCCCCTGCCCGCCAACAGCCAGAAGGTCAACTCCTCGGTCAAGGCGGGGACGTTGTCCATGACCCAGGCCGGGGACACCGTCGAACTCGCGGCCGTCGACTACGGCAAGGGCGGCTTCTCCCGCGGCTCCCTGCAGACGGTGACCGTCAAGGACTTCCGCGGCGGACCCGCGGGCTGGTCCCTGACCGGCAAGGTCACCGACTTCACCGGCCCCGGCGGGGCGAAGATCGACGCGGCCAAGCTGGGCTGGACCCCGGTCTGCCTCACCAAGACCGGCAGCCCGAGCACCTGCCAGGCCGGTTCGCCCGGCGCGGTCGGCAGTGCCGGAGCGACCCTCGCGTCCGCCCCCGACGGCACGCTCACCGGCGGCGAGTTCACCGTCGACGCCCGGCTCTCGCTGAACGTCCCGGCGTTCACCCCGCCCGGCGCGTACTCCGGAGTGCTGACGCTCACGCTCACCTGAACCCGAGCCTGAGCCCGAGTCCGCACAGGGGCTGGGCGCGCACCCGCCCGGCCTCCTCCGTCCCACCCGCCCGGCCTCTTCCTCCGTCCCACCCGCGCCCCCGGGGGTCCGCACCCATGCGCAAGCCGTTCCGCTCGATCCTCCTGCTCCTGCTCGCCGTGGCGGTGACCGGCGGGACGCCCGCGCGCGCCGCCGACAACGGCAGCTGGTCCGTCTTCCCCGTCGCGTCGGAACTCGCCTCGCGGCCGTACTTCCATCTCTCCGCCGACCCGGGCACGACCATCGAGGACGAGGTCGCCGTCACCAACAAGACCGGGCGGCCGCTGACGTTCCGGCTCTACGCGGCCGACGCCTACAACACCGCGCGGGACGGCGGATTCGCCGTGCGGACCCGGCAGGAGAGGCAGCGGGGTGTGGGTGCCTGGGCGAAGCCCGCCGAGGACCGGGTGACCGTGCCCGCGCACGGCAAGGTCACCGTGCCGTTCACCCTGAAGGTGCCCGAGTCGGCCGAACCCGGCGATCACCCGGGCGCCCTCGTCGCCCTGGACGAGCGGATCGACGCGGGGGAGGGCGCGGTCGAGGTCGGGGTCCAGCGGGCCGTCGGCGCCCGGATCTATCTGCGGGTGGGCGGACCGACCGTTGCGGCCGTCGCCGTGGAGAAGGTCCGCATCAGCCACCACCAGCCCCTGTTCCCGGGCGCCGGCGACAGCACGGCCACCGTCTCGTACACCCTCCACAACACCGGCAACGTCACCCTGGACCCCAAGGTGCGGCTGACGGCCGAAGGGCTCTTCGGCCGTACGCTGCTCTCCCGCGACCTGGCCGGAATACCCTCCGAGCTGCTGCCCGGCCAGCGGGTGCGGCTCAGCGCGAAGTGGCAGGGGGCGCCCCAACTCGACTGGGGCGACGTGACGTTGACCGCCAGCGCGCGCGACACCCGCGAGTCGGCGAGTACGTCGTTCTTCGCGCTGCCGTGGCTGCTCGCGGTGGTGCTGGGAGCGGGCATCGCGGCAGCGGTGGTGGTGATCAGGGTCAGGGGGAGGGACAAGAAGGGGAGCGGCAGCGGGGTCAGAGAGCGTCCGGGCCGCGCTCGCCCGTCCGTACCCGGACCACCGTCTCCACCGGAACCGCCCACACCTTCCCGTCGCCGATCTTCCCCGTCTGCGCGGCCTTCACGATCGCCTCGATGACGGGCTCGGCGTCCGCGTCCCCGACGACGACCTCGATACGGACCTTCGGTACGAGGTCGACGCGGTACTCGGCGCCGCGGTACACCTCGGTGTGGCCGCGCTGACGCCCGTACCCGCTGGCCTCCGTGACGGTCAGGCCGTGCACGCCGATCTCCTGCAGCGCGGTCTTCACCTCGTCGAGGCGGTGCGGCTTGATGATCGCGGTGATGAGCTTCATCCCTGGGGCCTGGCCTTCTGCACGGTGGAGGAAACGGAGGAGGAGACCGGGGCGCCATGGCCCAGGACTCCGTGATCGTAAGCGGTCTCGGCGTGCACCGTAAGGTCCAGACCGGTCTGCTCGTGCTCCTCGTCGGCCCGCAGTCCGACGACCCGGTCGATCAGCCTGGCGACGCCGTACGTCATGGAGAAGGCGTACGCGCCGACGGCCAGGACCGCCACCAACTGCCGGCCGAGCTGCCCGAACCCGCCGCCGTACAGCAGCCCCTCGGCCCCGCCGGTCATGGTCTCCGTGGCGAAGACCCCGATGAGCAGGGTGCCGATGACCCCGCCGACCAGGTGCACACCGACGACGTCCAGCGAGTCGTCGTAATCGAACCTGAACTTCCAGCCCACCGCGTACGAGCAGACGGCACCGGCGGCGAGGCCGACGACCAGCGCGCCGAGCAGCGAGACCGAACCGCAGGACGGGGTGATGGCGACCAGACCCGCGACCGCGCCGGACGCCGAGCCCAGGGTGGTGGGGTGGCCGTCGCGCCGCTGCTCCACGAAGAGCCAGCCGAGCAGGCCGGTGCATCCCGCGGCCAGGGTGTTGAGGAAGGCGGCGGCCGCCAGACCGTTCGCGCCGAGCGCCGAACCCGCGTTGAAGCCGAACCAGCCGAACCACAGCAGACCCGCGCCCAGCATCACCATCGGCAGATTGTGCGGGCGCATCGCGTCCTTCTTGAAACCGAGCCGCGGTCCCAGGACCAGGCACAACGCCAGTCCGGACGCCCCCGAGACGATCTCGACGGGCAGTCCGCCCGCGAAGTCCAGGGCGCCCAGGTCCTCCAGGATCCAGCCGCCGGGACCCCACACCCAGTGCGCGACCGGAACGTATACGAGCAGCGCCCACAACGGGACGAAGACCAGCCACGCCCCGAACTTCGTACGATCCGCGACCGCGCCGCTGACCAGGGCCGCCGTGATGATCGCGAAGGTCAGCTGGAAGGTGGCGAAGAGGAGGGTGGGGACCGTGCCCTGGACGCTGTCCGGGCCGAGGCCCGCCATGCCCGCGTGCTCCAGGCCGCCGATGAGCGCGCCGACCCCGGAGTCGGCGTGGTCGTCGCCGAACACGAGCGAGTAGCCGACGGCCAGCCACACGACCGTGACCAGCGCGATCGACACGAAGCTCATCATCAGCATGTTCAGGACGCTCTTCGTACGGACCATGCCGCCGTAGAAGAGGGCCAGGCCCGGCGTCATGAGCAGGACGAGCGCGGTGGCGGCGAGCAGCCAGGCGGTGTCACCGGTGTCGAGGGACGCGGCGACGGTCGTGGCGGGTCCGGCGGCCAGGGTCACGGGGTCTCCAACAGGTGGGGGCTGGTGGGGCTGGCTGGTGGGGGCTCGTCAGAGCGTCATGGTTCCGCGTTTCCGGTCGCGTACAGGTGTGTTTCCGTCACGTTTCGTGTTGCGCGGGGGTTTCCGGAAGCTCACGGTGAGCCCGGTCGGTCGTCGATCGGCGGCGGGGGCCGGAATCCTGGTACGGCGGGGCCCCGACGATCAGGGACAATGGGCGCCATGAGCGTTCGTACCCAGTCACCCGAGCCGCCGGAATCCGCGGGGGCAGCACCCCACCGCGCCGGCTTCGCCTGCTTCGTGGGCCGCCCCAACGCGGGCAAGTCCACCCTCACGAATGCTCTGGTCGGCCAGAAGGTGGCGATCACCGCGAACCAGCCGCAGACCACGCGGCACACGGTACGCGGGATCGTGCACCGGGCCGACGCCCAGTTGATCCTGGTGGACACCCCCGGGCTGCACAAACCGCGCACGCTCCTCGGCGAGCGGCTCAACGACGTCGTCCGTACGACGTGGGCCGAGGTCGATGTGATCGGGTTCTGCCTCCCCGCGAACGAGAAGCTCGGTCCCGGTGACCGCTTCATCGCGAAGGAACTGGCGTCCATCAAGAAGACGCCGAAGATCGCGATCGTCACGAAGACCGACCTCGTCGACAGCAAGACGCTCGCCGAGCAGCTCATCGCCATCGACCAGCTCGGCAAGGAGCTGGGCTTCGAGTGGGCCGAGATCGTGCCCGTGTCGGCGGTCGCCGACCAGCAGGTGAGCCTGCTCGCCGACCTCCTCGTGCCGCTGCTCCCCGAGGGTCCCGCCCTCTACCCCGAGGGCGACCTCACCGACGAGCCCGAGCAGGTCATGGTGGCCGAGCTGATCCGCGAGGCCGCGCTGGAGGGCGTGCGGGACGAGCTGCCGCACTCCATCGCCGTCGTCGTCGAGGAGATGCTGCCGCGCGAGGACCGGCCGGCCGACAAGCCGCTGCTCGACATCCACGCGTTCGTCTACATCGAGCGGCCCAGCCAGAAGGGGATCATCATCGGGCCCAAGGGGAAGCGGCTGAAGGAAGTGGGGATCAAGTCGCGCAAGCAGATCGAGGCGTTGTTGGGTACGCCCGTCTTCCTCGACCTGCATGTGAAGGTCGCGAAGGACTGGCAGCGGGATCCTCGCCAGCTCCGCAAGCTCGGTTTCTGACGGGGGTTTCTTTTTCCCCAGCCCCGCCCCTTCCCGAAACTGGGGGCTGCGCCCCCAGGCCCCCCTTTCGCGCTGCGCGCTCGTCCTCAAACGCCGGACGGGCTGAAAGAGTCGCGGACGGTCCGCGAATCTTTCAGCCGTCCGGCGTTTGAGGACCGGGGGTTCGGGGGCAGCGCCCCCGAGGCAGGTACGGGACGGGTAGGGGCGGCGGGGGCGAGAAACCCCGTCAGTCCACCCCTCTGACCCGGTTCACCAGGACCGCCCCCGCCAGGCCGATCACCGCCGCCACCGCGTACAACACCCGGTATCCCCCCAGATACGTCACGATCGGCGCGGCCAGCACAGGCGCAGCCACCTGCGGAACAGCGTTCGCCGCGTTCACCACGCCGAGATCCTTCCCCCGGTCCCGCGCCTTCGGCAGCACGTCCGTCATCAGCGCGAAGTCCACCGACGCGAAGACGCCGAAGCCGAGGCCGAGGAGGACCGAGGCGACCACCGTGCCGGTCCACGTCGGCCAGGCCGCGATCACTCCGGCCGCGATCGCCATGACGACGCCCGAGCAGGTCACGAACGGTTTGCGGCGGCCCACGCGGTCCGACCACATGCCCGCGACGACGACCGTGGCGAGCAGCATCGTCGCGTTCAGCGAGGTCAGGATCAGGACGCCCTGCTCGGGATCGGAATGGTGCAGGCGGTCCCGCAGGAAGTACAGGAGATACATGACGCCGAGGCTGTTGCTCAGGTTGACCAGGAACCGTGTCAGCCAGGCCCAGCCGAAGTCCGGGTAGCGGCGCGGGCTCAGCCAGAAGGAGCCCAGGAAGGCGCGCCAGGACCAGGGCGGCCGGGCCGCGCGGGGCAGCCGGATGTCCCGGTGGCGCAGCACGTACGGCAGGACGCCCAGCAGGGTGAAGGCCGCACAGGCCGCGTAGCCCGCCGTGACGCCCCCGGCGAGCGTCGCCAGGCCCGTCCCGCCGACCACGCCGAGGATCTGCGCCGCGCCCAGCCAGCCGCCCACCGAGCCCCGCTGCCGCCGCGGCACCCGGTCCGGCACGGCGGCCGTCACGGCGGCCCAGGCCGCGTTGAGGGTCAGCTGCGCCAGGCACCAGCCGAGCGCCATGGTCCAGGGCCCGCCCGCCGCCCCGAGGAGCAGCAGCGACAGCGCGCCGCCCGCCGTGCCCGCCACGATCCACGGGGTGCGGCGGCCCCAGCGGGACGTCGTACGGTCGGACAGCGCGCCGAACACCGGGTTCGCGAGCAGTGAGACGAACGCGCCCGCGCCCGTCACCCACGCCAGTACCGCCTCCTTCGACAGGCCCGTGCCGGGTGCGAAGTCCTCCGCCTGGGAGGCGAGAAGGATCTGCAGCGGCCCGAACCAGCCCACCCAGATCGCCCCGTTGGCGAGCGAGAGGGTCGCCGTCCAGCCGCGGCCCACCCGCTCGACGGGCTCGGTGAGCGCCGTGCCGCCGGGTAAGGGCCCGTGCGCAGACGCCGTCACGGCTGTCCCACGTGTCCCGGCCGCTGGGCCCGCAGTACGTCCCGCAGCCACTGGTACGACGCCTTCGGGGTCCGTTCCAGCGTCTCGAAGTCGACGTGCACCAGGCCGAAGCGGCGCGCGTACCCCTCGGCCCACTCGAAGTTGTCGAGGAGCGACCACACGAAGTACCCGCGGACGTCCACGCCCTGCTCGTACGCCCGGTGCAGGGCCCGCAGATGACCGTCCAGGTAGCTGATCCGCTCCTGGTCGTCGAGGCCCTCGTACGAGCAGCCGTTCTCCGTGATGACGACGGGCGGGAGCCGGTCGCCGTACCGCTCGCGGAAGCCCACCAGCAGTTCGGTGAGCGCCTCCGGCACCACCGGCCAGCCGAAGTCCGTGACCGGGTAGCCCTCGATCTCCCTTACGGAGAAGGGGAGTTCGGCGGGCATGGTCAGTCCGCCGAACTCGATCTCCGCGCCCTGCGGCGCGCCCACCCTGGTCGGCGCGTAGAAGTTGATCCCGTACCAGTCGACCGGCTGTCCGATGGTCTTCAGGTCCGCCGCGAGGTCCTCGGCGCCGCCGGGCATCAGCTCGCCGATGCCGTCCGGGTACTGACCCAGCAGCACCGGGTCGGCGAACAGCCGGTTGAGGAGCAGGTCGTAGAAGCCGGCCGCCTCCAGGTCGGCGGGCTCCTGCGAGGCGGGCCAGGTCGGGCCGTGCGAGTTGGCGATCCCGATGTCGGTCGCCCCGGCCGCCCGCAGGGCCTGTACGGCGAGGCCGTGCGCCAGCAACTGGTGGTGGGCGGCGGGCAGCGCGTCGAAGAGGAGCCGCTCGCCGGGCGCGTGCGCACCCAGGGCGTGGCCCAGCAGGGTGTGTTCGGCGGGCTCGTTGAGGGTGATCCACTTGCCGACCCGGTCGCCGAGGCGGGCGGCGACCAGCGCGGCGTACTCGGCGAACCGTCCGGCGGTGTCCCGCTCCAGCCAGCCGCCCGCCTCCGCCTCCGACAGCGGCAGATCCCAGTGGAAGAGGGTCGGGACGGGGCGTACGCCCGCCGCGCACAGCTCGTCGACCAGCCGGTCGTAGAAGTCCAGGCCGCCGGGGGAGTTCACCCGCGGCCAGGAGACGGAGAAGCGGTACGCGTCCACGCCGAGGCCGCGCAGGAGCGCCACGTCCTCGGGGTAGCGGTGGTAGTGGTCGCAGGCCACCGCGGCCGTCGAACCGTCCTTCACATGGCCCGGTCCGGCCGTGAAGGCGTCCCACACGGAAGGGGCGCGCAGATCCGCCGCGCCCTCGATCTGATGGGCCGAGGTGGAGACCCCCCACAGGAAGCCGGCCGGGAACGGGGGTATCGGGTTCGTCGCCGCGTCAGTCATGCGCGCGATCATCGGTACCGGCGGTGAGCGAAGTCAACGGCGTTGCGTGAACTGGCCGTTACTGGTCCCGAACCGGCCTCGTGCCGACTCCGTCATGGTCCCGCCCGGGGCCTACGCGCCCTCCTTGAGGACCCTTGAGATCAGTTTCCGCTGCTCGTCCGTCAGCCGCGGATCCGCGCAGTAGACCGTCTTGCCGTCCACCGTGATCTGGTAGCTGAAGCCGTCCGGAACGCCTATGGGGGGCGTGCCCCGGCCGGCGGCGACCGCCTGCTCGGCCAGGGCGTGCCAGTCCTGGGCGTCGGCGCGGTCCGAGGTGTCCACCTCGGCGTGCCGCTCGATGCCCGCGAATCCGCCTGTGCGTCGTACCTGAATACGCATGGGTTCCTGTCTAGTACGAATCGCGGGCCCGAGCCACGGTCCGTTCAGTCGGTCGGTACCCCGACCTGTTCCCAGGCCTTGGTGACGGCCTGGAGTTCCTCGCCCTCGCCGAACAGGGTGCGTGCCTGGGTCAGGGTCAGTTTCGCGAAGTCCGAGAAGCTCGCCTGCGAGTCCAGCTCGCCGCCGGTCAGCACGCCGTACCAGACCTTGCCGGCCTTCTCCCAGGCGTTGCCGCCGAGCGCGGTCGCGGCCAGGTAGAAGGCGTGGTTGGGGATGCCGGAGTTGATGTGCACCCCGCCGTTGTCGCGGCCGGTGCGGACGTAGTCGTCCATCGTGGCGGGCTGCGGGTCCTTGCCGAGCACGTCGTCGTCGTACGCCGTGCCCGGGGCCTTCATCGACCGCAGGGCCGTGCCCGTGACCCGCGGGGCGAGTAGGCCCGCGCCGATCAGCCAGTCGGCCTCGGCGGCGCTCTGGCCGAGCGTGTACTGCTTGATGAGCGAGCCGAAGACGTCGGACATCGACTCGTTGAGCGCGCCCGGCTGGCCGAAGTACGTGAGGTTCGCGGTGTACTGCGTGACGCCGTGCGTGAGTTCGTGGCCGATGACGTCGACGGGGATGGTGAAGTCGAGGAAGATCTCGCCGTCGCCGTCGCCGAACACCATCTGCTCGCCGTTCCAGAAGGCGTTGTTGTACTCCTCGTCGAAGTGCACGGTCGCGTTCAGCGGCAGGCCCTCGCCGTTGATCGAGTTGCGCTCGTACGCCTTCAGGAACAGCTCGAAGGTCGCGCCGAGGCCGGCGTGGGCGCGGTTGACCGTGGCGTCCTTGCCGGGCTTGTCGCCCTCGCCGCGGACCTTCTTGCCGGGCAGGTCCTGCTTGTGCTTCGCGTCGTAGATCGTGCGGTTCGGCTTGTCCGCGGCGGCGCCGCTCGGCGGGGCGAGGGCGGGTGCGCCGAGGACTGTCGTCAGCCGGCGGTGGGTGCGCTCGAAGGCGTCCCGCTCCAGGGTGCGGCGGGCCTTGCCGGCGAGCGCCTGGTCCTCTGCCTTTGCCAGGGTGTCGAGGACGTGGGGCGGAATGATGGTGCAGAAGACGGGCTCGAAGCCCCCGTATGTCGTCATGACCGGCACCATTGCACTGTGTGACGTGACTGTCACTAGGGGCAACCATGATTGGTGAAATGGGGGGATAAGGGGGGTGTGGGGCTCCGCTTTCGTGTACGGGTCCCTGGGCGGGGGCGGGTCCCTGGGCGGGTGCGGGTCCGGTGGGGGCTGGCCGCGCAGTTCCCCGCGCCCCTAGGGGGATGGGGGTGGCCGTGCCCGGTCGGCTGCGCCCCCCTTAGGGGCGCGGGGAACTGCGCGATCTTTGACGCGCGCGTGCGACGGTGGCGCGGTGATCGTCTTTAGGGGCGCGGGGAACGGCGCAGTCTTTTCGAGGGGGATGCCTCGTCCCGCATAGTGATACGGGGGACCGCGCCGCGTGGGACTCCGATAACATGCGGAGCATCATGCGTTTCGGGCTGCTTCTCCTTAGCTGCCGCGGCGAGGGCCTGTAGTCGAGGCCGACCCCCTCCCCGCGGAGTTCTGGCGTTGCGCCGTCGGCCGTCCCTCGGATTCGAGAACCCACCGGTTCCGAGGATCAAGCGGACCAAGAGGAGCCCTCGCATCATGGCGAACCGCCAGCAGCCCACCTCCATGCCGATCCACAAGTACCAGCCGTACGACCAGGTCGACATCCCCGACCGTACGTGGCCGGACAACCGGATCACCACCGCTCCCCGCTGGCTCTCCACCGACCTGCGTGACGGCAACCAGGCCCTGATCGACCCCATGTCGCCCGCGCGCAAGCGCGAGATGTTCGACCTGCTGGTGTCGATGGGCTACAAGGAGATCGAGGTCGGTTTCCCCGCCTCGGGACAGACCGACTTCGACTTCGTGCGCTCGATCATCGAGGAAGAGGGCGCGATCCCCGACGACGTGACGATCTCCGTACTGACCCAGGCCCGCGAGGACCTGATCGAGCGGACCGTCGAGTCGCTGAAGGGCGCCAGGCGCGCGAACGTCCACCTGTACAACGCCACCGCACCGGTCTTCCGCCGCGTGGTCTTCCGCGGCTCCAAGGACGACATCAAGCAGATCGCCGTCGACGGCACCCGCCTGGTCGTCGAGTACGCGGAGAAGCTGCTGGGCCCCGAGACGACCTTCGGGTACCAGTACAGCCCCGAGATCTTCACCGACACCGAGCTGGACTTCGCCCTGGAGGTCTGCGAGGCCGTCATGGACGTCTGGCAGCCCGGCCCGGACCGCGAGATCATCCTGAACCTGCCCGCCACCGTGGAGCGCTCCACGCCCTCCACGCACGCGGACCGCTTCGAGTGGATGTCGCGCAACCTGTCCCGCCGCGAGCACGTCTGCCTGTCCGTCCACCCGCACAACGACCGCGGTACGGCGGTGGCCGCCGCCGAGCTGGCGCTGATGGCCGGCGCCGACCGCATCGAGGGCTGCCTGTTCGGGCAGGGCGAGCGCACCGGCAACGTCGACCTGGTCACGCTGGGCATGAACCTGTTCTCGCAGGGTGTCGACCCGCAGATCGACTTCTCGAACATCGACGAGGTCCGGCGCACCGCCGAGTACTGCAACCAGATGGAGGTCCACGCCCGCCACCCGTACGTCGGCGACCTCGTCTACACCTCCTTCTCCGGCTCCCACCAGGACGCCATCAAGAAGGGCTTCGACGCGATGGAGGCCGACGCCGCCGCCAAGGGCGTCACCGTCGACGACATCGAGTGGGCCGTCCCGTACCTGCCGATCGACCCCAAGGACGTCGGCCGCTCGTACGAGGCCGTCATCCGGGTCAACTCGCAGTCCGGCAAGGGCGGTATCGCGTACGTCCTGAAGAACGACCACAAGCTGGACCTGCCGCGCCGGATGCAGATCGAGTTCTCGAAGATCATCCAGGCGAAGACGGACGCCGAGGGCGGCGAGGTCACGGGCAGCGACATCTGGTCGGTCTTCCAGGACGAGTACCTGCCCAACCCGGACAACCCCTGGGGCCGCGTCCAGGTCCGCAACGGCCAGTCCACGACCGACAAGGACGGCGTGGACACGCTGACCGTCGAGGCCGAGGTGGACGGCACCGAGACCACGCTGGTCGGTACGGGCAACGGCCCGATCTCCGCGTTCTTCCACGCGCTGCAGGGCATCGGCGTCGACGCCCGGCTGCTGGACTACCAGGAGCACACGATGAGCGAGGGCGCCTCCGCGGTGGCCGCCTCGTACATCGAGGTCGCGATCGGCGACAAGGTCCTGTGGGGGATCGGGATCGACGCGAATACGACACGCGCGTCACTGAAGGCTGTCGTCTCCGCCGTCAACCGCGCCACCCGATAAGGCCGTTCACCTGCGTTTCTGTGGTCCCGTCCGCCTCACAGGCGGGCGGGGCCGCTGCGTTTATTGAGCCATGTCGACAGGTGGCCTCTCCCGGGGTACTGACTCCGCATCGACAATGTGGCTAACATCACGCCAACGCGGCGATGTTGCCGTGGGGTTACGGAGGTGCGAACGTGCTGCCAGGATGGGGACGAAACGGCCGGTTTGTCCGCGCCGGCACCATGGGCGTTTCGCGCATCCTCGGAACCAGGACCGCGTGGACCACCGTCGGCGACGGTGAGTTCTTCTGCCCGGGCTGCGGAGGCGACCGCAACTACCAGCGGCTCACCGGGCGGCGCCGCTTCACCTGCCTCGGTGTGCCGGTCATGCCGCGCGGGGAGACCGGGCCCGTCGTCGAGTGCGCGGCCTGCGGCCACCACTACAGCGCGGACGTCCTCGACCATCCGACGACGACGCGCTTCTCCGCGATGCTGCGGGACGCCGTGCACACGGTGGCTCTCGCCGTGCTCGCGGCGGGGGGTACGTGCGCGCGTACAGCGCTGGAGACGGCCGCGGGTGCGGTTCGCTCCGCGGGGTTCGACGACTGTACGGAGGAACAGCTCGCGGCGCTCGTGGAGGCGCTGGCGGCCGACACCGGGCGGATCTTCGGGGAGCCGTGCGGGCCGGGGCTGTCCATAGAGCTGCACGAGGCGCTGGATCCACTGGCGCCGCACCTCGCCCCTGCCGGGCGGGAGGCGATCCTGCTCCAGGGGGCGCGGATCGCTCTCGCGGACGGGCCGTACACGCCGGCTGAGCGGGAGGCTCTGACGACGGTGGGGGCGGCGCTCACGATCTGCACGGACGACGTGACCCGCCTCCTCACGGCGGCCCGCACCCCGTCCTGACCCCGCACCCCCGACGAACCGACCGCGCAGTTCCCCGCGCCCCTGACAGTCAGGGCTGCGCCCTGGCCTGACCCACCTCGACTGCGGGCCCGGTGGGGGCTGGCCGCGCAGTTCCCCGCGCCCCTAAAGGACAAAAGCCGGGGCGCAGCCCCGCTTTTGAGGGGCGCGGGGAACTGCGCGACAAGCCCCCACCGGGCCCGCAGTCGGAGGCGTGTTCCTAGTACTCCCGCGGGAGTAATCCCGGCCCCCCGTCACCCCCGGCAGTAGCCGCACACTCAGACCCCCGTCCGACGCAACCGGCTCTCCGCAGCGGAACGCTGAGAGGCGAAGCAGGAGTCGTCGAGAGGGAGATCGTCCGATGGGGGCAGGGAAAACACGCACGACAAGCAAGCGGCGCAGGCGAGCCGTCCCCTGGGCGGTGCTGGGGCTGTGGATCGCCCTGCTCGCCCTGGCCGGCCCGTTCGCCATGAAGCTCGCCGACGTGCAGCACGACCGCGTCACCGACTACCTTCCGGCGAGCGCCGACTCGACCCAGGTGGCGAAGGTCCAGGAACGGCTCCCCGGCGGCGAGAGCACCGAGCTGGTGATCGTGTACCACCGGGAGGGCGGCCTGAGCGCCGCCGACCGGGAGACCGCGGCCCGGCAGGTCGAGGAGGTCGCCGGGAAGCACGAGCTGGTCGGCCGGACCGATGTACCCGAGGGGGTTCCGTCCGACGACGGGACGACCCTGATGTATCCGCTCGTCAGCAACGAACCCGGCACCGACGAGGAACTGCGCGACGCATTCGTCGAGGACGTCCGGAGCATCGCCCACGGCCAGGACGGCCTCAGCGTCGAGGTCGGTGGCACCGGGGCACTGGCCACGGACGCCGGCAAGGTCTACGACTCGCTCGGTGGGCCCCTGCTCTACACCACCGTCGCCGTCGTCGCCCTGCTGCTCGTCCTCATCTACCGCAGCCCGGTGCTGTGGCTCGTCCCGCTCGCCGTCGCCGGGATCGCCGACTATCTGTCGATGGGCGTCGCGTACGGGCTGAACCAGGCGTTCGGGACCACCGTCTCGGGTCAGAGCTCGGGCGTCATGACGATCCTCGTGTTCGGCGCGGGCACGGACTACGCCCTGCTGCTCGTCTCCCGGTACCGCGAGGAACTGCGGCGCATCGAGCGCCCGTACGACGCCATGGTCGCCGCCCTGCGCGGCTGCGGGCCCGCCGTGCTCGCCTCCTCCGGCACCGTCGCCGTCGGCCTGCTGTGCCTGCTCGCCGCCGACCTCAACAGCAGCCGGGGCATGGGCCCCCTCGGCACGGTCGGGGTCCTCTGCGCGCTCATCGCGATGCTGACCCTGCTCCCGGCGATCCTCGTCCTGCTGGGCCGGCGCGTGTTCTGGCCGCTCGTACCGGCCTTCGGCAGCGAGCCCAAGCAGCGCCGCCGCAGCCTGTTCGCCGCGATGGGCAGCTCCGCGGGACGCAGGCCGCTGACCGTGCTCGCCACCGGGGCCGTCCTGCTCGGCGCGCTCGCCCTCGGCACGCTCAACCTCCCCGGGCCGGTCAAGCAGGAGGACTCCTTCGTCGACAGGCCGGAGGCCGTCACGGCCATGGAGACCCTCGCGAAGGCCTACCCGCAGCACGGCACCCAGCCCATCGACGTGATCGCCCCGGCGGGCAGCGCGGACCGGGCACTCACGGCGATCCGGGACACCCGGGGCGTCGAGAGCGCCGAGAAGGGCCGTACGGGAGACGGCTGGACGGAGATCTCCGTCATCGCCCGGGACGCGCCGCAGTCGGCGGGGGAGACCGCCACCATCAAGGCCCTGCGCGAGGGGCTGGAGGGGGCGTACGTCGGCGGGGCCAGCGCTCAGCAGATCGATCTGGAGGACACCAACAGCCGGGACACGAAGATCGTCGTACCGCTCGTCCTCGTCTCCGTGCTGCTCATCCTGATCGGACTGCTGCGCAGCCTCGTCGCGCCGCTCCTCCTGGTGGCCGCCGTGGTCGCCGTCTGGGGCGCGGCCCTCGGCATCGGCGGCCTGGTCTTCGGGCCGGTCCTCGGCTTCGAGGGGACGGACCCGGGGCTCGGGCTGCTGTCGTTCGTGTTCCTCGTCGCCCTCGGCGTCGACTACGGCATCTTCCTCATGCACCGGATGCGGGAGGAGTCCCTCGCCGGAGCCGAACCGGCCGCCGCCGCGCTCACCGCCCTGCGCACCACCGGCGGGGTCATCGCCTCGGCGGGCCTGGTCCTCGCGGCGACCTTCGCCGTGCTGACGAACATGGGGCTCGTGCAACTCGTCGAACTCGGCTTCGTGATCGCCGTCGGCGTGCTCCTCGACACCTTCCTCGTACGGACGTATCTGGTGACCAGTGCCAGCGTCGCCCTGCGCCGGAAGGTGTGGTGGCCGGGCGCGCTCTCCCGTGAACCCGGAGAGGGAGGCGGGCCCGGGGAACCGACCGAGCCGCCCCGGCAGCCGGAACGGGTCGGCGCGTCCTGACCGCACGTACCGTCCGACCGGGCGCCTCTCCCGCTTCCCGCCGGAGGGGCGCCCCCGTACCGGAAGATGGAGCCGTGCAGGAACGGGGAACGACCACAGCCGTACCGGGAGAACCGGTACACGGTGGACCCGTACACGGTGGACCCGTACGGGGTGAACCCGCACGCGGTGACGCCGTGCGCGGTGACGTGCGGCCCCGCCGTGTCGAGCGGGTCATGGCGGTCGTCAACCGTGACCCGCTCACCGCGCCCCACCGCACCCGCAACGACGCGTTCCTCGCCGTCGGCGTCGCCGCGGTCGCCGTCGTCCTCTCGCTGTTCGTCGTCGACGGACGCCCGCTCGACCCGCTCGGCTGGGCCCTGCTGGCCGGCGCCCACGTGCCGCTCGTGTGGCGGCGCGGCCGTCCGCTGCTCGTGCTGCTCGCGGTGGCGGCCTGCGCGAGCCCGTACCACGCCCTCGACTACAACCACGCCGTGCCGATCCCCGCGACCCTCCTGGCGCTCTACACGGTCGCGGCGACCGGCACGGTACGCCGCACGCTGCTCACCGCCGTCGCCGTCCTCGGCCCGACGCTGGTCATCAACGGCCTCATCAACCCGGACGGGGCCCTGGAGTTCCTGCGGATCTCCGGCTGGATCATCGCCGTCCTGTTCTTCGGCGTCGACGCCCGTTTCTACCGCCAGTACGTCGCCTCCATCGTCGAGCGGGCCGAACGCGCCGAACGCACCCGCGAGGAGGAGGCCCGGCGCCGCGTCGCCGAGGAACGGCTGCGGATCGCCCGTGACCTGCACGACCTGCTCGCGCACAGCATCACCCTGATCGGCGTGCAGACGTCGGTGGCGGCCCACGTCCTCACCGTCGACCCCGAGCGGCTCGACCGCAGGGCCGTCGCCCAGGCCCTCGACGGCATCGCGGAGACCTGCCGGACCGCCAGGGGAGAGCTGCGTACGACGCTGGAGGTGCTGCGGGCCAACGAGATCGGGCTGAACGGTTCCCCGGACGGGCGGGGTCCGCTGCCCGGGCTCGACGGGCTGGCCGCGCTCGTGGAGGCGGCCAGGACGGCCGGGGCCGAGGTCGAACTGGACGTCCACGCGGACGGCGTACCGCCCTCCGTGGGCGCCGCCGCCTACCGGATCGTGCAGGAGGCGCTCACCAACGCCGTGCGCCACGGCGGCCGGGACGACCTCACCGTCCGGGTGGGGCTGCGGATCGCGGAGGGCGCCCTGCGGGTGCGGGTCACGGACGACGGGACGGGCCGCGGCGGACCGGGGGCGGCCGGCGGCACGCCGGGGTTCGGACTCGTGGGGATGCGCGAGCGAGCCCGTAGCGTGGGCGGCACGCTGGACGCCGGACCGGGCCCCGGGACGGGCTTCGAGGTGACCGCCGCACTGCCGCTGCCCAGGGAGGACGAGGCCCGATGACGATCCGCGTACTGCTCGCCGACGACCAGAGGCTCGTACGGGCCTCGTTCGCGATGCTCGTCGCGTCGGCCGGGGACATGGAGGTCGTCGCCGAGGCGGGCACCGGGCGCGAGGCGGTGGAGCTGGCCCGTTCCGCGCGGGCCGATCTCGTCGTGATGGATCTGCGCATGCCCGACCTGGACGGGATCGAGGCGACCCGGCTCATCGCCGCCGACGAGGATCTGGCGGGCGTGAAGGTGCTGGTCCTGACGACGTACGACACCGACGAGCACATCGTCGACGCGCTGCGGGCCGGGGCGTCCGGCTTCCTCGTGAAGGACATCCGGCCGGCCGAACTCCTCGACGCCATCCGGACCGTGGCCGCGGGGGAGTCCCTGCTCTCGCCGGGCCCCACCGCACGGCTCATCGCCCGTTTCCTGCGCGCGCCCGACACGCTGACGTCCGCGTTGGGCGGCCCCGACGGGCTGTCCGAACGGGAGCGGCAGGTGCTCGCCCTGGTCGCGCGCGGCCTCAACAACACCGAGATCGCCGAGGCGCTGGGGCTCAGCCCGCTGACCGCGAAGACCCATGTCAGCCGGATCATGGGCAAGTTGGGAGCGCGCGACCGTGCGCAGCTGGTGATCGTGGCGTACGAGTCGGGGCTCGTGATACCCGGGGCGGCCTGAGCGGCCTGAGCAATCTGAGAGGCCTGAGCAATCCGAGCGATACGGGGGTGCGGGGGCATTGCCCTGCCCCTCGGGCCGCACTAGTTTCACCGCCGACATCCCACGTCCTATGTCTTGGTAAGGGTGAGCCGTGTCCCTGAAGAGCTCTCTTCGTCCCCCTGCCCTCGCCGTCGTCGTCGCCGGGCTCGCCGCCGCGCTCGCGTCCCCCGGGACCGCGCACGCGGCGAGCGCCGCCGAACGGCCCGTCCGGGGCTGTGTCTCCTCCGTCCCCTTCACGGCCGGGGAGAACGGCTACGACACGTACCGCATCCCCGCCACCGTCACGACCAGGGCCGGCACCGTGCTCGCCTTCGCCGAGGGCAGACACAACGGCGCCGGGGACACCGGCAACATCGACGTCGTCCTCAGACGGTCCGGCGACGGCGGCTGTACGTGGGGACCGCTGAGCGTCGTCGCCGCCGGTGAGGGCGACACCCGCGGCAACCCCGCGCCCGTCGTCGATCCCCGTACCGGCAAGGTCGTCCTCCTCACGTCCTACAACAGCGGTGCTGTGACGGAGGCGCAGATAATGCGCGGCGAGGTCACGGCCGAGCAGAGCCGACGGGTCTTCGTGCAGACCAGCCGGGACGGCGGACGCCGGTTCAGCGAGCCACGGGAGATCACCGCCGCCGTGAAGCTGCCGGGCTGGCGGTGGTACGCCACCGGGCCCGGGCACGCGGTGGCGCTGACCCGGGGGCCGTACGCCGGGCGGCTCGTCGTGCCCGCCAACCACTCGGCCGCGCCGCCGGACGGCTCCGCCGACACCGGGCAGGAGGCCAAGTACTACGGGGCGCACGCCCTGTACAGCGACGACGGCGGGCAGTCGTGGCGGGTCGGGTTCGTCGACGACTCGTACGACGGGGTCGACAACGCGAACGAGAGCGCTGTCGCTCAACTGCCCGACGGGCGGCTGTACGTCAGCTCTCGTGACCAGAACGGGAGCAGTGCGGGGAATCGGCTCGACAGTTACTCCAGTGACGGGGGTGTCACGCTCGACCGGCCGTTCCGGGTGCAGCCGACGCTGTCCGATGTGCCTGTCGTGCAGGGGAGTGTGTTGCAGGTGGCCGGTCCTGCGGGGGCTCCGCTGCTGTTCTCGGGGCCGTCCGTGCCGACTGCTCGTTCGGCGATGGCCGTGTGGAGGAGTGGGGACGGTGGGGGGACCTTCACGAAGGCGCTGACGCTGTCTGAGCGGCGGGCTGCGTATTCGGACCTTGTCCAGGTGGGTGGGGGGAGGGTGGGGGTGCTGTACGAGACGGGTACGACGGGCCCGTACGAGGGGATCGCGTTCCGGCGGGTGAGCTTGGGTGAACTTGGGTGAGCTGTAGGGCTTTTCCTCGCCCCCGCCGCCCCTACCCGTTCCCGTCCACGCATGGGGGCTGCGCCCCCTCGCCCCCCGTATCGCGCTGCGCGCTCGTCCTCAAACGCCGGACGGGCTGAAAGTCTTTCAGCCCGTCCGGCGTTTGAGGACCGGGGGTTCGGGGGCAGCGCCCCCGAGACAGGGACGGGAACGGGTAGGGGCGGCGGGGGCGAGGAAAAGCCCTACAGCAAGCCCGCCCCCGCCAAGAACTTCCCCACCCCTTCGATCTCCTCCGCGGACAGCGGGACCTGCGGCTCCGCCATCGCCGCGCACGCGATGACCCCCCTCAACTGCAGCGCCGCCTTGAACGCCCCGAGCGCAGCCGAAGAACCCCCCATCCGCCCCCCGTCCCCCACCCGCACCATCCCGAACAACCCGCACAACCGCTCCTGCTCGGCCCGGGCGAGCGCCCATTCGCCCGCCCGGCAGAGCCGGTACAGCCGCACGTACC
The DNA here is from genome assembly GCF_018070025.1 of Streptomyces liliiviolaceus. Classification (NCBI taxonomy): domain Bacteria; kingdom Bacillati; phylum Actinomycetota; class Actinomycetes; order Kitasatosporales; family Streptomycetaceae; genus Streptomyces; species Streptomyces liliiviolaceus. The sequence continues at coordinate 3,001,171 of NZ_JAGPYQ010000001.1, forward strand.
CCGCGGGGTCGACGTTCGCGAGCCCCGGCACGGCCCCGTCCGCCCCCATCGCCAGCGCGGAGTCGACGACCAGCTCCGACCCGGTCAGCACGCTGAAGCCGGTGATCGCGGAGTCCGCCCGGGCCCCCGTCACGACCGCCCGGAACCCGCCCTCGTCCCCGCTGGAGTCCTTGAGCCCGGCCAGCGTCCCCTCGGCGGCCAGCTCAAGGACGAGTTCGGCGCCGAGCTTGGAGTGGACGGCGACCGGCAGGTCGTACGCGACGACCGGCACCGGCGAGCGCGCGGCGACGAGACGGTAGTGGCGGGCGATCTCCGCCGGATGGGTGCGCGTGTAGAAGGGCGCTGTCACGACCACGGCGTCGGCGCCCGCGTCCGTGACGTACCGGACGTGGTCGAGGACGCGCGGGGTCGTCATGTCGATGGCGCCGGCGAGGACGGGCACCCCGCCCGCCACATGGCCGACCACGGTCTCGACGACCAGCCGGCGCTGCCGGTCCGTCAGGTACGCCGCCTCGGAGGACGTTCCCAGGACGAACAGGCCCTCCACCCCGCCCTCCAGCAGATGGTCGACCAGTCTGGTGAGTGAGGGGACGTCCACCTCGCGGTCCGGTGTCAGGGGCGTGCAGACGGGCGGTACGACACCGGTCAGCGGGGCGGGAAGGGTCATCGAGGCTCCTTCGGGAGATCGGCCGATGTGACCGCCTGCGCGACCAGCTCACGGGTCGACAGGCCGTCCTCCACAGGATGGTGGCAGCGGAAGCGGTGCCCCGGCGTCGACGCGGCCGAGAAGTCCGGCATGGACTCGGCGCACACCGCGTCCGCCTTCCAGCAGCGCGTACGGAAGGGGCAGCCGCTCGGCGGGCGGGTGGCCGACGGGACCGGGCCGACGAGCGGGATCGGGTCGATGGGGTCCAGCAGACCGGGTGTCGCCGAGAAGAGGGCACGGGTGTAGGGGTGCCGGGACCGGTCGGTCACCTCGTCGGCCGGGGACTCCTCGACGATCCGGCCGAGGTACATCGTGATGACGCGGTCGCTCATCCTGCGTACGGTCTGGATGTCGTGCGAGACGAAGACCAGGGCCAGGCCGAGCCGTTCCTTCAGGTCGAGGAGGAGGTTGAGGATCTGGGCGCGGACCGAGACGTCCAGCGCGCTCGTCGGCTCGTCGGCGACGACCAGGTCCGGGTCGAGGGCCAGTGCCCGTGCGATGGCGACGCGTTGGCGCTGGCCGCCGGAGAGCTGGCCGGGGAGGCCGTCCGCCAGCGCTCCGGGGAGCCCGACCAGGGACATCAACTCGCGTACGCGGTCGTCGCGTTGCGCGGCCGTGCCGCGCTTGTGGACGTCCAGCGGGTCGCGCAGGATCTGCCGTACCGTCAGCCGGCGGTTCAGGGCCGTCGACGGGTCCTGGAAGATCATGCCGGTGCCTGCGCCCACGGTCGTCCGGCGCAGCGCCGGGGCCATCGTCCACAGGTCGCCGCCCCGCAGGGACACCGTCCCGGAGGTCGGCCTCTGCACGCCCACCAGGACCTTGGCGAGCGTCGACTTGCCGCAGCCGGACTCGCCGACGACGCCCACCGTCTCGCCGGGCGCGATGGTGAGGTCGGCGCCGGTGAGGGCGTACACCCGGTCGCGGGAGAACAGGCCGCCGGTGCGCGCCTTGTGGACGACGTGCACGTCGTCCAGCTCCACGAGGGGGCCCGTTGCAGGGTTTGCCGGTCCGCTCATGTCACGGCCTCGCTTCCGTCGGCCCGGTCGGTGCCGGAGTGCTCGTCAGGGCGATCGCCGGGTGGTGGCAGGCGACCTCGTGCCGGCCCGGCGGACCCGCCAGACGCGGGGCCGTCGTGCGGCACACCTCGGTCGCCAGCGGGCAGCGGTCGGCGAACCGGCAGCCCGCCGGGAAGTCCGCCGGGGACGGCACGACCCCCTTGATCTGCGTCATCCGTTCGGCCGCCGACTCCAGCGACAGGACGCTGCCGAGGAGGCCGCGCGTGTAGTGGTGGGACGGCGACTCCACGAGGTCCGCCGTCACACCCGACTCGACGATCTGGCCGCCGTACATCACGACCACCCGGTCGGTGACGTCCGCGACGAGCGCCAGGTCGTGCGAGACGAGGACGAGCGCGAAGTCCAGTTCGGTCCGCAGGCGCAGCAGCAGCTCTATGATCTGCGCCTGCACGGTGACGTCGAGGGCGGTCGTAGGTTCGTCGGCGACGATCAGTTTGGGGTCGCGGGAGAGGGCCATCGCGATGAGTACGCGCTGGCGCTGGCCGCCGGACAGTTCGTGCGGGTAGCTGCGCAGGGTGCGGTCCGGGTCGAGGCCGACCAGTTCGAGGAGTTCGGTGCCCGTGCGGGTGCCGCCCCTTCTGGTGACCTGTTTGAGCTGGGCGCGGACCGTCATCGCCGGGTTCAGCGACGACAGGGCGTCCTGGTAGATCATCGCCATCTCGTGGCCGAGGAGCTTGCGCCGCACGCTCATCGGCTCGCCCACCAACTGCCGCTGGTTGAAGCGCACGTGGCCGCGGACCCGGGCGCCCTTCGGCTCCAGGCCCATCACGGTGAGCGCGGTCAGCGACTTGCCGCAGCCGGACTCGCCGACCAGCCCCAGGACTTCACCGGGCTGTACGTCGAAACTGATGCCGTCGACGATGTCCACACCGCCGTGGCGGGCGTCGAAACCGATGGCCAGGTTCTCGACGCTCAGCACCGGCTGCTGTCCCTGGGGCAGGGGGCGGGCCCGGCCGCGCAGCCGCCGGGCCGCCTCGGTCAGACCGGGCAGTTCCAGGACCTTCCCGCTGCCGGGTTCGGGTGCCTCAAGACGGTCCTCCGCCTCACGGGTGGGCACGTCGCGTGCCGCGGGCGCCGCCCACGCGTCCGAGACGCCCTCGGAGAGGATGTTCAGGGAGAGCACGGTGACCAGCATCAGCAGGCCGGGGAACACGGTCGCCCACCAGCCGCCGGTCAGCACCATGTTCTTGCCGTCCGCGATGACACTGCCCCAGGACGGGTCCGGGGGCCGCACGCCCGCGCCGATGAAGGACAGCGACGCCTCGAAGACGATCGCCTCGGCGACCTGCACGGTGCAGAAGACCAGCACCGGGGCGGCGCAGTTGACGGCCACGTGCCGCCACACGATGTGCGGGGTACGCGCCCCGATGACCCGCTCGGCGGTCACGTAGTCCTCGCCGTACTGGGCCATCACGTTGGCCCGGACGACCCGGGCCATCGGGGGCATGTACAGGAACGCGATCGCGCCGATGAGGATCGGGATGCCGCCGCCGAACACCGCGACGAAGACGGCCGCGAGCGCGATGCCGGGGAACGCCATGACGATGTCCAGGCCACGCATCAGCGTCTCGTCGAGGGCCTTGCGGGAGGTCGCCGCGACCGCCCCGATGACCGCGCCCACCACCAGCGCGAGCGCGGTCGCGCCGAGGCCGATGGCGAGGGACCAGCGGGCCCCGTACATGAGCCGGCTGAGGATGTCCCGGCCCAGGCTGTCCTGCCCCATCCAGTGCTCGCCCGAGGGGGCGCCCTCACCGTGGCCGTCGTCGACGAGCGGGAACTGTTCGAGCGGGTCGTGCGGGGCGATGAGCGGGGCCAGCAGGGCGGTGAGGACGACGATCCCGATGACGACGACGGCGATCCGGGAGATCAGGGGCAGCCGGGTGAACCCCTTGAGGCGGACACCGGGCAGGGACAGCGCGTCGGTGAGCCGCTTCCGGTACATCAGCATCATGCCTCGGCACTCCTCAGACGCGGGTTGACCAGCAGATAGAGGATGTCGATGACGAGGTTCACGACGACGAAGCCGAAGGCGATCGTCAGGACGCCGCCCTGCACGACGGCCGGATCACCGTTCTTCACGGCGTCGATCATGAGCTTTCCCATCCCCGGCAGGTTGAAGATCGTCTCGATGACGACCGCGCCGCCGAGCAGATAGCCGACGCGCAGACCGAGCACGGTCAGCGGGTTCATCAGGGCGTTGCGCAGGACGTTCCGCCCGACCACGACCACCGGCGGCAGCCCGCTGCCGATCGCGGTCCGTACGTAGTCCCGGTCCAGCTCCTCCACGACGGCCGTGCGGACGATCCGGGTGAGCTGGGCGGCGACCGGCAGGGACAGGGCGAGCGCGGGCAGTGTCATGGTCTTCAGCCAGCCGGTGAACGAGTCGGCCGGATTGACGTAGCCGCTGGTCGGGAACCAGCCCGCGTCCACGGCGAGGTACTGGATCATCAGCAGCGCCAGCCAGAAGCCGGGCGCCGCGACCCCGGTGAGCGAGACGACCCGGATCAGCTGGTCGGGGAAGCGGTCCCGGTAGATCGCGGCGGTGACCCCGCCGAGCAGCGCCAGCACCACCGCGATGCCCAGGCCCAGGAAGGTCAGCTGCATGGTGAGGGGCAGCGCGGTGGTGACCTGGTCGACGACCGGCGCCCGCGTCAGGGCGCTGACCCCCATGTCGCCCCGGAGCAGATCCCCGACGAAGTCGACGTACCGCACGAGGAACGGGTCCAGCAGTCCGTTGCGCTCCCTGAAGTCGTGCAGCTGCTGCTCGGTCGGGTTCGCGCCCTGGAAGTACGCGGACGCCGGATCACTGTCCGAGAACCGCATCACGATGAACACGAACATGACGATCCCGAGCATCAACGGAACAAGCAGAATGATCCGCCGGATCAAGATTCTGACGACCGCGACCACGGTTACCTGTGTCTCCTCGCTGATACTGGCGATACCGACTCAACTAGCCGAGCTGCATTTGCTTTTAGGGGCGCGGGGAACTGCGCGACCAGCCACAGCGGACCCGCACCCCCCCCCACAACCGTCAGACCCACTTCGCCTGGAGCACGTTTATCCCCGGGTACGGCTGAGGCCGAATTCCTGAAAGGTCCTTCGCATCCCACGCGGTCATCAACTCGTTGTGCACCACGGGATAGATGACCACATTCTCGGCAACGACATCGATGTAGTCCTGAGTCATCGCCTTCTTCTTCGCCGCGTCCGGCTCCCGGGTCGCCGCATCCATCTTCTTGAAGAGATCCTTCGCGACGGAACTCCCCTCCCACCGCGCATACCGCATCCACGTGTTCCCGGGCCCGTAGTTGTAATGCATGATCAGATCCGCGTCGAGCCCGAACTGATTCGGATTGGACGCGGCGGCGACGACCTGGAAGTCCTTCTTCTGGTCGAGCTTCGTGAAGAGCGCGGCCGTCTCCTGGGGTTCGAGCGTCGTCTCGACGCCGACGGCGTCCCAGGACGCCTTGATCGTCGGCAGGCAGTCCACGATCCAGCTGACGTTGACCGCCATCAGCGTGACCTTCAGCCCGCTGACCCCGGCGGCCTTCAGGAGAGCCTTCGCCTTGTCCGGGTCGTAGTCGTAGACGGGCTTCGCCCTGCGGTACGTCGGATTGCCCTCGTTGAGGAACGACGAGGCCGCTTTTCCGTGCCCGCGCAGCGCGGCCTGGATCATCTTCTCCTTGTCGATCGCGTAATGCAGGGCCTGCCGCACCCGTACGTCGTCGAACGGTTTGTGGGCGGTGTTGAAGAGGAGGAACAGATGGTTCATTCCCGCCCCGCCCTCGACCTTCAGGCCGCCCTTCTCCAGCTGGGAGATATTGGCGTACGGGATGTTGTCCGAGATCTGCGCTCCCGCGCTCGAACCGGAGATCTTCGCCACCCGTGGCGCGGCGTCCACTATCGTCAGCCAGTTCATCTTCTTGAACGCGGCCTTTCGCGGCCCGTTGTAGTCGGCGAACGCGGCGAAGGTGGTGTTGGACTTCGGGTGATGGGCGGTCTGCCGGTACGGGCCGGAACCGACCGCCTTTCCGGTCGTCGCCTCGTCCAGGGCGCCGGCTTTTCCGAACACGTGCTTCGGCATGATCTTCGCGAGCGTGAGCCGCTGGGCGCCGTCCGGGAACGGGAATTTGAGAATCAGCTCCACCGAGGTGTCGTCGACCTTCTTCACCTCCTTCAGCCAGGACGCGAAGAAGTTCTTGGCGAGGGTCGTCGTCTTCGGGTCCAGTACACGGTCGTAGGTGAAGATCACGTCGTCGGCGGTGACGGGCTGCCCGTCGTGCCACTTCGCGCCCTGGCGCAGCGTGAATTTCCAGGTGGTCGCCTGGAGGTCCGCCGGAACGGCGGTCGCCAGCGCCGCGTACGGCTCACGGCTGATCGGGTCGGTGTCGAGCAGCCCCTCGTAGATGTGGTGGTTGCCGGCCATCGCGAAGGCCGAGGCCGTCATCAGCGGGTCCCAGCTCTGGTCGTTGCCGTAGCCGATCACCGCGGTGAGCGTGCGGTCGGCGCCCTCGCCCTCGCCGCCCGTCTCGTTGGTGGACTCCGGGCCCGAGGAGCAGGCGGAGAGCGTAGAGGTGATCGTGGCGGCGGCGCCGAGCGCGCCGGTGTACTTCAGGAACGACCGGCGGTGCAGCGCCGGTGCGGGGGTCGCGTCGCGCACGGTTCCTCCAGCAAGGAGTGGGAGATACGACGTCCTACGTCATAGGTGCAGCGTGACGATAAGAGGGGGCGTGGGGGCGGTCAAGGGAACGCGCACGAATGCCGTCTCTGCCAGAGGTGCGACCAATGTCGGCCTGGCGCAAGCAGAGTTGACGGACGGTCAACCCTGGATTGACGTGGATCCTGTCCGGAGGTGGGACGTGGGATGTCCCTGCCGCGTACGATGCGGCGCATGTCCGAGCGGCGCGCATCCGACGACTCCAGGAACACCCTCCCCGCGGCGCGCTCCCCCCGCGAGCGGCGCGTGAGCAGCCAGATCCAGCGAGAGGTCACCCAGCTGATCCTCGACCGCAGACTCCGGGCCGGTGCGCCCCTGCCCACCGAGGCCGAGCTGATGGAGTCCCTCGGCGTCAGCCGCAACTCCGTGCGCGAGGCGCTGAAGGCGCTCCAGGCCCTCGACATCGTCGAGATCAGACACGGTTACGGCACCTATGTCGGCCAGGCCTCGCTGACCCCGTTCGTCGACGGCCTCACCTTCCGCACCCTGGCCCGGCAGGCCGACGACACCGACGACACGGGCGCGTTGGCCGAGATACTCCAGGTCAGGGAGGTCCTGGAGGAGGGGCTGATGCGACGGGTCGCGGGGGAGCTGTCGGACGGCGAGCTGGCACGCCTCGAAGCGGTGGTGGACCGGATGGAGGAGGCGGGCCTCGCGGGACGCCCGTTCCCCGAACTCGACCGCGAGTTCCACGAGTTGCTGTACGCACCCCTCGGAAACGCCCTGGTGCCGCAGCTGTTGGGCGCCTTCTGGACCGTCTTCCGGCGGGTCTCCGGCGTCCGGGGGTGGACCGACGACCCGGCGCCCGCGGTCACGGTCCGCCGCCACCGTGACATAGTCGTCGCCCTGCGGGCGCACGACGTGGAGGGGGCGCAGCAAGCGATGGCGGACCATTTCCGGGGGATCGAGGCGCGAGCCGCCCAGGAGTCACGGGGCGTCGGATGACGGCGAGTTGGGGCGAGGGAACGCCCGGAGTGCTCCGGCTGCCGTCCGGGCGGCCGGTACGGGGACGGGGGCTGCGCAACGCACTCGACCCGGCGGTCGTCCACCCGACGTACGGCGTCTACCTGCTCGGCAGGGAACCGTCCACGCTAGCCGAACTCCCGTGGGAGACACGGTGGTTGCGGTGGCCCGACTTCCGGCTGCCGACGGACCGGACCCAGGCGCGCACAGTGCTGACGGACCTCTGGGAGCGGGCGGCCGACCCTGCCCAGCGCGTCGAGGTCGCCTGCGGGGGCGGCCGTGGCCGGACCGGCACGGCCCTGGCCTGTCTCGCGATCCTCGACGGCGTGCCGCCCGAGGAGGCCGTGCAGTTCGTACGACGGAACTACGACCGCCACGCCGTGGAAACCCCGTGGCAGCGAAGGTACGTACGCACGTTCGGGTGAGTGTCGCCCGACCGGTCTCATCCCTTGGTCGGGGAGCCGTAGACCATCGGCCGACAGCGGGGGAGGCCTCCGCCCGGCAGGCTGACGGCATGGCTGAGAACACAGGGATGAGCAGGGCACGGTTCATGGCCGCGGCGGCAGCGGTGGGGGTGGGTGCGGCAGCGGGCCTTCCGTTGGCCTCCGCGGCGGAGGCTGCGGCGGAGGACGACACCCGCCGTGGACGCGCGGGCCGCGGGCTCACGCACCGCGGGGTCGTCTACACGGTCGGGGCCGGGGAGACCCCGGGGACGGCGTGGAGCGAGCGCCGGATGCGCGGTGACATCCGGGCCATCGCGCACGACCTGCACGCCGACACCGTCGAGGTCACCGGGGACGGCGTCGAGCGGCTCACCGCCACGGCGGACGAGGTCGCGGAGCGGGGCCTGCACGTCTGGCTCCAGCCGACGCTGGGCGACGTGCCGGAGAAGCAGATCCTCGACCACCTCGCGGAGGCGGGCCGGCACGGGGAGCGGCTGCGGCGGCAGGGGGCGCGGGTCACGCTCGCCGTGGGGTGCGAGTTCTGGCTGTTCGTACCGGGGATCGTGCCGGGGGCGGACGTCTTCGAGCGCATCGAGAACCTGCGGAAGGAGGACTTCGACCTGGCGGGGATGCAGCGGCGGCTGGCCGCGTTCACCGCGAAGGCGGCGGGGGTGGGGCGGTCGGTGTTCCACGGGAAGCTCAGTTACGCCGCCGCGCAGGACGCGTCGTTCGAGAACGTCGACTGGAACCTCTTCGACATCGTGGGCATCGACTACTACTCGTACTTTCCGCAACGGGAACGGTACGTGGCCGAATTGCGGAAGTTCCGGCGGTGGGGAAAACCGGTCGCCATCACCGAATTCGGCACCTGTACGTTCGTCGGCGCGCCGGAACAGGGCGGGATGGGCTGGGACGCCGTCGATTACGGCAAGGAACCTCCGGAGATCAAGGGCGACCTGGTGCGCAGTGAGCGTGTACAGGCCGCTTATCTGACCGATCTGCTCGACGTCTTCGAGTCGATGGGCCTGTACGCGGCGATGGCGTTCGAGTTCGTCACCGCGGACGCCCCGCATCGCCCGGACAATCCGCGTTACGACCTCGACATGGCGTCCTACGCCGTCGTCAAGCCTCTGAAGAACCGGCCCGACGACCCGGATTCCCCCTGGCACTGGGAACCGAAACAGGCGTTCCACGCGCTGGCACGGCAGTACGGGCGAAAGTCCGCCTGACGAATTCCGCGGCAATGATTTTGACGGCTTTATGGTCATCCCATTGCGGCGCACGCACCCGAATAGTCCGAAGCGCTTCGGTGAGCGTCACGCCGCCACGGCGTCGACGAACGCCGTCCAGGCGCGGGTCCCGACGAGCAGGACGGGCCCCGCGCCGATTTTGCTGTCCCGCACGGGGACGATGCCGGGGACTCCGTCGGCTACCTCGACGCAGTCTTCGCCGCCGCTGCCTCCGCTGTGGCTGCTCTTGCGCCAACGGGCAGCGCTCAGGTCGTACTCCCGCATTGCTTATGGTCCTCTGCCGCCGACTGGATCAAGGTCAGGGACGCCTCCGGTGACAGCGCGGCGGCCCTGATGAGATCGTAGGACGATTGGGTCCGCTTCACCACTGCCGGTTCGTCCAGCAGATTTCCTGAAAGAACCGCCTCTGTGTAGACAGTTGGCGGAGCATCCTCGAACTCCATGAGCTTCATCATCTTGCCCATCTCTCGGTGTGCTCCAGCCGAGAACGGCAGCACCTGCAGCAGTACCTTGCGTTCCTGCGTCAGCGTCACGATGTGGTCCAGCTGGTGGGCCATGACCTTCGGGCCGCCTACGGCGACGCGCAGGACCGTCTCGTGGAGGACCGCCCAATACACGGGCCTAGTAGCGTCCTTGAGGAGTCGCGTCCGGTCCATGCGCCCCTTGAGCAGTTCCTCGATGTAGCTGTCCGGGGCCAGCGGGTTGCCTGCCAGGAAGACCGCCTGTGCGTACTCCCGCGTCTGTAGGAGCCCGGGGACCACGGTGGGGGCGTACTCGCTGATCGCAGTCGCCAGCCGTTCCAGCTCCACCACGTGTGCGAAGTACTCGGTATAGGGCTGGTCCTTGATCAGTTTTTGCCACAGGCGCTCGAAAAAGCCGGCGGTTTGTAGGACCTCGTCGATACGCGCCGCCACATCCAACTGCGGCTTACGAATTGCCTGTTCGAATTGCCCGATGTAGCCGCCCGACACAAAAACGCGATAACCCAACTCCGCCTGTGTCAGGCCCGCCTCCTCCCGGTGTCTCTTCAGCTCTGTTCCGAAGAACTCCCAAGCCGCCTGCCGTGAACCATTGGCCATGGAAAACCCCCTGTACTGCATCGGCGTTGCTGAGAGTAGAGGTCTTCCAAAGAGTAAGTGGTGGGCGCCATCGTGGAGAGGGAAAGAGTAGAACCCGAAAGGGAAGGGGAACACCCGTGAGGTCTGCCCGCCAGGCAACCGACGCACAGCACGCGACGGCCTGCGTCGAACAAGCGGAGGAAACGGTGAAGGAATTGCGCGAAGCACTCGCAACCGCAGGAATTAAGCTGCCGACACTCCGGATCGACCCGGTGACTTTGGCGCGGGAGGCGCCATGCCCCCTCGTGGAACTCGGCCGGTGTTCCGTCGAGACGGCGGCCCGGCTCGCGGCGGTGCTCCGGTGAAGCCGATCGTGGGGATGTACGTCGTCGACACCAGCAGCGGCCGGGTGGGCAGGGTGATGGGCCACGAGGGCCCGTACCTGCAACTGCGGCCCTACGGTGGCGGCCGGGAGTGGGACTGCGCACCGGACACCGTCCGGGGAGCCACCGTGGCGGAACGGCTCAGCGCCGCCACCGCGTACGCCAACGCACGCAGCCGGGGCGAGGTCCCTTGAAAGGACCCCGGCCGCACCCGCCGCCCGCGTACGGGAGAATGGGGCCATGAGCCTGTTCCGCGACGACGGCATCGTGCTGCGCACCCAGAAGCTGGGTGAGGCGGACCGGATCATCACCTTGCTCACGCGCGGTCACGGACGCGTACGGGCCGTGGCCCGCGGGGTGCGCCGGACGAAGTCGAAGTTCGGGGCCCGGCTCGAACCCTTCTCCCACGTCGACGTGCAGTTCTTCGCGCGCGGGAGCGAGCTGATCGGCCGCGGGCTGCCGCTGTGCACGCAGAGCGAGACGATCGCTCCGTACGGCGGCGGGATCGTCACCGACTACGCCCGGTACACCGCCGGGACGGCCATGCTGGAGACGGCCGAGCGGTTCACGGACCACGAGGGCGAGCCCGCCGTCCAGCAGTACCTGCTGCTCGTCGGCGGGCTGCGCACCCTCGCGCAGGGCGAGCACGAGCCGCACCTCATCCTCGACGCCTTCTTGCTGCGGTCCCTCGCCGTGAACGGGTACGCGCCCAGCTTCAGCGACTGCGCCAAATGCGGCATGCCCGGACCGAATCGCTTCTTCTCGGTCGCCGCGGGAGGTTCCGTCTGCGTCGACTGCCGGGTGCCCGGCAGCGTCGTACCCTCGGCGGGGGCCCTCGAACTGCTCGGCGCGCTGCTGACCGGTGACTGGGCACACGCCGACGCGTGCGAACCGCGGTACGTGAA